>NZ_JBIAZA010000003.1:0-516770 GCF_042898655.1 Streptosporangium sp. NPDC000396
CAGGTGCGTGGCCAGTATGGTTCGCGTCCTGGTGGTGGGGAGCGTCGTCCGTTCAACCGTGACGATCGCCCCGGTGGTGGTGAGCGCCGCTCCTATGGCGATCGCGACCAGGCTCGTGGTGGTGAGCGCCGCTCCTACGGTGACCGCGACAGCGCCCAGCGGCCTTCCTACAACCGTGACGACCGTGGCGGACGTTCCTACGGCGACCGCGACGGTGGCTTCCGCGGCGAAGGCCCCGGCTCCCGCACCCGTTACAGCCGCGACGACCGGCCTGCCGGTCGCGATGAGGCGCCGAGCCGGGAGCGGGAAGAGCTGCCTCCGCTCGCTCCTGACATCACCGCGGAGGAACTCGACAAGGAGATCCGCGAAGAGCTGCGCTCGCTTCCGCTTGACCTCGCTGAGCTGATCTCCCGGCACCTGGTGGCGGCCGAGCGGGCCCTTGGCGAGGACGACGCGGAGCGGGCCTACGAGCACACCAAGGTCGCCCGCCGCTTCGCGGCACGAATCGGTGTGATCCGTGAGGCCGTCGGTATCGCCGCCTACCGCGCAGGACACTTCGCAGAGGCGCTCAGCGACCTGCGCGCAGCTCGCCGTATGACGGGCTCCGACGCGTTCCTGCCGATCATGGCGGACTGCGAGCGCGGTCTCGGCCGTCCTGAGCGAGCCCTCGACCTGGTCCGCTCTAAGGAAGCCGAGCGACTCGATCGGGTCGGCAAGATCGAGCTCGCCATCGTGGAATCCGGTGCCCGCCGGGACCTTGGCCAGAACGACGCAGCGGTCATCACTCTCCAGCGGCTGCCGGAGCTGCGTGACACGCGTCCGCAGCCCTGGTCGGCTCGTCTCGCCTACGCCTACGCCGACGCCCTGGCCGATGCGGGTCATGAAGACCCTGCCGTCGAGTGGTTCGGACGTGCGATGGCCTTCGACGAGGACGGCGAGACCGACGCGGCCGAGCGCTACGCGGAACTGACCGGATCCGTCATCGAAGACATCGAAGAGGGCGACGAGGACATCGACACGGAATTCATCAGCGACGAAGAGATCGAGGATGAATTCGAGGTCGAGAGCGAGGAGATCGACGACGTCGCGACCCTCGACGCCGAACTTGAGGATGAGGCCGAACTCGACGAATACGAACCCGCCATCGGCGACGCTCCGGAAGCCGGGGCTCCCGCCGCCGAAGAGACGGGTGAAGACAAGGACGAGGACAAGGCTGCGGAGAAGGGCGAGACCGGTGTCGGCCCGGCCTTCATCGAGCCCGACTTCGGTGACATTCTCGATGACTCCGCCGACCTCGACGAAGACGAAGACGAAGACGAAGACGCGGGCAAGGGCAAGGGCGAGGGCGAGAAGAAGAAGTAGTCCCCTCGCGTCTCGGGTGAACCAACTGGTTCACCCGAGCACCTGCGGTGTGGATTTCCCGTCCTTCGGGGCGGGGAGGAAACAGGGAACGCCCCTTGATCCCGGCTTTCGGGTTCGGTGGGACCGGATGAGGCCGCCAGGCCGGTGATGACCAGGCCGGTGGTGCTTTCCGGACCACCCCAGGGAATGGGGCCGTGCGGGAGTCCTCCAGCGGCCGGGCGGGACCGCGAATCGTGAACCGCCCGGCTTGGCGGGAAAGCCCGGTCCTTCAAGGACCGGGAGGACGTCAACGAGACGGAAGACGCTCTACGGCTGGGCCCGATCCAGCCAGTGGAGGATTCCGGCCACGTTGGACGGGGCGCCGCTGAGAAGCTCGAACTGCTCAGCGGTCGCATCGTCGGCCTTCAGCGCCGCGTAGCGCTCCCGGGTGCGCTCCTTGACCATGGCCACCGCGTGGTCCAGGTCCATTCCCTCCGAGCGGGCCTGCCGGGTCAGGTCGACCCAGATGCGCAACTCCTCCGCAGAACGCCCGAGGATTTCCTCCACGTCCGTGACCGGCCCGTAGTGGCTGAACAGCAGTCGCTGCGGGCCCAGCGCCTTGAACAGGGCGATCGAGTCCAACGCGGTTTGCAGGTCGAAGTCCGGCGGTGGGGTGGCGGGACGCAGGTCGCCCGTCTGAGGGAGATAGACCCCGGCGGCGTCGCCGACGTAGAGGTCGCCGGTGCCCGAGTCGATCAGTCCTACGTGGTGCTTGGCGTGGCCGGGAGAGTAATGACTGCTCAGTGTGCGCCCATTACCGAGATCGATGGCTCCGGTATCGCCGAGCGCGCGGATCCGTGAGGCTTCGGTGGGCGACAGCTCGCCGAAAAGGGTGTCCAGCTTGTCGCCCCATACCATCCGAGCGCTGGCCATCAACCGAGATGGGTCGGCGAGATGCCTGGCCCCCTTCTCGTGGACCACGATCTCCGCACCCGGGTAGAACTTGGCGATGTCGCCGACTCCGCCCGCGTGGTCCAGATGGATGTGTGTGACGACGACCGTGGCGAGGTCGTCCGGGCCGACACCCAGCGAGGTCAAGGCGTCGCGCACCACCGGAGCTGAGGTGGAAGTGCCGGTTTCCACCAGGCAGGGGCGATCTCCGAGAATCAGATATCCGGCTGTGATGCCGGAGTACCCGGCCATTCTTGTGTCGATCTCATAGACGTCTCCGCCAAGGGCGGTGATGTTGTCCACAGGCCACCTCAGAACTGGAACCGGCTTCCCCAGAATGGCGTTCGAGCCATCCTGGCATAGCTCACATCGTAAAGAGTCATCCTCGATCGGCAGAGATCGAAGGAGGATTCGATGGACCGAAACGAGGTCACCCTGGTGGGTCGCCTGCCCGAAGCGGTGAAGGTCAGGTCGCTGCAGAGCGGAAGCACGCTCGGTGCCTGGCGGCTGATCGTCCGAAGGCAGCACCGCGGTCGCGGAACCCGGGTGGACACCATTCCGTGTGTGTCGTTCGAACCCGATGTCGTCGCGGCCGCCACCGACTGGCTACCCAATGACGTGGTCGAGGTGATGGGCGCGCTGCGCCGACGATGGTGGGGGAGCGAAGGCGCCAAATCCTCGGGTTACGAGGTCGAGGTCCGCTCGGCGAGACGTCTTGAACGCCGGATCACCACGGTCCTGACCGATGATGAGAGCGTCCCTGTCCCGGCTCCCGCCCCGCCACGGCCGGTGCGGTCCTTGCTGCATGCCGAGAGCGCTCCGGCCGAGGAGGAGAAAACCCTCCGGCTTCTTGGCCCGGGACCGGCCTACACCACCGAGGAGAGCATGCCGGCGCCTGTCCTGCAGTGCGTGGAGGTGCCGTCTCCGAGATGACGACTCGGCCAGGAGGCACGGAGAGGAAGGCCATGCCGCTCCGCGATGTAAGCAGATGTAAGCAATGGTTCGCGAAACGTGCCCTAGCCAAGAGCGAATGTGCGCAAGACCAGGCCGGTGCGAGGTTTGGGGCCGAAGGAGGTCGACTTGCGCGGCACCCGCTCCTTCTGAGCCGCGACCGCGAGCACGTCATTGACCGAAAGCGGATTCAGCAGCACCGCCGTCCCCCCAGACTCTTGCGCGAGCCGTACGGCCTTGTGCGCGTCGTGGTGCACGACGCGCACGGACTGCTCGTCGTCGTTCATCCCCCAGATCTTGGGCAGGAGGAACTCCGCGAGGACGGAGGTGTTCAGCGCGCGCCATCGGGCGGACCGGTCCGCGGGCATGGCCTGCTCGAGCTGCTCCGGGTCCGGGTCGGTGAGAAGATGCGCCGCATCCCCGGAGGACAGCAGGTAGGCGGGTCCCGTGGCATCCTCCAGCGCGGCCAGCCCCTCGGCGAGATTGCCGTATTCCTGCACCCGCCAGGCGCTCTTGGCCTTGGCCACCGCCTCGTTGAGCAGCAGCCCCGGGATGACACGGTGGATGGCCTTCAGATTCGGCGGGTAGGAGGTGGAGTCCACCAGGAGCGCCAGGCCGAAGTCCCAGGGACCCGGTTCCAGGGAACGGGCAGGCGTGGTTGCCGCATCGGCCGTGCTGTGGTGCTCGTGCTGGAGCGCGAGGTAGGTGGCGTAGCGATGATGGCCGTCGGCGATGAGAGCCTGACGGGTGCGGAGATCGGCGTTGAGGGAGGCGAGCTCACCGGGGTCGGTGATGGCCCAGAGGCGGTGCCTGACCTCGTCACGGGTCTCCGCCTCGACCAGCGGCGGCCGGGAGTCGGCGATCTGATCCACAAGAAGGGTCGCGGCGCCGCCCCCGCCTTCATAGAGCAGGAAGATGGGTTCCAGGTTGGCCTGGGTCGTGCGCATGAGGGCCAGCCGGTCGGCGACAGGTCCGGGCATCACGTTCTCGTGCGGCAGGATGATGCGCTGCTCCGGACTTGCCAGACCCACGTCGCCGATGAGCCCGCGCTGCAGGACGTCCGGGCCACGCTGCTCGTAGACATATACGGCCGGTGTCTCATCGACGGCCAGCACACCGGAGGAGAGCCAGGCGTGCAGAGTCTCCCGCGCCTCGGCGTAGCGGTGGCGGTCGGCGCCGGGAAGGATTAGCCGGACCACATTGTTGGGGTGTGTGTCGAGCAGGACTCGCACATCGGCTTCCGTGATGAGGTCGTACGGCGGGGAGGTCACCTCGGCCAGATCATCAACCGCGAACCGTACGCCGTGAAACGGGCGTAGCACCAGCCCATCAGGCACCGGCAGTTCAGGATTCGCCATAGAGGGCATGCTGCCATAAAGGCCTGAAACATCCAGGGACCGCCCCGATGGCGCGGTGGTGCCGGAGCTGTCAGGGAATCGGTCAGATCTGTTATCTGTCGATGAAGGAGGCCTCACGTATGGTCCAAGGACGTAGCGGCCCGTCTGATTCCCCCAACCCTGAGACGAGCGCTCCGGTCGGGGACGTCTACGACTGGTTTCAACGAGGGATGAAACTTCTAGGGGAAGGCAGCCCGGCGGCGGCCGCCGCGCTGCTGGAGCGCGCGGCCGATGCCGAGCCAGAATCGCGAAGCATCCGGGAGGCGCTCGCCCGCGCCCAGTTCAACTCACGGCAATACGCCGACGCCGTCGACAGTTTCCGTTGGATCATCGATGCCAATCCGGCCGAGGACTACGCCTATTTCGGTCTCGGTCTCGCCCTGTGGCGGACCGGCGATATGGAAGGGGCCCAGGAGCCCCTGGCGATCGCCGTCGCCATGCGGCCTGACCAGAGACACTACGTGTCGGCGCTGAAGAGCGTCCGCGCCACGTTGCGTGCCCGCCGGATGTGATCCTCGACGAAGCTTCTCAAGTGTGGAGACCCCGAGCCTCCGGCTCCGGGGAAGAAAACGCGGCACGTGTCGTACGGGAGTCGAGGTCCTGGCTGTCCGGTCTCAAGCACCGAGTCGCCGGGACCTGCCACCGGAATGGCGGGATATGAAACCGGTGGAGGCCGCGTAACACCGCCGGGCGGACCCTCGTCCCCACAGCCGGAACGGCGGTCGCCGACGGGCCGAAAGGTCCGGCGGGAGATCCGGCCGACCGGGGGTGGAGACGGGGCCGGGGTCTGGCTTCGGCCGCGAGAAGGAAATCAAGGATGGTGAAATGGGCGTGTGGATACAGAGACGCTGATCGACCCGTATGACACCCTCCTGCTCGATCTCGACGGAGTGGTCTATCTCGGGCGCGAGGCCGTGCCAGGGGCCCCTGAGGCGTTGCGAGAGGCGGCGAGGCGCGGTGTGCGGCTTGCGTACGTCACCAACAACGCCTCGCGTACATCTGGCGCGATCGCCGAGCACCTGAGCGAGCTTGGGGCTCCGGCTACTCCTGAGGACGTGGTCACCTCGGCTCAGGCCGCCGCACGGTTGGTGGCCGAGCGGGTCGAACCGGGTGCGGCGGTGCTGGTGGTCGGAGGGATGGGACTGCGCAGTGCCCTGCGCGCGCATGGCCTGCGCCCGGTCAGCACCGCCATGGACGCCCCGGTGGCGGTGGTGCAGGGCATCGCACCCAACCTCTCCTACGGCCTGCTGTCGGAGGGCGCGCTGGCCGTACGGCAAGGCGCCCTCTTCGTGGCCGCCAACGCGGACCTGACCATGCCGACCGGCCGGGGCGAACTGCCCGGCAACGGGGCGATGAGCCGGGTGATCGCCGCCGCGACCGGGGTGGAGCCCATCGTCGCGGGAAAACCTGAGCCGCCGCTGCACCGCGAGTCGATACTCCGGACCGGATCCGAACGCCCCCTGGTGGTCGGCGACCGGCTCGACACCGACATCGAGGGAGCTTCCAACGCGGGAGTGGACTCCCTGCTGGTGCTGACCGGGGTGGCAAGCGCGCTCGACCTGCTGACAGCCGCTCCCCGGCACAGGCCCGCATACGTCGCCGCCGACCTGTCGGCCCTGCACCGGCCTTATCCGCAGGTTCTGCGGAGCGAAGGCGGGTGGACCTGCGAGGGGTGGATCGCTCGTTGGGTCGAAGGCCGTCTCCGCCTCGACGGGCAGGGGGACCCGCTCGACGGCCTCCGGGCCGCCTGCGCCGCGACGTGGGAGGCCGCAGGTGAAGGGCGAGCGGAAGAGGACGCCGTGAAGGCCGTGCTTCACTCCTCGCTTCCCGACGCTCGTTCCATGAGCGGCAAGGCCGGTGATTCGGGGAGGGAACGCCCTGACGGCTGAGGGAAGACCCGGTGATCCCGGGATTCCGGCAGAGGACACCACTGACGGCACCGCTCCGGCCGTACCCGACGGGTCGGTCGATGACGCCGGTCGGGTACGGCTACCGGATTTTTCAAGTGACTCCTCCGCTCCCCGAAGAGAGCGGCTTCTCGCTTCCCTCGGCTGAGGTGGGCGACGGCCAAGCCCTGACCGTTTCAAACAAAGAAACCGTGACAGGGAAGCGATTCCCCTGCCGGGTAAATCCGGCAGTCCCCTCACCAGACTTGATGGAATTGCTCGAAACGGGCCGTTCAGAGGAGCTTGCGGAGGCGGAGCAGGTCACCGAAGCTGGCATCGATCTTGACCCGGCCGCTGAACACGGCGCGTCCCATGTCGAGTTCGCCGTTGACCAGGGAGACCAGGTCATCGCTGCCGATGGTCAGTTTCACCTCGGCGGGTTTGCCTTCGACGGGGGGCAGGTCGTCGAAGGGCCCGAGGCCGCCATGATGAATACGGCCGTAGAAGGTGACTCGGAGATCGCTGATATGGCAGCTGATGCTGCGCTCGACCACATGCCTGGCACGGCTCTCCTGGTCAACCTCGTCGAACTGCTCGCCGAGTCTGCGTAGTGCCGCCCGGCACTCGTCGACGGTCGCCATCGCGTGGCGCTCCCTTCTGTTTCGGACCGACCCGAATCCCTTGCATCTACGGACGGTAGCGTTCCACATGAATACAACGTGCGGTCCGGCACGCGGGGGTGCGCCGGAGGAGGGAGGCTCCTGCCATGGTGTTCGAAGCGCTGCGGGGGTATGTGCAAGGGGCTACGGGTCTCACTGAGTTGACAACGAGCAAGGCACGCGAAGTAGTTCGCGATCTGCTTGCTTCTGGAGAAACCGGTCTGTCGCAGATGTCCGGCCAGGTAGACAGACTAGCCAAGGAACTCGTCACGACGGGTAAGGCAAATCGGAGCCAGCTCGACGAGATCATCAAGACAGAGGTGAACCGTCTGCTCGGCGCGTTCGACATCGCTCTCACCGAGGAGACCGAGGAGATCGATCGCCTGCGGGCACGCGTGGCGGAGCTGGAGGCCAAGCTCGCCGCCGTCGAGAAGGAGTCCGGCAAAACCCCGGCCACGCGGAGCCGTACGGCGAAGGCTTCTTCCGGGAAGCCTGCCGCGAGCCGTGCGGCGGCGAAGGCTCCTTCCGGGAAGCCCGCCGCGCCGAGCCGTGCGGCGGCGAAGGCCGGTGCCGAAGAGAAGCCCGCGAAGAGCGTGCCGGCGAGGAAGAAGGCGCCGGCCGGGGACACGGGCAAGGAGGCTAAGGCGACGAGCGCCGCGGCTTCCGATACGGTCAAGGCGTCCACGGGCAAGACGGCTCGCGCGCCGCGTGCCCGTGCGACCACCAAGACCACCAGGACCACCAAGACGACGAAGAGCACCTCCGGAGGGGGCGCATGACGGACCTGCCGGAAAAGATCGGCGAGGAGCGGGTCGACATCGCGTTGGGCGGGCTCGCCCGGCTTGACGCGATGCCGGTCTCGGGGCACGTGGGTGTTTTCGAGGAGGTGTTCACCGGGCTGGAGCAGGCGCTCGCCTCGGTGGACGGCACCCCGGACCAGCACCGGTGAGCCGGCGGACACGCCTCGACAGCGAGCTCGTACGCCGGAAACTGGCCCGTTCCCGGGAGCAGGCGGCCCAGCTCATCGAGGCCGGCCGGGTCAGCGTCGGCGGCCGGGTGGCGGCCAAGCCCGCGACTCAGGTGGACACCGCCTCGGCGATCGTGGTCGTCGAGGCGGCTGAGGGTCCCGACTACGTCTCGCGCGGGGCGCAC
This sequence comes from Streptosporangium sp. NPDC000396, assembly GCF_042898655.1. NCBI lineage: Bacteria > Bacillati > Actinomycetota > Actinomycetes > Streptosporangiales > Streptosporangiaceae > Streptosporangium > Streptosporangium sp. NPDC000396. The sequence continues at coordinate 8,338 of NZ_JBIAZA010000003.1, forward strand.
AAGCTCCTCGGCGCGCTGGAGGCGTTCGGGCCTCGGGGCCTGACCGTCGCGGGCCGGCGTTGCCTGGACGCCGGAGCCTCGACCGGAGGGTTCACCGACGTGCTGCTGCGCAACGGAGCGGCGCACGTGCTCGCCGTCGACGTCGGGTACGGCCAGCTCGCCTGGTCGCTGCGGACCGACGAGCGCGTCACCGTCATGGAGCGGGTCAACGTCAGGGACCTGACCCCGGACATGGTGGGAGAGGCCCCCACGCTGATCGTCGGAGACCTCTCCTTCATCTCGCTGCGCCTGGTGCTGCCCGCCCTGGCTCTGTGCGCCGCCGAGCGGGCCGATTTCGCGATGCTGGTCAAACCCCAGTTCGAGGTGGGCAAGGAGCGGGTCGGCGCGGGAGGGGTCGTCCGGGACCCCGCGTTGCGCGCGCAGGCCGTACAGGATGTCGCGGAGGCCGCGCGAACGCTCGGCCTGACCGTGCGGGGCGTCACCGCGAGCCCGCTGCCGGGCCCGTCGGGCAACGTCGAGTACGTCATCTGGCTGGGTAAGGGAGAAGGCGCGCCGCCGGTGGAGGATGTCGTCGCCGAGATCGAGCGCGCGGTGACAGAGGGCCCTCAGTAGTACTCATCCCCCGAAAGAGTGGAACATGACTACCAAGCGCACCGTGCTGGTCACCGCCCATACCGGGCGGTCGGCGGCCGTCGACAGCGCTCGGCTGGTGATCAGCCGGCTGGTGGACGCGGGACTGACCGTGCGCATCCTCAACGCCGAGGCCGAAGCCATCGCGTGCGCGGGCGCCGACGTGGTGCCCGCGAGCGCGGAGGCGGCCCAGGACGCCGAGATGATGATCGTGCTCGGCGGCGACGGCAGCCTCCTGCGGGCCGCCGAGCTCGCCCGCCCGGCCGGTGTGCCGCTGCTGGGCGTCAACCTCGGGCATGTCGGCTTTCTGGCCGAGGCCGAGGTGGACGACCTGGCGGTCACGGTCGACTGCGTGGTGCAGGGCCGCTATGACGTGGAGGAGCGGATGACCATTGACGTCACCGCCCGCCTCAACGGGCAGCTGCTGGCCGAGACGTGGTCGCTCAACGAGGCGACCGTGGAGAAGAACGACCGGATGCTCGATGTGGTCGCCGAGATCGACGGGCGGCCGCTGTCACGCTGGGGGTGCGACGGGGTCATCTGCGCCACGCCGACCGGTTCCACCGCCTACGCCTTCTCGGCCGGCGGGCCGGTGGTCTGGCCGGAGGTGGAGGCGCTGCTCCTGGTGCCGATCAGCGCTCACGCGCTGTTCGCCCGGCCCCTGGTGGTCTCCCCCCGCTCCAGGCTGGCGCTGGAGGTCCAGCAGGACACGGCCGGGGCGGTGCTGTGGTGCGACGGCCGGCGCCGCTTCGACCTGCCCGCCGGTGCGCGGGTCGAGGTGCGCCGTGGGGAAGTGCCGGTACGGCTGGCGCGGTTACATGGTGTGGAGGACACCGGGGCGCCTTTCACCGACAGGCTGGTCGCCAAATTCGACCTTCCCGTGCAGGGATGGCGCGGCCGGGCGCGGCCGTAGCTCATTCGGGCGATCGTCGTTCCGAGCGCGTAGGATCGTGCCCCGCGCACCGCACTGATGTTCGGTGAATTCGATGTGACAGGAGGGACCAGTGCGACCCAGGGTCGAGGAGGTCCGTATCCAAGGGCTTGGCGTGATCGACGAGGCCGTCCTGGCGCTGTCGCCGGGATTCACCGTGCTCACGGGCGAAACCGGCGCGGGCAAGACCATGGTGGTGACCGGTCTGGGGCTGCTGTTCGGCGGGCGGGCCGATCCGGCTCGTGTCCGTCCCGGCTCGGACAGGGCCACCGTGGAGGGCACCCTCGTGGTCGACCCGGAGGGCCGGGTGGCCCAGCAGGTGCAGGACCTGGGGGGTGAGGTCGAGGACGGTGCGCTGATCATCGCGCGCACCGTCTCCGCCGAGGGGCGCAGCCGCGCCTGGCTGGGCGGCCGCACGGTCCCGGTGGGCACGCTCACCTATCTCGCGGAAGACCTGGTGGCCGTGCACGGCCAGATGGACCAGCAGCGCCTGCTCCAGCCCGGCCGCCAGCGCGCGGCCCTCGACCGCTACGCGGGTGAGGACCTCGTCAAGCCGTTGCGCGCCTACGGGCAGGCCTACAAGCGTCACAAGCAGATCGCCGACCAGCTGGCAGAACTCACCACCAGGGCCCGGGAGCGCGCTCAGGAGGCCGACCTGCTCAGGTTCGGGCTTGAGGAGGTCGAGAGGGCCGAGCCCAAGCTGGGGGAGGAGGCCGAGCTCCGGGAGGAGGAGGAGCGGCTCGCCCACGCCGACTCCCTCAGGAGCGCGGCGGAGACGGCGCACCAGGCGCTGCTCGGCGACCCGATGTCCGGCGAGCAGGCCATGCAGGACGCCATCGCGCTGGTCGGCCGGGCGCGCGCGGCCGTCGAGGCGGTGCGCGACTTCGACCCGGCGCTGGCCGGGATCGCCGACCGGCTCGCCGAGGCGGGTTATCTCATCTCCGATGTCGCAACCGAGCTGGCCGCCTACGCCGAGTCGATCGAGGCGGACCCGGTCCGGCTCGGGGCCGTGCAGGAGCGCCAGGCCGTGCTCACCCACCTCATCCGCAAATACGGTGAGGACACCGGCGCGGTGCTCGCCTGGGCCGAGCAGGCCGCCCGGCGTGTCGCCGAGCTCGAAGGCGACGACGAGCGGATCGCCGACCTCACCCGCGAGCACGAAGAACTCACCGGACGCCTCACCGAGCTGGCCGCCGAGCTGACCCGGGTCCGCGCCGCCGCCGCCGAGCGCTTCGGTCGGGCCGTCACCGAGGAGCTCACCGCGCTGGCCATGCCGCACGCCCGGGTGGTGGTCGCCCTGACCGCCGCCGACGACTTCGGCCCGCACGGCGTCGACGAGGTCGAGCTGCGCATGTCCCCGCATCCCGCCTCGCCGCCCCTGCCGCTGAACAAGGGGGCCTCCGGCGGTGAGCTGAGCCGGGTGATGCTCGCCATCGAGGTCGTGTTCGCCGGTGCCGATCCGGTTCCGACGTTCGTGTTCGACGAGGTCGACGCGGGTGTGGGCGGCAAGGCCGCGGTCGAGATCGGCCGCCGGCTGGCCCGGCTGGCCCGCACCGCCCAGGTGATAGTCGTCACTCACCTGCCTCAGGTGGCGGCCTTCGCCGACCAGCACCTGGTCGTGGAGAAGGCCGGCGACGGCAGCGTCGTGCGCAGCGGCGTGGTCGCGCTCGACAAAACCGGCCGGGCGAGGGAGCTCTCCCGTATGCTCGCCGGGTTGGAGGACTCCGAGCTGGGCCGCGCGCACGCGGAGGAGCTTCTGGCGATCGCCGCCGCGGACAAGGCGTGAGAAGGCGTAACGAGGACTGTTTTGGATAGCTCGGGGGAGCTGAACCGCGTGGGGAACCGCAGTGACGAATCTGACACACCGTTGACTGCTTGGCTCGCCCGGTCATTCCCTCTGGCAGGATGGTCATGATGAAGGTGCCGATAGACGGGCTTCAAAGCAGGCTCACCGGTTACCTCCGCCAAAGGAAGGTCGCGGACCTTCCCGGGGTGACGGCAGTGGCGAGAATCGATCGGCGGACCAAGAGGCTGACCAAGCGCCTCCAGGCCGGGGAAATCGCGATTATCGATCACGTTGACGTTGACCGGGTGAGCGCGGAGGCGCTTGTCGCATGCGGTGCGGCAGGCGTGGTCAACGTTGCCGCGGGCATCAGCGGCCGCTATCCCAACCTGGGCCCGCAGATCATCGTCGAGGCCGGGGTGCCGTTCATCGACAGCGCCACCCCCGAGCTGTTCGAGCGGGTCAAGGACGGCGACCTGATCCGGGTGCACGACGGGGTCGTCTATCTCGAAGAGGAACCGATCGGCAAGGGCGACGTGCAGACGGCCGAGTCCGTCGAGGCCGCGATGACCGAGGCACGAGCCGGGCTGACCGTCCAGATCGAGGCCTTCGCGGCCAACACCATGGAATACGTCCGCCGCGAGCGCGACCTTCTCATCGACGGGGTCGGCGTGCCCGACATCCAGACCGTCATGGAGGGGCGCCATGTCCTCATCGTGGTGCGTGGCTACCACTACAAGGAGGACATCGCGGCGCTGCGCCCCTACATCCGGGAATACCGCCCGATCATGATCGGGGTGGACGGGGGCGCCGACGCGCTCATCGAAGCCGGTTACATGCCCGACATCATCGTCGGCGACTTCGACTCGGTGTCCACCAAGGCTCTCACCTCGGGTGCCGAGCTGGTCGTGCACGCCTACCGGGACGGCAGGGCCCCCGGCCTGGAGCGGGTCCAGCAGCTCGGACGCGACGCCGTGATCTTCCCGGCGATCGGCACCAGCGAGGACATCGCCATGCTGCTCGCCGACGACAAGGGCGCCGACCTGATCGTCGCCGTCGGCACCCACGCGACCCTGGTGGAGTTTCTCGACAAGGGCCGTTCGGGTATGGCCAGCACTTTCCTCACCCGGCTCCGGGTGGGCAGCAAGCTCATCGACGCCAAGGGCGTCAGCCGGCTCTATCGGAGCCGGATTTCCACCCCGTCCCTGCTCCTGCTCGTCGTAACCGCGTTGATCACCATGGGAGTCGCGGTCTTCTTCTCCCCGGTGGGCAAGATCTGGGTCGACAGCGTGCGGGATCTCTGGAACGGCTTCATCTTCTGGCTGGTCGGACTCTTCTCGTGATCGATTTCCGCTATCACCTCGTCTCCATCGTCGCGATCTTTCTCGCGTTGTCGGTCGGCATCGTGCTGGGCACCACCTTCCTGGAGAAACCGGCCATCAAGGCGGCCGAGTCCCTCGCCAACCAGCTCCGTGTGAGAAACGACGAATACCGCACCGAGCTGGAGGCCCTGCAGAAGCGGCAGGTGGCGAACGACAGGTTCGTCGCCGCCCACGGCTCCCAGCTCGTCCAGGGTGTCCTGACCGGGGAGCGCGTGGTGATCGTGGAGGCTCCCGGTGCCGCGTCGAGCACGCGTGAGGCGGTGGAGCAGACGATCTCCGAGTCCGGGGCGACGGTGACCGGCAGGATCGCTCTCACCGAGAAATACGTTGACGTCAGCCAGGTGGGCTCGGTCGGCAAGGTGGCCACCGGCGCCAAGCTCACGGATCTGATCACTCCGTCCGAGGGCAAGCCGTACGACAGGGCGGCGGAGATGCTCGCCAACGCGATCATGACAGGCGACCCCGCGCAGGTGGGCAAGGAGACCCCGGTCACCGCCGACGTCCTCGGCGCCTTCCAGCGTGAGGGCCTGCTCACCATCGCCGACCAGCCCGTCAAGCGTGCGGAGCTGGCGGTGCTGATCGCACCCGCGGAGCCGTACGCCGGGGAGGCCGTCGCGCAGCAGACGGGTGCGATCATGTCGATGGCCGCGGGCCTGGACGAGGCCGGGCGGGGCGCGGTGCTCACCGGCACGCTGCCCGCCGCCACGGCCGGTGGGGTGGTCGCCGCGCTGCGCGAGGACGCCGCCGCGGAGAAGGTCTCCACCGTGGACAACGCCGATATGCCCGTGGGCCGTGTCGCGGTGGTCTACGCTCTGCGGGAGCAACTGTCCGGGACCGCCGGTCAGTACGGCATCGGCCCCGGTGTCTCGGGTGCCGAGCCCAGCGTGTCCCCTGCCCCCACGGCCACTTCCGGAGGATGACCCGATGGCTCGTCGCGCTTTTCTCGGTGCCCTGGCCGGTGCTCTTCTCGGCGCGGCGGCCGCTCGTGCCGCCTATGCGGCCTTCACCCGCCGACCGCCGGTCGGCGACCTGGAGACCTGGAACCGGACCAACCATCGGGACGAACCGATCACCCTGCTTGAGGGCCCGGCCTTCGTCGCGGGTGCCGGTGCGGCCGCCGCCGTGGTCCCGGGCCTGCCCGCCAAGATCCGCGCGGCCGTCCTGCTGGCCGTGGCCGGCAGCGGTGGCCTCGGCGCCTATGACGACCTGTACGGTGCCACGTCCTCCAAGGGGTTCCGGGGACACCTGAGCGCCCTGTCCAAGGGCGAGGTGACCAGCGGTGCCGTGAAGATCCTCGGCATCGGCGTGACGGGCCTGGCCGCGGCCGTGCTGACCTCCCGCGGCCCCGTCGACATCGCGGTCAACGGCGCACTGGTGGCCGGTAGCGCCAACCTGGCCAACCTGTTCGACCTGCGCCCCGGCCGCGCCATCAAGGTCGGCCTGCTCACCGGCGCGCCTCTGCTCGCCGCGGCGCTCCGCAGGAACGCCCCGGCGTCGGCGACCCTGGCCGCGCTGCCGATCGGCGCCGCCGCCGCGCTCCTGCCCGAGGACCTCGGAGAGCGGGCGATGCTGGGAGACGCGGGGGCGAACGCGCTGGGCGCGCTGCTCGGCCTGGCCGCGGCCGTCACTCTGGGCCGCCCCGGCCGCCTTGCCGTGCTCGGCACCGTGGTCGCGCTGACCGCGGCCTCGGAGAAGATCAGTTTCACCAGGGTCATCGCCGGTAACCCCGTGCTCAACCGCATCGACATGTTCGGCCGTCGTCCCGTGGAGCAGGCGCCCGCCAGCTGATGATCAAAAAGATCGGGCAGGGGGTCGCCGGGGCGGCGCTCCTCATCGGAGTCGTGACCGTGGCGGCCCGGATTGTTGGATTTGGCCGTTATCTCGTTCAGTCGGAAACCGTCGGCAACTCCTGTCTCGGCAATGCCTACAACACCGCCAACTACGTGCCCAACATCGTTTTCGAGCTGGTGGCCGGCGGCGCCCTGGCCGGGATGGTGGTGCCGGTGCTGGCCTCGGCCGCGTCCCGGGCCGAGGAGGATCCCCGGGCCAGGGCGGAGGCGGGCCGGATCACGTCGGCACTGCTCACCTGGGTGATGCTGGTCCTGGTGCCGCTGACGCTGCTCATCGCGGGGTTCGCCGGGCCGATCGTCACGCTGCTGGTCGGGCGGGTCAAGGACTGTGACGTCTCCCAGGTCGTCGAGGTGGGCACGAGCATGCTCGTCGTGTTCGCCCCCCGGATGATCTTCTTCGGGCTCGCGGTGGTCCTGTACGGCGTGCTCCAGGCCCACCGGCGGTTCATGGGGCCCGCCCTGGCGCCGTTGGTCTCCAGCCTCCTCATCGTCGCCTCCTATCTGGTGTTCGAGCCGCTCGCCGGTGAAGCCGCCGACGAGCTGTCGGAGCTCACGACGGCGGGGCAGCTGGCGCTCTCCCTCGGCGCGACGATCGCCGCGGCGGCGATGGTGCTCACCGTGATCGTCCCGGTGGCCCGGCTCGGGCTGCGGCTGCGGCCCACGTTGTCCTTTCCTCCCGGGGTCGCGGCCCGCGCGAGGGGGCTGGCGACCGCGGGCCTCGCCGTGCTCGTCGCCCAGCAGATCACGCTGACCGTCGTGGTCTTCCTGACCAACGAACTGGGCGGGGCGGGGGGGCCGAGCGTCTACACCTACGCCTGGGCGCTGTACCAGCTTCCCTTCGCCGTGCTCGTGGTGCCGATCGCCACGAGCTCCTTCCCGGTGCTGTCCACCCGCGCCGCCGACGGGGACCTGGCCGGCTTCGACAGCCTGGCCTCCTCCACCACGCGGATGATCCTGCTGGTGACGGGCCTGGCGGCAGGGGTGATGGCGGCGGTCGCCATGCCGGTGTCCCGGGTGTTCCTGGAGGGCACCGCCGGGGGGAACCCCCCGGAGATGGCGGTGGCCGTCGCGCTGTTCGCGCCGGGCCTGGTCGGGTACGCGCTGATGCTCCATCTTGCGCGGGTCCTGTACGCCTGCGGCCGGGGCCGGTCGGCAGCGGCCGCCTCGGTGGCCGGGTGGGGGGTCGCGCTGACGGCTCAGATCCTGCTGGCCCATGCCGCCGCCCGTCCGGTGGACGTGGTGGGACAGCTGGCGCTGGGCAGCACCGCCGGCATGACCGTGGGCGGGGTGCTGCTGGCGCTCGGGGTGCTCAGAGCCAGGGGCGCGGCGGCGATGGGGGGGACGTGGCGTGCCCTGCTCGCCACCGTGCTCGGCGGGATCGCCGCCTACGGGGCGGGCCTGGCCGTCGTCACGGCCTTCGGCGACGTGTCGAGAGCGATGTGCGTGGTGGTCGGACTGGGAGCCGCGGCGGCCGGCGCGGTGGTGTTCGCGGCCGTGGCCGCGGTGATCGACAGGCCGGACGCCCAGATGCTGCTGGGACGGCTCAGACGAGTGCCCGCTTCGGAGGGGGACCATTAGCGATGACTGACTCGGGATCACGGGTGGCGTTCGTCCTGGGGACCAGCGCGGGCGGGGTCGGACGGCATGTGGCCATGCTGGCCGGAGGTCTGGTGCGCCGGGGCCACCGGGTGGTCGTGGCGGGGCCGCCGGCCACCGGGGAGAAGTTCGCGTTCAGCCGGTTGGGGGCGCGGTTCGTGCCCGTGCCGATCTCGGACCGGCCTCATCCGCTCAACGACCTCCGGGCGGTGCGGGAGCTGCGGGCGTTGCGCGGGGCGCATGCCGTACACGCTCACGGGCTGCGGGCCGGTGCGCTGGCCGCGCTCGCCCTGACCGGAACCCGCACCCCCCTGGTGGTGACCCTTCACAACGCCGCCACCGCGGGTGGTGCGATCGGCGCCGTCTACGGCGTTCTCGAACGGATCGTCGCCCGTCGCGCCGATCTGGTCCTGGTGGTCTCTCCCGACCTGGGGGAGCGGATGGCCGGGCTGGGGGCCAGGCACGTCGAGGCGGCCGTCGTCCCGGCGCCTGCCCTGGTCTCGTCCGGGCGTGAGCCGGAGGAGACCCGGGCGGAGCTCGGCGTGGGTGACCGTCCCGCCTTCCTGACCGTCGCCAGGCTCGCCCAGCAGAAGGGTCTGGAGACCCTGCTCGACGTCGCGGGCGCCTTCGCCGCCGGTACGGCTTCCGCGCGGACACCGGTGTTCCTGGTCGCGGGGGACGGGCCGTTGCGGGGGGAGTTGCAGGAGCGGATCGACCGGGAGGATCTGCCGGTGCGGTTGCTGGGAGACCGCGGCGACATCGCGGACCTCCTGGAGGTGGCGAGGGCGTTGCTGGTGCCGAGCCGCTGGGAGGGGCAGCCGCTCAACGTGCAGGAGGCGTTGCGGGCGGGGACACCGGTCATCGCCACCGCCGTGGGCGGCATCCCGGCGATGGTGGGCGAGGCGGGGCTGCTCGTGCCGTACGGGGACGTCGCCGCGATGCGCGACGCGGTCGGGAGGATGCTGGCCGACGACGATCTCGTGGAGGTCATGACCGGGGCGGCCGTCCGGCGGGGCCGGGAACTGCCGGGGCAGGAAGAGGCTCTGGAGGCCGTGCTGACGGCTTACGCCGCCGTCTCCGCCGGATGAAAAGCCGGGAACATCGGGCTGCGCTTGATTGTTGGATTAGGCGCCATCAAGACCCACACCTATACTTGCGTGGGTAGGGGGGGAGTATCCCTTCGCGGCAGTCTCGTCATCACGGTGTCGCCTCGCTCCACGAGGCCCCCGGGGCTGTCGGTCCGCGGAAGGTTCGAGCGGGCGGGAGAGACCTCCGGCAGTCAGTCGTGCGCGCCGCCGGAGGTTTTCAGCTGTGACTATTCCTGTGTGGGCATGGATCGCCGTCATCGGCGGTCTCCTCGTGGTCCTCGCATTCGATCTCTGGATCGTCGATCGGGGGGAGCCCCGGGAATTCTCCATGAAGCAGGCCGGCATCTGGGTCGGCTTCTACGTCACGCTCGCGGTGATCTTCGGTGTCCTGTTGTGGGTCTTCGCGGGACCGACCTCGTCCGGCCAGTTCTTCGCCGGTTATCTCACCGAATACAGCCTGAGCGTCGACAACCTCTTCGTCTTCTACGTCATCATGACCCGCTTCGCGGTTCCGAAGATCTACCAGCACAAGGTGCTGCTCGTCGGCATCGTGATGGCTCTGGTCATGCGAGGCATGTTCATCGCCCTCGGCGCCGCCGCGCTGTCGCGCTTCAGCTGGCTGTTCTACGTCTTCGGGGTGTTCCTGATCTACACCGCGGTGCAGCTGGTCCGCCAGCACGGTCAGGACGAGGACGACTTCAACGAGAACGCGGTCCTGCGCTGGGCTCGCCGGGCACTGCCGCACACCGACGACTACGTGGGTTCCAAGGTCATCGTCAAGGTCGACGGCAAGCGCATGGTCACCCCGATGCTGATCGTGATGGTCGCCATCGGCACCACCGACCTGCTGTTCGCGCTCGACTCGATTCCCGCGATCTTCGGTCTCACCACCGACGCCTTCATCGTCTTCACCGCCAACGCGTTCGCCCTGATGGGCCTGCGCCAGCTCTACTTCCTGCTGGGCGGTCTGCTGCAGCGCCTGGTCTACCTCAGCTATGGTCTTGCGTTCATCCTCGGTTTCATCGGGGTTAAGCTGATTCTCGAGGCGCTGCACGCCAGCGGCGTTTCCTGGGCACCCGAGGTGCCGATCTGGCTGTCGCTGTCGGTCATCGGCGTCACCATGGTGATCACCACCGTGGTCAGCCTGGTCAAACTTCGGCGTGACGGCCGTGAAGGCAAGGAAGTCACCACCTCCGCCGGTGCCAAGCAGGGCTAGCGGATTGGCGGTTGAGGCTGTTTGCTTGTCTCGTTCCGCCATATAAGGGCTGAGAGATAGGTAGCATCCTGCCTCAGGGTAGGTAGACATACCGGTCTAATGCCGCAAGACATCACAAAAGGTTCCCTGTGTCCCACGATTCAGCAAGCCATCAGTCCGGCCGGATACGGCTGGCACGTGGCGTCTCCCCGTGGTTACTCCCGACTGTGGCCGCCGCCGCCGCGACCTCGCTGCTCAGCCGCCGTGACCGGCGCTGGGCACTGGCGGCGGTCCCGCTGACCGCGCTCACCGGCGGCATGCTGTGGTTCTTCCGCGATCCTGAGCGCGTGCCGGGTCCCGCACGGATCCTGTCTCCCGCGGACGGCGTGGTGCAGAGCATCGACCCGTGGCCGGACGGCCGCACGAGGGTGGCCATCTTCATGAGCCCGCTCAACGTGCACGTCAACCGCGCGCCGCTGGCCGGTACGGTCACCTCCGTGGAGCACGTGGCCGGAGGGTTCCTGCCCGCCTTCAACAAGGACAGCGACAAGAACGAACGGGTCGTGTGGCACCTGGACACCGCGCTCGGCGACATCGAGCTGGTCCAGATCGCCGGCGCGGTCGCGCGGCGCATCGTTCCCTACCTGGCGGCGGGCGCGAAGGTGGACAGGGCGGAGCGGATCGGCCTCATCCGGTTCGGCTCCCGGGTCGATGTCTATCTGCCCGAGGGAATCGCTCCCGCCGTGTCGGTCGGCCAGAAGACCGTCGCGGGGGTGACGGCTCTTGACCACGGCTGACGCCAGCTGGCCGATGGACGAGACGGACGACGAGCCCCAGGGGCCCGTCGGCAAGGCGTTTCGGCTCTCGGCGGCTGACTCCCTCTCGCTCGGCAACGCGCTGTGCGGCTTCCTGGCCGTCTGTGTGATCGCCTGGTCGGCCATCCGCGCGCTCCAGGAGAGCAAGCCCTTCGTGGCCGATCCCCGGTTCTTCGGCACCGCCGTGGTGCTGTTGCTGATCGGCGCCACCTGCGACCTGTTCGACGGCCTGGTGGCGCGCAAGTTCCGCGCCTCGGCCATGGGTGCGGAGCTGGACAATCTCGCCGACGTGATCAGCTTCGGCTTCGCCCCCGCCTTCATGGTGGTCATGTGGGCCGGCTTCACCCCGCAGGTCCCGTTCCCGCTCGTGATGGTCGCCGCGGCGTCGGTGCTGCTGGCCGGAGTCATCCGGCTCGCCCGTTTCGCCTGTGTGAAGACCAAGAGCGGTGACTTCATGGGTCTGCCCATCCCGATGGGCGCCATGACCGTGGTCGCGATCGTCCTGCTGCTCCCACCGTCGAAGCTGGCGATGCTGCCGATCTTCGGCGTGGCCTACCTCATGGTGAGCCGGATCGAGTACCCCAAGCCCAAGGGCAACCTGGCGGCCGCCGTGCTCGCCTGGATGATGATCAACGTCGCCTGCCTGACGATCTGGGCCGCGGGCCTGGCCGGTGGCGACACGCTGATCAAGGTCGGCGCGGCCATGCAGGTGGCGATGGTGTCCGCCATCCCGCTGCGCATCCTGATGTTCAAGCGGGAAAAGCGCAAGGAGCGCAGAGAGGCCGAGCGCGTCGGCTGACAGATCACGGTCCTCGGCGCGGACGGCCTGCGCCGATGTCCGTCCGGTTCACGCCGTGGACGCGCGTGAGGACGTCACCCGCCGGAGTTCGCCGGCGGGTGCGTCGTTCCGGCACCGCCGTCGCGCGACGTGGGAGCCGGCTTTCCCCGCCGGTGAAGGGGATCGGCTTACCCGGCGGACAAACCCGGCTAGTCTCGCTAGACATGATGGCAGCTGAGCCACGCGAGCACACTCGCACCTACTTCCTCGGAAAGCTCGCCCGGGAGCTGGAACTCAGGGGAATGAGCGTGACGCTCAGGCAGAGCCCGCCGTCGCTGCGGGTGAACGATCCCGATGCGGCGCTGTTCAACGAGACCGTCGACTGCGTGCCGCTGCCCGCGGGCTGGTTCTACCGGTGGTCGTGGGGCGATGTGGTCGGGCGGGTGGAGGATCTGTCGGCGGTGGCCGACCGGATCGTCCGGGTTCTCGGGAGCCGGTCGGACGGCTGACGCTCCGGGCGCCAGCCGTACCGGAGGGGCTACCAGCCGCGCTCGCGCCACTCGGGCAGGGACGGGCGCTCGGCGCCCAGCGTGGTGTCCTTGCCGTGCCCGGGGTAGACCCAGGTCTCGTCGGGCAGCCGATCGAAGATCCGCTCCGACACGTCCGTGAAGAGCTGGGTGAACCGCTCCGGGTCCTTGTTGGTGTTGCCCACGCCCCCGGGGAAGAGCGAGTCGCCGGTGAACAGGTGGCCGGGGTAGTGCAGGGCGATCGAGCCCGGAGTGTGCCCCCGAAGGTGGATCACCTCCAGGGTGACCACACCGACCGTCACCCCGTCGCCGTGCTCGACCGTCAGGTCCACCGGAACGGGCAGCGCCGCCGCGTCGAGCGGGTGGGCGATCACCGTCGCGCCCGTCGCCTTGGCGACCCGCTCCAGAGCCTGCCAGTGGTCGCCGTGCTGGTGGGTGGTGACGATCTTGCTGATCGGCCGGTCGCCGACGAGCGCCAGCAGCCGGTCGGCGTCGGCGGCGGCGTCGATGAGCAGGCCGTCGCCGGTCTCGTTGCACCGGATCAGGTAGGCGTTGTTGTCGAACGGGCCGACGGCCAGCTTGGAGATCGTCAGGGCGGGCAGTTCGCGCACGTCGGCGGGGCCGCCGACGCGCACGTCACCTGTGTAGGTCATGGATACTCCTCCGGGGGAGCGGCGGGAAGGTGCGAGGGCGCGAGCCTGGTCAACCACGGCGGCGGAGCGGGCAGCGGCCCGGCCGCGGCGGGCCGGTTGCCCGCGGCCCCCTCCGGCATCACCCTAAGGCCCGCTCCGGGTGAGCGACCGGTCAGCCACCCCAGCAGGCTCCAGGCGTCGCCCTGCACCACCGGCCCCGATCCGAGTCCGGACCAGACCTGGTGATGCTTGTCACCGTCTTTGACCTCCTCCACGATGATCTCGCTGACCGTGCTGAGGTCGTGCGGCCACGCCACCATCGTGTCGTGCAGGTCCCTGCGGACGAACGCCTCCGGCCAGTCGGCGCACTCGTAACCCGCGCCCAGGTCCACGTGGTGCACCTCGACCTCGCGAAGCCGGCGGACCAGCGTGTACCAGGCCGGGTGGCCGGGCGGGCGCATGCCGCCGACCATCGTCGTCCATCTCTCGGCGGGCACCGCGCGGATCGCCTCGGCCAGCCGCGCCGCGCTGTCTTCCAGGTCGGCCAGCTGCTCCTTCGCTGGCCGTGCGGCTCCCGCCTCGATCCCCGCGTCACGCGCCTCCTGGCTGGGATACTGGGGGGTCTCGACACCGGTCCTGGCCCAGTTCGCCAGGTTGACGAGGCTGTCGGCGTTGCGGGCGACGTGGGCGAGGACATGTCCCCGGGTCCAGCCGGGCAGCCTGGAGGGGGCGGCGACGTCGGCGTCGGACAGCCCGGCGACGGTGGCGAGGAGATGATTGGTGGAGGCGGCCAGCTCCGCCTGGAATGTGTCTATGACGTTCATCTCTACTCCATCGCTCAAGTGGCGATCAGGTCAGGGCATAAACGATCGTGTTCACGCAGTTGAAACGTCAAGCGCCCTGTTGGGCTCGCGGGAAGGCCGTACCCTGGAGAGGGCGGGGAAACCCTGGGCCCCGGACGTTGCTCCGCAAAATTGTCGGACCCCGTCGCTAGTCTTCCCGCGACCGCTTCTTAACCCTCTACATCGACGTCGGGACTGCTGTGGCTGACCGCCTCATCGTGCGTGGCGCACGTGAACACAACCTCAAGGACGTCTCGCTGGACCTTCCGCGAGACTCTCTGATCGTCTTCACTGGACTGTCCGGTTCGGGCAAGTCCAGCCTGGCCTTCGACACCATCTTCGCCGAGGGCCAGCGTCGCTATGTCGAGTCGCTGTCGGCGTACGCCCGCCAGTTCCTCGGGCAGATGGACAAACCCGACGTCGACTTCATCGAGGGGCTCTCGCCCGCGGTGTCGATCGACCAGAAGTCGACGAGCCGCAACCCGCGTTCGACGGTCGGCACGATCACCGAGGTCTACGACTACCTGCGACTGCTCTGGGCGCGCATCGGCAAGCCGCACTGTCCGAAGTGCGGGCGCACGATCGCCAGGCAGAGCCCCGAGCAGATCGTCGACCGGGTGATGGAGCTTCCCGAGGGCACCCGCTTCCAGGTGCTCGCCCCGGTGATCCGCGGCCGCAAGGGCGAATACGTCGACCTCTTCAGCCAGCTCCAGGCCAAGGGCTTCGCCCGGGCCCGCGTCGACGGCACGGTGGTCCGGCTGGACGAGCCGCCGGTGCTGAAGAAGCAGGAGAAGCACGACATCGAGGTGATCGTCGACCGGCTCGCGGTGAAGGAGAGCGCCCGCAGCCGTCTGACCGGCTCCGTGGAGACCGCCCTGCAGCTGTCGGGCGGCACGATCACGCTGGAGTTCGTCGACCTCCCCGACGACGACCCGAACCGCGAGCGCTTCTACTCCGAGCACCTCTACTGCCCTTACGACGATCTTTCGTTCGAGGAGCTGGAGCCCCGGTCGTTCTCCTTCAACTCGCCCTTCGGCGCCTGCCCGGAATGCACGGGCCTGGGGGTGCGGATGGAGGTCGACCCCGAGCTGATCGTCCCCGATCCGGAGAAGACCCTGGGCGACGGCGCGATCTCCCCCTGGGCGGGCGGCCACACCAGCGACTACTTCGTCCGCCTCATCGAGGCGCTCGGCCTGGCGATGGGGTTCGGTCTCGACACCCCGTGGGAGAGGCTGCCCAAGAAGGTCCAGAACGCGCTGCTGCGAGGCTACGACGAGCAGGTCCACGTCCGCTACAGCAACCGCTACGGCCGCCAGCGCTCCTACTACACCACCTTCGAGGGGGCCATCTCCTGGGTGCAGCGCCGTCATGCCGAGTCCGAGAGCGACGGCATGAGGGAGAAATACGAAGGCTACATGCGGGAGATCCCGTGCCCGGCCTGCAAGGGGGCCAGGCTCAAGCCGGTCTCGCTGGCGGTCACGGTGGACGACCGCTCGATCGCCGACGTCTCGGCGATGTCGATCGGTGAGTGCGCCGCGTTCCTGGCCGGTCTGAAGCTGTCCGACCGGGACATGCACATCGCCGAGCGGGTGGTCAAGGAGATCAACGCCCGGATGGGCTTCCTGCTGGACGTGGGCCTGGACTATCTGACCATGGACCGGGCCTCCGGCACTCTCGCCGGTGGCGAGGCCCAGCGCATCCGGCTGGCCACCCAGATCGGTTCCGGCCTGGTCGGCGTGCTCTACGTGCTCGACGAGCCGTCCATCGGCCTGCACCAGCGCGACAACCAGCGACTGCTGGAGACCCTGCTCAGGCTGCGTGACATGGGCAACACGCTCATCGTGGTCGAGCACGACGAAGACACCATCGCCGCCGCCGACTGGGTGGTGGACATCGGCCCCGGCGCGGGCGAGCACGGTGGTCAGGTCGTCGTCTCCGGCACGGTGGCGGACCTGCTGGCCTCAGAGGACTCGATGACCGGCGCCTATCTGTCCGGCCGCAAGACCATCACCATCCCCGCCAAGCGCCGCAAGCGCGACAGGAAGCGGCAGATCACGGTGAAGGGCGCCCGCGAGCACAACCTCAAGGGCGTGGACGTGGAGTTCCCCCTCGGGGTGTTCACCGCGGTCACCGGCGTCTCGGGGTCGGGCAAGTCCACACTGGTCAACGACATCCTCTACAACGCCCTGGCCAAGGAGCTGAACGGCGCGCGCACCGTTCCCGGCCGCCACGCGCGGGTCAACGGGATGGACCTCGTCGACAAGGTCGTCCATGTGGACCAGTCGCCGATCGGCCGCACCCCCCGCTCCAACCCGGCGACCTACACCGGTGTCTTCGACAAGGTGCGCGACCTGTTCGCGCAGACCACCGAGGCCAAGATCCGTGGCTACCAGAAGGGCCGGTTCAGCTTCAACGTCAAGGGCGGCCGCTGCGAGGCCTGCTCGGGCGACGGCACCATCAAGATCGAAATGAACTTCCTGCCGGACGTCTACGTGCCGTGTGAGGTCTGTCACGGGGCGCGATACAACCGGGAGACCCTGGAGGTCCACTACAAGGGCAAGACGATCTCCGAGGTGCTCGACATGCCGATCGAGGAGGCCCTGGCCTTCTTCGACGCGATCCCGTCGATCAAGCGCTACCTCAAGACGCTGAACGACGTCGGCCTGGGTTACGTCCGGCTCGGCCAGCCCGCCACGACCCTGTCCGGCGGGGAGGCGCAGCGCGTCAAGCTCGCCTCCGAGCTGCAGCGCCGCTCCACCGGCCGGACGATCTACGTGCTGGACGAGCCGACCACCGGCCTGCACTTCGAAGACATCCGGCGGCTGCTGGCCGTGCTCGGCAAGCTCGTGGACGGCGGTAACACGGTCATCGTCATCGAGCACAACCTGGACGTGATCAAGACCGCCGACTGGGTGATCGACATGGGGCCCGAGGGCGGTTCCCGGGGTGGCACCGTGGTCGCCACCGGAACGCCCGAAGACGTCGCCCTCGTCGACGCCAGCCACACCGGTCGTTTCCTGCGCAAGATCCTCGGCACCTGAGGCCGGATGCGGGACCGGGCTTCCCCGTCAATACCCTTGACGCGGGAAGCCCGGCTTTGATGGGAAAATCGGGGGAAGGGCCGTAATGAGCAGCAGTGAAGATTCCGTCATGCCCACACGCAGGCACGTGATCGGCGCCACGGCGGCCGTGGCGTGCGGGGCGGCACTCACCGGATGCGCCGCCGGAGAGCCGGGTCCGGCCATCGTTCCGCCGGGCGTCAAGGGAAAGGTGATCGCGCAGACCGCCGACATACCGGTGGGCGGTGGCCTGGTCATCGACAAGTGGAAGATCTTGATCACCCAGCCCGCCGCCGGGGTGTTCAAGGCGTTCACCGCGAGCTGCCCGCATCGGGGCTGCGCGGTCGGACGGGTCGCCAACGGGATCATCCGCTGTCCCTGCCACGGCAGCGAGTTCGCCGCCGACTCGGGCAAGTGGCTCAAGGGCCCGGCGGGCGCCCCCCTGGCGGAGTTCGCCCTGAAGGTCGACGGCAGCGGCATCGTCATGGTTTGAGGTCTTGCTCCGGCTCGAGGGCGAAGACCCGTTGAGGGCGTAATTCTTCATACTCTCCTGATGCGGGGTAGGGCATGCTGAACCGTCAACGGGGCGCCAGCCGTACCGGAAGATAAAGGCCTTGGAAGGATGACCATGACAGATACGACACGTCGCGCGGTGATGCTCGGTGCGGGTGGTGCCGGCATGGCGGCGGTGCTGACCGCGTGCGCGGGTTACGGCGAGTCGGCGACCGGCGCGGCCGTGACCGACGCGCCCGCGGCCTCGTCCGCGCCGCAGAAGGGCTCGGACTCGGCGGGGTCGGAGGCGAAGGGCCTGGCCAAGACCAGTGACATCCCCGAGGGGGGAGGCAAGGTCTTCAAGGACGAGAAGGTCGTGGTGACCCAGCCGAAGGCCGGGGAGTTCAAGGTTTTCACCTCCGTCTGCACCCACCAGGGATGCGACGTGGCGAGTGTCTCGGGTGGCACGATCAACTGCCCCTGCCACGGCAGCAAGTTCAGCATCGCCGACGGCTCCGTCGCCAACGGCCCGGCCACCAAGCCGCTCGCCGAGAAGCCGTTCAAGATCGAAGGCGACTCCATCAGCCTCGGCTGAGCACGGCACGCGGCACCGGCGCCGGGCGATCCGCCCGGCGCCGTCGCCGTTCCCGGGGCCCACGACGCAGGACCTGGCGGTTGCGGGGTCGGGCGGTTGCGGGGTCGGACAGGGGTTCCGGGGAAGAGATCCTGTCGGTGGGGGCCGATAGGCTTCCGGTGTGGCGAGATCTGTGGGTGGTCCGGCGAGTTTCCGGCCGAAGCCGGGGTCGATTCCCGAGTCTCCGGGTGTCTACCGGTTCAAGGATGCCGAGGGCCGGGTCATCTATGTGGGCAAGGCCAAGAACCTGCGACAGCGGCTGAACTCCTACTTCGCCGACTTCGCGGGGCTGCATCCGCGCACCCAGACCATGCTCACCACCGCCGTCGACGTGCACTGGACGGTCGTCGGCACCGAGGTCGAGGCGCTCCAGCTCGAATACTCCTGGATCAAGGAGTATGACCCCCGGTTCAACGTCAAATACCGCGACGACAAGTCCTATCCCTACCTCGCGGTCACGATGGGGGAGGAGTTCCCCCGGGTCCAGGTGCTGCGCGGGGCCAAGCGCAAGGGCACCCGATACTTCGGGCCCTACTCCCACGCGTGGGCGATCAGGGAGACGGTCGACCTCCTGCTGCGGGTGTTCCCGATCAGGAGCTGCTCGGCGGGGGTGTTCAAGCGCGCCGGGCAGATCGGGCGGCCCTGCCTGCTGGGCTACATCGACAAGTGCTCCGCGCCCTGCGTCGCCCGGGTCACCGCCGAGGAGCACCGGGCGCTGGCCGACGACTTCTGCGACTTCATGGCGGGCAACACCGGCCGGTTCATGAAGCGGCTGGAGCGCGAGATGCGCCAGGCGGCCGCCGAGCAGGAATACGAGAAGGCCGCCCGGCTGCGCGACGACATCCAGGCGCTGCAGCGGGCCATGGAGAAGCAGGCTGTGGTGCTGGGAGAAGGCACCGACTGCGATGTGGTCGCGCTGGCGGAAGACCCGCTGGAGGCGGCCGTCCAGGTGTTCTACGTCCGGGGCGGCCGCATCAGGGGCCAGCGTGGCTGGGTGGTCGACAAGGTCGAGGAGGTCGGCCCCGGCGAGCTGGTCGAGCAGTTCCTGCTGCAGATGTACGGCGACGCGACTTCCGAGGCGCTGCCCAGGGAGGTGCTGGTGCCCGCTCTTCCGTCCGACGCCGAGGCGGTCACCGAGCTGCTCAGCGAGCACCGCAAGGCCCGGGTGGAGATCCGCGTTCCGCAACGCGGTGACAAGAAGGCGCTGCTGGAGACCGTCGAGCGCAATGCCGTGGAGGCCCTGAAGCAGCACAAGCTCAAGCGGGCCAGCGACCTGACCACGCGGAGCAGGGCGCTGCAGGAGGTCGCCGACGCGCTCGACCTCGACCAGGCGCCGCTGCGCATCGAGTGCTATGACGTCTCCCACACCCAGGGCACCAACGTGGTGGCCTCCATGGTGGTGTTCGAAGACGGCCTGGTCCGCAAGAGCGAATACCGCAGGTTCTCCGTCCGCTCCACCGAAGGCGACGTCGCCTCGATATACGAGGTGATCTCGCGCCGGTTCAAGCGCTATCTGGAGGAGCGCTCGACCACGGGGGAGCTCGACGTCGAGGCCGGTGCCGATCCGGAGACAGGTGCCCCTCCGGGCATCGACGGCGTCGACCTGGAGACGGGCGCCGCTCCCGGCATCGACCCGGAGACCGGCCGGCCCCGCAAATTCGCCTACCCTCCCAATCTGGTCGTCGTGGACGGCGGCCCGGCCCAGGCCGCGGCCGCCCAGCGCGCGCTGGACGAGCTGGGCGTGGACGACGTGGCGGTCTGCGGCCTGGCCAAGAGGCTGGAGGAGGTCTGGCTTCCGGGCCAGGACCTGCCGGTGATCCTTCCCCGGTCGAGCGAGGCGCTCTACCTCCTCCAGCGCGTGCGTGACGAGGCCCATCGTTTCGCCATCACCTACCATCGTTCCAAGCGGTCGAAGAGCGTGAAGGAAAGCGCCCTGGACGAGGTTCCCGGGCTCGGTCCGGCCCGCAGGCAAGCCTTGATCAAACATTTCGGCTCGGTTAACCGGCTGCGGGAGGCAACCGCGGCCCAGATCTGCGAGGTTCCCGGGATCGGCCCAGCAACGGCCGAGACGATCGTTTCGGCGTTGAAGGGGGAGAACCCATGAGTGAGAGAGAGCCCGCGTTCGTCATCGTCACCGGCATGTCGGGGGCGGGACGGAGCACCGCCGCCAAGGCCCTTGAGGATCTTGGCTGGTTCGTCATCGACAACCTGCCACCGGGGTTGCTGTTCGCCATGGCGGAGGAGGCCGGGCGGGTCAAGCTGGCCGCCGACAAGGTGGCGGCGGTGGTCGATGTGCGCAGCCTTGCCTTCACCACCGACCTCAACGCCGCGATCGAGGAGCTGGAGGGGCGCGGCGTCGCCGTGCGAGTGGTGTTCCTGGAGGCCAGTGACGAGGAGCTGGTCCGCAGGTTCGAGAACGTCCGCCGTCCGCACCCGCTCCAGGGAGACGGCCGGCTGGTCGACGGGATCGCCCGTGAGCGCGGCATCCTGCGTGAGGTCCGGGCGAACGCCGACCTGGTCATCGACACCTCCAACCTCAACGTCCACGAGCTCCGCGGCAAGATCGTCGCCTTCTTCGGCGGTGAGGACCGGCCGGGCCTGCGGGTCAACGTGGTCTCCTTCGGCTACAAGTACGGCCTGCCCGTCGACGCCGACCTGGTCGTCGACTGCCGGTTCCTGCCCAATCCCCACTGGGTGCCGGAGCTTCGCCCGATGAACGGGCTCGACGCCTCCGTCAGGGAGTACGTTCTCAACCAGGCGGGTGCGAAGGAGCTCCTCGACGCCTACGAGGAGGTGGTCGGCATCATCGCGGCCGGTTACACCCGCGAGGGCAAGAGCTACGCCACGCTCGCGGTCGGCTGCACCGGCGGTAAGCACCGCAGTGTCGCCATGGCCGAGCAGATCGGCAGTCGGCTGCGAGATCGGGGCGGCATGGATGTGCAGGTGAGCCATCGGGATGTGGGTCGGGAGTGATTGAAGGTCTCAAGGTCGTCGCACTGGGCGGAGGGCACGGGCTGTACGCGTCCCTGTCGGCGCTGCGCAGGGTCACCCCCGAGTTGACGGCGGTGGTCACCGTGGCCGACGACGGAGGGTCGAGCGGACGGCTCCGCCGCGAGCTGGGCGTCCTCCCCCCGGGGGATCTGCGGATGGCTCTTGCCGCGCTGTGCGGTGACGACGAATGGGGGCGGACCTGGAGCGAGGTCGTCCAGCACCGTTTCCGGAGCGAGGGCGACCTGCACGGGCACGCGCTCGGCAATCTGCTGATCGTGGCGCTGTGGGAGAGGCTCGGTGACACGGTCGCCGGGCTCGACTGGGTCGGGAGGCTGCTCGGCGCGCACGGGAGGGTGCTCCCGATGTCCTCGGTGCCGCTCGACATCGTCGCCGAGGTGGAGCTGGACAGCCAGGTGAGCACCGTGCGCGGCCAGGTGGCCTGCGCGCTCACCCCCGGCCGGGTCCGGGCCATCTCGCTGGTTCCCCACGACCCGCCGGCCTGCCCCGAGGCGGTGCAGGCCGTGCTGGACGCCGACTGGGTGGTCTTCGGTCCCGGGTCGTGGTTCACCAGCGTGCTGCCCCATCTCAAGGTGCCCGAGCTGGCCGACGCCCTGCACGCCACCGAGGCGCGCCGCCTGGTCGCGCTCAACCTCGCTCCCCAGCCGGGGGAGACCGACGGATTCTCTCCCCAGAAGCATCTGGAGGTGCTGCGGCGGCACGCGCCCGCCCTGGAGATCGACGTGGTGCTCGCCGACACCGGGGTGAGCGAGGACCGGGAGGAGCTGGAGAAGGCCGCGGCCGGGCTCGGCGGGCGGCTCGTCCTGGCCGACGTGGCGGACTCGGACGGCTCGCCGAGGCACGATGCGCAACGTCTTGCCTCCGTCCTGGACGAGATTTTCCGTGAGAAGCGTTGATCCTGGTCAGCGCCGCCCAGGAGTGCGAGAAACTTCTGTGAGCCTGTTTATCTCGGGCCGCACGGAGTCTGTATGGGGGAGGACGAACGCACATGGCGATGACAGGTGTGGTGAAGGACGAGCTGAGCCGGCTGCCGGTCCTGAAGCCTTGCTGCCGTAAGGCCGAGGTGTCGACGCTCCTCCGGTTCGCGAGCGGGTTGCATCTGGTCGGCGGGCGGATCGTCATCGAGGCGGAGCTGGACACCAACGTCACGGCCAGACGGCTCATCAAAGACATCGGGGAGGTGTTCGGGCACAAGGCGGAGGTGCTCGTCCTGGCTCCCGCGGGGTTACGCAAGGGGGCGCGTTACGTGGTGCGGGTCTACCGCGACGGAGAGGCGCTGGCCCGCCAGACCGGGCTGATCGACAACCACGGCCGCCCGGTTCGCGGCCTGCCGCGCCAGGTCGTCGCGGGAGCGACCTGCGACGCCGAGGCCGCCTGGCGAGGCGCGTTCCTGGCTCACGGGTCGCTCACCGAGCCTGGCCGCTCCATGTCGCTGGAGGTCACCTGCCCGGGACCGGAGGCGGCGCTCGCACTGGTCGGGTCCGCCCGCCGGCTGAAGATCCATGCCAAGGCCCGTGAGGTCCGCGGCGTCGACCGGGTCGTGGTCCGCGACGGTGATGCGATCAGCGCCCTCCTGACCCGGCTGGGTGCCCACGACAGCGTGCTGGCCTGGGAGGAGAGGCGGATGCGCCGGGAGGTCCGGGCCACGGCCAACCGCCTGGCCAACTTCGACGACGCCAACCTGCGGCGCTCGGCTCGCGCGGCGGTCGCCGCCGGCGCCCGGGTCCAGCGTGCCCTGGAGATCCTCGGGGAGGAGGCCCCCGAGCACCTGGTGATCGCCGGCCGTCTCCGGGTGGAGCACAAGCAGGCCTCCCTGGAGGAGCTCGGGCAGCTCGCCGATCCGCCGCTGACCAAGGACGCCATCGCCGGGCGCATCCGCCGCCTGCTCGCCATGGCCGACAAGAGGGCCCAGGACATCGGCATTCCCAACACCGAGGCGAACCTCACGGTGGACATGCTGGCGCCGTAGGCGAGCCCTCCGACACGACAGACGCGACAGGGCCGGTTCCCGCTTCGGGATCCGGCTCTCTTTCCCCCACGACTCCTCGTACGGCGCGCGGCCCCCTCCGTGGCCCGCCGGTTTGCCGATGTCACAGCGGGTTCCTAGGTGACTATCGGTATTTACAGTGATAAGTCGGGCACTTCACTTGAATGGTGCGATACCTATTCATGGGGCAGGGAAGGACATGCCTACCCCCACCATTGGTCTAAACCAATTTGGGTCCTATAAGGTTCGTGGTTGAGGTTTCAGCCCGCTCAAGTCGCCGGTCCGGAAGAGGCCGGCGCACCGACGTACGAGGAGATCGGCACCGTGACCATCCGAGTAGGCGTCAACGGATTCGGCCGCATCGGCCGCAACTTCTGGCGTGCGGTCGCTGCCAGCGGCAAGGACATCGAGATCGTTGCGGTCAACGACCTGACCGACAACGCCACTCTTGCCCACCTGCTCAAGTACGACAGCATTCTCGGCCGCCTGCCGTACGAGGTGAAGAGCACCGCGGACGAGATCGTCGTGGACGGCAAGTCGATCAAGGCCTTCGCCGAGCGCGACCCCGCCAAGCTGCCCTGGGGCGACCTCGGGGTGGACGTCGTGGTGGAGTCCACGGGCCTGTTCACCGACGCCAACAAGGCCCGGGTGCACGCCGAGAACGGCGCCAAGAAGGTCATCATCTCGGCCCCGGCCAAGAACGAGGACGTCACCATCGTGATGGGCGTCAACCACGACAAGTACGACCCGGCCAACCACACGATCATCTCCAACGCGTCGTGCACCACCAACTGCCTGGCCCCGATGGCCAAGGTCATCAATGACACCTTCGGCATCGAGAAGGGTCTGATGACCACCATCCACGCCTACACGCAGGACCAGAACCTGCAAGACGGCCCGCACAGCGACCTGCGCCGCGCCCGCGCCGCCGCGCTGAACATCGTGCCCACCTCCACCGGCGCCGCCAAGGCCATCGGCCTGGTGCTGCCCGAGCTCAAGGGCAGGCTCGACGGCTTCGCGCTGCGCGTGCCGATCCCCACGGGCTCGGCCACCGACCTGACCGTCGAGGTCGGTCGCGAGACCACCGTCGAGGAGGTCAACGCCGCGCTCAAGGCCGCCGCCGAGGGCGAGCTCAAGGGCTTCCTGAGCTACACCGAGGACCCCATCGTCTCCGCCGACATCGTCACCGACCCGTCGTCGTGCATCTTCGACGCCGGCCTGACCAAGGTGATCGGCAACCAGGTGAAGGTCATCGGCTGGTACGACAACGAGTGGGGTTACTCCAACCGTCTGGTCGACCTCGTCGAGCTGGTCGGCGCCGGCCTCTGATGAAGGATCTGTCTGAGTTCGACGTCCAGGGTCGGCGCGTCCTCGTGCGCGCCGACCTCAACGTCCCCCTCGATGGCGACGTCATCACCGACGACGGCCGCATCCGGGCCTCGGTGCCGACCATCAAGGAGCTGGCGGACAAGGGCGCGCGTGTGATCGTCTGCGCCCACCTGGGACGCCCGAAGGGCGAGCCGAACCCGAAATACTCGCTGGCCCCCGTGGCCAGGCGGCTCAGTGAGCTCCTGGGCGCCGAGGTCGTCTTCGCGACCGACGTGGTCGGACAGGCGGCCCAGGGCGTCGTGGAGGGCCTCCAGGACGGCCAGGTGGCCCTGCTGGAGAACCTGCGCTTCGAGCCCGGCGAGGAGTCCAAGGACGACGCCGAGCGCGCCGCGTTCGCCGGGAAGCTGGCCGCCTTCGCCGAGATCTACGTCGGCGACGGCTTCGGCGCCGTGCACCGCAAGCACGCCAGCGTCTACGACGTGCCGCTGCTGCTGCCGCACGCGGCCGGCAAGCTGGTCCTGGCCGAGGTCGAGGTGCTCAGGAAACTGACCGAAGCCCCCGCCAGGCCGTACGCCGTGGTGCTCGGCGGCGCCAAGGTCTCCGACAAGCTCGGCGTCATCGGCAACCTGCTCACCAAGGTCGACCGGCTGCTCATCGGCGGCGGCATGGCCTACACCTTCCTGGCGGCCCAGGGCTACGAGGTGGGCCGGTCGCTGCTCCAGCGGGACCAGCTCGACCAGGTGCGCCAGTTCCTCGACGAGGCGGCCAAGCGTGGCGTGGAGCTCGTCCTGCCGGTCGACGTGCTGGCGGCCACGGACTTCGCCGAGGACGCCGAGTACGAGGTGGTCGACGCCACCGCGATCCCGGCCGACCGGCAGGGGCTCGACATCGGCCCGCGCAGCCGCGAGCTGTTCGCGGGCAAGCTGGCCGATGCCGAGACCGTGTTCTGGAACGGCCCGATGGGCGTCTTCGAGTTCGAGGCGTTCTCCGGCGGAACTCGGGCGGTCGCCGAGGCGTTGATCCGGTCGGAGGCCTTCACCGTCGTCGGTGGCGGTGACTCGGCCGCGGCCGTGCGCCGGCTCGGCCTCCCCGAGGACGGGTTCTCGCACATCTCCACCGGAGGTGGCGCCAGCCTCGAATATCTGGAAGGCAAGACCCTGCCGGGGCTTGTCGCGCTGGAGGCGTAGGAATGGATCGACGCTGTGGGCACGGCGTTGTCCGGGTGCGCCTGTGGCACGACGGCCCGCGAGGAACGAGCGAGCCGCGAAGCGAGCGAGGAGCGACGAGCGACAGATGAGCACACCGCGCAAGCCACTCATCGCCGGTAACTGGAAGATGAACCTCAACCACCTTGAGGCCATCGCCCACACCCAGAAGCTGGCGTTCGCGCTGAACGACCGCGACTTCAACAAGGTCGAGGTGGCGGTCCTGCCGCCGTTCACCGATCTGCGCAGCGTGCAGACCCTGGTGGACGGCGACAAGCTGCGGATCGTGTACGGCGGGCAGGACCTGTCGCAGCACGACAACGGTGCCTACACCGGGGACGTCTCCGGGGCGATGCTCGCCAAGCTCGGCTGCACCTTCGTCGTGATCGGGCACTCCGAGAGGCGGCAGTACCACCACGAGGACGACGACCTGGTCAACGCCAAGGTGCAGGCGGCCTACCGGCACTCGCTCACGCCGATCCTGTGCGTGGGGGAGGGCCTGGCGGTGCGTCAGGCCGGCGACCACGTGGCCCACAGCGTCTCGCAGCTCGACGGGGCGCTCCGTAAGGTCACCGCCGAGCAGGCCGCGTCCATTGTGCTGGCCTACGAGCCGGTCTGGGCGATCGGCACCGGCGAGGTGGCGACTCCGGACGACGCGCAGGAGGTCTGCGCGGCACTGCGTGCCCGACTCGCCGAGCTGTATGACGGCCAGGTGGCCGCCGCTGTCCGTATCCTTTACGGAGGCTCGGTCAAGTCTGACAACATCGCCGGCATCATGGCCCAGCCCGATGTGGACGGTGCCCTGGTCGGAGGCGCCAGCCTCGATCCGGGGGAGTTCGTCAAGCTTTGCCGGTTTGGTGAAATGTCCGGCTGACTGGGCCGTTCGGAGGGTACGACTTGACACGAGGTCGTACCCTCTTAGAGCAAGTTTGAATCGTCACGCCATAGGCGTCATACAAGGGTCGCGCCCGGACGCGGGCCGCGCGTAAATAGGGAAACAGGTCAACGGTGATAATCGGAATCTCCATCGCCCTCATCCTGGCGAGCTTGCTGATGGTCCTGCTCGTCCTGCTCCACAAGGGCAAGGGCGGCGGTCTGTCGGATCTGTTCGGCGGCGGTTTCTCGTCGTCGTTCGGAGGCTCCTCGGTGGTGGAGCGCAACCTTGACCGGCTCACCATCATCACCGGTGTGGTCTGGTTCATCTGCATCATCGCGCTGGGTTTGCTGCTCAAGCCCTGACCCGGCTTCCGCCAAGCGTGACAGTGGTTCAGCCCCCCGCAT
This sequence comes from Streptosporangium sp. NPDC000396, assembly GCF_042898655.1. Taxonomy (NCBI): domain Bacteria; kingdom Bacillati; phylum Actinomycetota; class Actinomycetes; order Streptosporangiales; family Streptosporangiaceae; genus Streptosporangium; species Streptosporangium sp. NPDC000396. The sequence goes on from NZ_JBIAZA010000003.1 coordinate 35,383, forward strand.
TCAACCCGAGCGGTGGGCCATCGAGCGAGGAGTTCATCCGTGGGTAGTGGGAACGCGATCCGTGGCAGCCGTGTCGGCGCCGGGCCGATGGGGGAGGCCGAGCGTGGCGAGGCGGCTCCCCGTGTAAGGGTCCCGTTCTGGTGCGCGAACATGCACGAGACGCGCCCCAGCTTCGCCAGCGACGCGGCCGTTCCTGAGTTCTGGGACTGCCCTCGGTGCGGCCTCCCGGCCGGTCAGGACGAAGCCAACCCCCCCGCGCCGCCGCGTAACGAGCCTTACAAGACGCACCTCGCCTATGTGAAGGAGCGTCGCAGCGACAAGGACGGCGCCCAGATCCTGGCCGAGGCCCTGGAGCGCCTGCGCTCCTCCTCGCGCCCGATCTACTAGGAAGTCTCCCCCGTAGCCCGTCCACCGAGCGGTGGGACGGAGATCCACGGGAAACTCCCCGCGTACGGCTTTGCCGAAGACCCTCGTGGCTCGCCCACGGGGGTCTTCGCATCGGCGGCCGGGACCGTCCCCGGGCTCCGGATCGCGTCAGTCGTCCAGGCCGCGGGCGCTGAGCGCCTCGCCCAGCGCGTCCGCGTGCCGCAACGCGCTCACCACCAGCGGGACGGCGAAGGCCCGCACGCTCCGCTCGACCCCCCTGGCACGCTGGGCCTCACGGACCCGGGAGGCCAGCTCGGCGACGACCGGCACGCTGCGCAGGGTGAGGGAGAGCAGCAGCGACAGGCGGAACGGGTCCAGGCCCAGGTACTTCGCGGGGGCGAGGCAGCGTTCCAGGCAGGCCATCATGGCGGCGGTGCGCGTCGTGAGGGTGACCAGCCCGGCCAGGGCGACGGCGAGCACGACGTGAAGCGTCGAGGACACCGCGCCGGGCAGGTCCACCAGCAGGGCCTGCGTGCCGAACAGGGCCACGGCGAACCAGCGGACGGGCCGGATCTGCGCCCAGGCCGCCACGACGCCCACGCCGGAGACGACGTACAGCAGCACCACGACGGCCACGGCACCCGCCAGAGCCACGGGCGACCGCAGCGGCAGGAGCGCCGTACACAAGACGGCGAGCCCGGCGAGCTTGGCGCCCGCGGGGAGGCGGTGCAGGAGCGAGTCACCCGGAACGTAGGCCCCAGTGAGCCCGTTCAAGACATGAGCTTCCGGTAGTGGTCGATCGCCGCTCCGGGCGCGGCGTCGAAGACGATCCGCCCCCGGTCCAGCACCAGCACGCGGTCGAAGTCCGCCAGCAGCGCGAGGTCGTGGCTGACCACCACCACCTGCTGCGGCAGACCCCGCAGCAGGTCGGCGACCTGGCGGGAGTGGCGCAGGTCCAGTAGCGTCGTCGGCTCGTCCATGACCAGGATGCCGGGTTCGAGCACCATGACCGAGCAGAGGGCGAGCAACTGCTTCTGACCTCCGGACAGGTGGTGCGCGGGATGGTCGGCGTGCTCCTCCAGGCCGTACCGGGCCAGGACGTCCCGCACCCGGTGCTCGATCTCCTCGCGTGACAGCCCTTTGCGCCGTAGGGAGAAGGCCACGTCCTCGGCCACCGTCGGCATCACGATCTGCGCGTCGGGGTCGGTGAACAGGAACCCGACGCTGCGCCTGATCCGGGCGGCGTGGCGGCGGGTGTCGAGCCCGAGAACGGTGACGCTGCCCGAGGACGGCCGGGCCAGGCCGTTGATCAGGCGGGCGAACGTGCTCTTGCCGGAACCGTTGGCACCGATCACGCCCACGCGGCGCTCCGTCAGCGAGACCGTGATGCCGCACAGCACGTCGCGCTGCCCGAGACGCACGTGGACGTCGGTCAACTCGATCACTCACACCACCTCGAACAGGGCGGCGACGCCCAGGCCGCCGCCGACCGCGGCCGTCGCCACACCCAGCGTTCCCGACGGCGCGCCCGACCGCACGAGCCTGCTGAACAGCCTGGTGACCACTACGGCGCCGGTGGCCCCCCACGGGTGACCGAGGGCGAGCGCGCCGCCGTCGGCGCAGATCCGGTCCTCGTCGGCGCCCAGGGGGTCGAGGCCGAGGGCGTCGGTCACCGCGAGCACCTGCGCCGCGAACGCCTCCACGATCTCCACCGCGGCCACGCGCTCCAGGTCCACGCCTGCGCGCCGCAGCACCCGCCGTACGGCGAGCACCGGCCCCCACCCGGGAAGCTCGGGGTCACAGCCGACGACGGAGCCGGCCCGCAGCCGGAGCCCGGGCAGGCCCGCGGCCGCGCGCAGCCGCTCCGGCACGACGGCGACGACCGCCGCGCCGTCGCTGACCGGGGAGGAGTTGCCGGCGGTCACCGTGCCGCCGGGCACGAACGCCGCGGGCAGCCGTGACAGCGACTCCGGCCGCAGGACGCGCGGCCGCTGGTCGGCCACCCGGCCGCCGACCGCGACGATCTCCTGCTCGAACCGGCCCGCCTCGCGCGCGGCCAGCGCCCTGGCGTGGCTCCGGCACGCGTAGGCGTCCTGGCGTTCCCGGCTCACGCCGCGCGCCACGGCGAGCGCCTCAGCGGCGGGGCCCATGTCCGGGTCGGGGTGCCCGGCGGGGACGAATGGCGCCCGCTCGTACGGCACCGCGGCCTCGCCCGCGAGCCCGCGGTGGGCCCGCAGCGGCGCGGTGGAGGCGCTCTCGGCCCCTCCGGCGATGACGAGGTCCATGTCCCCGCCGCGGATCGCCTGACCCGCGAGCAGGATGGCGGCGAGGCCGCTGCCGCACTGCCGGTCCACCGTGACGCCTGGAACGCCGTGACCCATCCCGGCGGCCAGCGCCGAGACGCGCGCGAGGTTCCCTCCGGGCCCCATGCAGTTGCCGAGCACCACGTCCTCGACCGGGACGCCGAGGTGCGCCACGTCGCGGGCGACCGCCCCGATGACGGGTGCGGCGAGTTGGTCGGCCGTCAGGGTCTTGAACGCGTGCGCGGCGGTGCCGATGGGGGTGCGGCGGGCCGCCACGACGACTGGTTGCTCACGCATGTCAGATCAGCCGCCGGATGCCGGGGTCGCCGCCCGCCAGGCGGGCGGCGACCAGGCCGCGCGCCGGCTTGCCCGCAGGGGTGCGGGGCAGGTTCTGGACGGCGTACCAGCGCCGTGGCCGCTGCGCCGCGTCCAGCGCGCCGCGTGCCATCGCCTCCAGCGCCGCCCGTGACGCGCCCTCCCCTTCGACGATCGCGGTGACCACGGAGCCCAGATGCGGGTGCGGTGAGCCGATCACCACGATGTCGCCCACCCCCGGCGCCTTCCTGAGGACCTCCTCGACGTCCTCGGGCACGACGGTGGCGCCGCCGGTCTGTATCGCGCCGTCACCCCGGCCGCGCACCCGCAGGACCTCACCGGGTCGGTACGGCTCCGCCACGTCGCCGACGGTCATCCAGCCGTCGCCGTCCCTCCGCAGCGGGCCCGCCGCGTCGGCCAGGTAGCCCTCGGCCAGCCAGGGCGAGCGCGCCCACACCTCGCCCAGGGACTGTCCGGGCGCCGTCCTGACCTCGATCTCGACGCCGGGAAACGGGCGCAGCCCGGAGCCGTCGGCGTCCACGGCGACGAACGACAACTCGGTGGCGCCGTAGTAGGACACCACGTTCACACCGGCGTCCGCCGCCAGGGCTCGCGCGTCCGCGCTCAGGGCCGCCCCGCCGACCATGGCCGTCCGCAGCGGGCCTCCGGTCTCGCGCAGGGTCTCCAGGACGGCGGGCAGGCGGTGGGGCACCAGGTGGACCACGGTGGACCGCCGCAGGTGGGCGGTCAGCGACGCGTCGGACCAGCGTCCAGGCACGACGGCCGTCGCGCCGGTCGCCAGGGCGTGCACGGCCGCGAAGCCGTACAGGGAGGAGACCAGCGGGCCGGGGATCAGGACGACGTCGTCCGGGCCGATCCCGGCGAGGTCGTTCAGGTGCGGGAACGACGCCGTCCAGGACGCGCGGGTGCGCACCACGGCGCGGGGCCTGCCGGTGCTGCCGGAGCTGAAGCAGGCCCACGCCCGGTCCGAGGGCGAGCACGCCCGGCCGGCGGATGAGACGAACCCGGCGTCGGCCCGGACCGCGGGTGAGGCGGACCCGGCGTGCTCCCGGACCGCGGGTGAGGCGCCGGGCCCGGCCGGCGGTCCCTCCGCGGCGGGCAGCGGCGCGACGATGTGGGCGTCGGCGGGGATCGCGTCCATGATCCGCGCCCGCTGCTCCCGGTCCCAGGCGTGGTCGCACACCAGCGGGGTGGCGCCCGCCAGGTCCGCGGCCAGCACGGCGGTGAGCAACGCGACCGGATCGGCCAGACTGATCGCGGCCAGCGCGCCGCGGCCGACTCCCTGACCGGACAGGTGCCGTGCGCCGTCGCCGATCCTCTTCGCGAGCCCGGCGTAGGTCAGATCGCCTTCCGGGCCGCACACGGCGAGCCGGTGCGGACGGATCGCGGCATGTCGCATCACCTGCTCGGCTACCGGCATGGGCGGGTCAACGCTCCCCGGCGGTCTGGAGCCGCTCGCGGTGCACGGCGGGAACCGCGTCGGGGTAGGCCCGCTGCGTTCCCCTCACCACGAGGGACGCGAGCACCGCCTTGATCAGGTCGCCGGGCAGGAAGGTCGCGCTGAGCAGCGCGGCCTTGCCCAGGGAGAGCCCGGTGACCGCCGCCTGCACGGGGACGCCGAGGAGGTAGACCACCCCGATGCCGCCGGCCAGGCAGGCGGCCAGCAGCCGTGCGAGGCCCGGCGTCCGGCCGCCGCGCTCGACGATCCAGCCGATCATGGCCGCGCCCGGAAGCCATCCGATCAGGAATCCGGCCGAGGGTCCCGTGAAGACGCCCAGACCGCCGCGGCCGCCGGCCAGCAGGGGCAGGCCCGCGGCGACGAGCACGAGCAGGACCGCGACAGCGAGAGCGGCCCGCCAGGTGCCCAGGATCGCGCCGGCGAGCATGACGCCGAACGTCTGCAACGTGATGGGCACCGCGTTGCCGAAGACGTTCAGCGTTCCCGGCAGGCCGAGCACGGCGATCAACGCGGCGAACACGCTGACCCGGGCCAGATCCCCCGTGGGGAACCTGCGGGCTGACGAGGGTTCGGCTCCCTGTCCGGAGTGCGGCAAAGTCTTCCCTTCATCTGTCATGGAGGTGATCCCACACCAGAACGCCCCGGTTCACGAATGGAGGGATCCCACAACATTCTGCGTGATCATCTGAGGGCCGGGCACGTGGCCACCGTACGCGCCCGACCACCGCCACGACGACGCCGGGGTGGGAAGAGCCGACGGGCGGGCCGGACGCCCGGCCCGCCCGCCATCGGGTCAGACGCCCATCAGATCCAGCGCGAGGGTCGCCGCGCCGGCCGCGGCGATCAGACCGGTGACGAGGTTCGCGCGTGATGCCGCGGCGCCGGTCCTGAGCGCGGCCCGGCGGTAGAGGAACGTCCCGGCGAGCAGCAGGGCTCCCTCGATGCAGGCCGCCAGCCATGGGTACTGCCACAGGCCGAGACCCAGGCGGGGCAGGCCGCCGAGGTTGCCCGGCAGCAGGGGCAGGTCGGCCCGGTGCACCAGCAGGTCGAGCAGCCAGTGGGAGAAGACAGTCGCGCCGATGACCGTCCCCGCCCGCCGGCCCCACCAGTGGGCCGCTGCCAGGCCGGTGAGGGCCGCGATGAGCAAGGCCCCCAGCAGCGAGTGCGTGTAGTCGGCGTAGATGACGCCCGCGCCGTAGCCTCCATTGGTGCCGGGCGCGGGTGTGATGTACTCGACGCCGGTGAGCAACAGCGGCACGAAGATGACGTCCAGCCAGACGGTGGCGAGCATCAGGGCCCAGAGCGGGACGGGCCGCTGGGCGGACTTCACCATGGCGGCGAGCCCGAAGTGTCCGGTGATCATTTGTCCTCGGATCGTGGAGAGGGCCAGGGGAGACGGGCATCGAGTGCGCCGACGAGCGCGGCGAACAGGATCACGCCCAGGATGAATGCGATGGCGGGCTCCAGGTCACTAGTCGTGGGGGGGTGGGGCCGAGGCCGGGTTCGGGCCGCGCGCTCGTGGCGGCGGTGACGCCGGAATCGGGAATGCCGGGGAGGGGGCGGCGACGGGCCGTTTCTCGGTCCGGTGTGAGACGCACCGGTGGCCGCAGGCGGCTGCCGGGCCGGCGCGGATGGGTGGGGGTCGAGTTCCTTCGCCGGACGGTGAAGTGAACTGTACCGTACAGGATAGATCTTCTGAACTCAACTGTACAGTTCATATCGTTGGTAGGCTGGGGGAATGACAACGCAGATCCCCAGCGGGGAGCGGGCCGAGCGCAAACGACGGGCCATCGTGGCCGCGGCACGGGAGGTCTTCATCCGCGACGGTTACGAGGCCGGCATGGATCTGATCGCCGCCGAGGCGAACGTGTCGAAAGTGACCATCTACAACCACTTCGGCAGCAAGGAGGCCCTGTTCACCGCCGTGATCCGAGGCGCGCTCGACGAGGCGCTCGGCGCGACGCTGACGGAGGTGCGGGCCCGCTTCGCCGAATCGGACGACCTGCGTGAAACGCTCCTGTGGACCGCGCGCGAATGGGTCCGGAGCATGACCACGCCGCAGGTGCGCGCGCTGCGGAACCTGGTGGCCGGAGAGGTGCGGCGCTTTCCCGAACTGGGCAGGTTCTGGCAGGAGATGGGTCCGGGCAGGTTCCACCCGGTGATCGCCGGAACCCTGCGAGACCGCGTCGCCCAGGGCACGCTGGCCATCCCCGACATCGATGTCGCCGTGATCCAGTACTACGCGCTCGTCCTGTATCCGCACCTGGTTCACACCGCGTACGGCGTGACCCTCGACGCCGACTTCAGCGAGCGGCTCACGACGACCGGCGTCGACATGTTCCTCACCTACTACGGCATGCGGCAGCCGGCCGGCCTGACCGGCGACGACACGGCAGACGGGGGTGAAGAGCGCGATCAGTCGGCGCCGGTGAGCGGGTAGCTCGCGGTGGCTCAGTGGGACTGACGTCGCTGGGCGGCCAGGAGCGCGGCTCGCACGTCTTGGGGCATCTCGACGACGACCACTTCCATACCGAACTCCCTCAGGGCCCCGGCTGCCTATGACCTGGCGACGGTGAAATGCCGGGCGGCGACCAGGTCGGACAGGCATAACACCAGCCGGGGCGAGACCTTCAGCGTGGAGGCCATGTAGAGGAGCTTCAAGGCGTCGGCCGGCACCTTGTGCTTCTGGGCGGACTTCGGCGGCCCCTGGTGGGCCCATGCCTCCACCAGGATCGACAGGTCGTCGCTCGCGCCATCGATCTCCGCGCGCACCCCGTTGGGCGGGTGCCGACGCTCAGCCGCCGAGAGAGTTCGTCATCGTCGAGTGGTCGGCTCGAACGCTCCAGCTCCTCCAGGACGCGGGTCGCGATCGTCGGTGGGGCCACGGCCCCGGTGCCCCTCCCAGGCGTGAAAAGTCAGCCCCCGGCGGTTATGGGGAGGCGTTTTCGCGGTGTCAGGTGGCACGTCCCGAGCGCTCGGGGTCGGGCTGGCGGATGGGAGTGAAGAGCGCGATCATCGCGATCAGCAGGCAGGCGGAACCGGCGAACAGGCAGACCGCGGTGACACCGTAGCGTCCCACCCCCCAGGTGAGCGCGGCCGCGCCCACCGGACCCAGGGAGAAGTGGATGGTCCAGAAGGCCGAGGTGACACGGCCGAGCAGGTGGTCCGGGGTCACCTGCTGGCGCAGTGACATCGAGCAGATCCCGGCCACGCTGACGCAGCCGAGGTAGACGGCCATCAGGGTGGCGACCACGGGGATCTCGCCGGACGCGCCGATACAGGCTATGGCGAGCCCGCTCACCGCGATGGCGCCGATCCACGAGGCGCCGAAGCCCAGCCTGCGGCGTATGGACGCCGCGAGCAGGGATCCGGCGATCGTGCCCATGGCGGCGATCGCGAGGACCGTGCCGACAGTGCCGTCGGATCGGCCGAGATCGTGTTTGAGGTAGTAGATCAGGACGTCGGTCAGGCCGAGCGTCAAGAAGATGAAGAAGGACAGCAGGACGGTCAGGGCACGCAAGACCGGGTGCCGCCAGAGAAAACGAGCACCGGCCGACAGTTCCTGCCAGGGTTTCTGGCGTTGCGGTGCCTCGTCCGCCGGGACGGCGACCCGCCCGCGGAACCGGACGAAGAAGACGGCCGCCGCCGACACCGCGAAGCTCGCCGCGTTGATGGCGATCGACGCGGTCGGGCCGAACTGCCCCGAGACCACCCCGGCGAGCAACGGTCCGGCCACCCCGGCCGCCGCGGAGGTCGCGTAGAGCCGGCCGTTGGCCTCGGTGACGCGGTCGCCGTCGACGAGGTTGCGCACCGCGGTCACATAGGTGACCTGGAAGACCATCCCGATGGCCTCACTGATCGGCAGCACCACATACAGCAGCCAGACCTGTGGGCCGAACCACCAGACCAGCGGAATGAGCCCGTACAACGCCATCCGGGCCAGATCACAGCAGATCAGCAGGGTTCGCCGGTCGAGCTGGTCCACCAGGACCCCGGCGAAGACCCCGGCGCCGACCGACGCCGCACCGGCTATGCCCGTCAGCAGCCCCATCTGCGTGACCGACCCGGTCATGTGCAGCACCAGCAGCGGGATGGCGATGTACGCGAAGGAGTCTCCGGCGACGGAAAGCGTCTGGGCGGCCCAGAAGACGTTGAAGTCGCGGTCCCGCCACAGCGGGCGGGCGGGACCGCGTTCCTTTTCCTCTGTCTTTGTCACGGGGCGAATATGGCCGATTCCAGGCGATCTTCAAAATCGCGTTCTCCGCTCGCCCCGGTGCCGCGCTCTGCGCCTGATGACGGTGTCCCCGTCTCTGGCGCCTACCCGGACCGCGCGTCCCGTAGCGGCCGGGAGGCGCTGCTCGCCGCTTTCACGGTTCCAACTGGAGGTGGGCCGAGCGGCGGCCGAGGTGGAGGGGAGACGGGGAGGTCAGGCGGGTACCCGAGCGGGTGGGAAGGGCGAAGGCCACGGCTTTGGCGGGGGCGTCGGTGGTGAAGGTCGTCGTCGGGTAGGCCCGGCAATGGCCCCGGGAGAGCTCACGGACCAGCAGCAGGCCCCGGCCGTTCTCGGCGAACAGATCCAACACGGTCTGGGGGTGCGACCGGTCCAGAACGACGGGGATCCAGCCCAGATCGGGATCGCCGTCGACGAGCTCGCACCATGTGGGGATGCCGCCCACGCTGAAGACACGGAGCTCGTACGGCGGGCGGGCATGCCTCTCACAGTTGGCGGCGAGCTCCGCCACGACGGTCTCGGCATCGGCGACGTCGTCGCCGGGCACCCCCTCGGCCTGGAGTATCTCGCGCACGACGGCGCGGGCGCGGCGGGAGACCGAACCGGGCCGTAGGAGCCTGACCAGCATGTGAATGTCGCCGTGGGCTTTCCCGGAGGCACCTGGTTCGGCGCTCGTCCTTTGGGTGGAGTCGGCCAGGCGCTCGGCACGGGTGCCGAACGGGTTGGCGGGACCATAGGGGGGTGGCCGCATGCGCGCGCTCCATTGCTGTCGGTGACGGTGTCCAGTAGGAGATGCCATCGGGCGGGCGGAGGAAAGGTCCTCGGGTGGGCGTCACCGCCCATCGCGCGGGCCGCCGGGTGGGGACGGCCGACGCCGCCCGCTGTACGGATCATCGTGTCGGGTGGTCGTTTCCTGGTCGTTTCCCCTGGCGGGTGGAGGCGGAGAGACGTATCAGATGACAATGAGTCGTCAAATGGCAGCGCTATGTAGCGGAGGTGGCCGTGGGCGGGACAGGGCACGGCGAGGGGCGGCCGGAGCTGGTGCGAGCCCGCAAGCGGATGGGGATGAGCCAGGACGCCATAGCCGAGGCGCTGTGGGTGTCGCCGACCACGTGGAGCCGCTGGGAGCGGGGCCGCCAGGAGATCCGTCCGGTCTACCGGGCGCGGATGGCCGAGGTGTTCGGGGTGGACACGGCCGAGGTCGAGCGGTGGGTGGAGGGAGGGGCGCCGGTCGATACGGAAGCCTGGCTGGTTCCGGACTTCAGCGACCTGTCGCCCGCGGCTACCGTCGAAGCGGCTGGGCGACTGTGGAGGTGTGACGTGGATCCGGAGCGGCGTCATGTGCTGGCCGCGCTGCCGTTCGTGCCCGCGGCGCTGGGCGGGTGGCTGTCGGCGTGGAGCTACGGCGCTCCGGTCGCGTCGGCGGCGCGTCAGGGGACCGGCCCGGTCGTCGGGCTCTCCGACGTCCGGCGCGTCGTCGAGGCGCGGCAGGCCTTCGGGCAGATGGACCGCCAGTTCGGGGCGGGGCTGGTGCGCCCGGCCGTGGTCGACTATCTGAACACCGTCGTCGCGCCGTTGCTGCGGGGCCGTTACGACGACAAGGTCGGGGCCGAGCTGATGACGGCGGCCGCCGCGATGACCCAGATGGCGGGCTGGACCGCCTTCGACCTGGATCACCACGGGCAGGCCCAGCACTATTTCGGTCAGGCGCTCAAGCTGGCGAAGATCGGTGACGACCCGTTGACGGGTGCCTGGGTGTTGGCGACCATGACGCATCAGGCGGTTCACCTGGAGCAGGGCGCCCCGGCGGTCTGGCTGGCCCGGGCCGCCGTCGACACGGCCCGTCGGGCGCAGGCGCCTCCCCGTGTCATGGCGATGCTGCTGATCGGTGAAGCGCGAGCGACGGCCATGCGGGCGAGACCGGCCGAGACCGGCGACGCGCACAGTGCCAGGCAAGTAGAGCGGCTGCTCACCGAGGCCGAGCGGGCCTATGCCCAGGGCGCCACCGACCGTGATCCCGCCTGGGTCGCCTGGAACGACGAGCCGGAGCTGACCGCCAGGATGAGCAGATGCTGGAAGCTGCTCGGCGACTACCGGCGGGCGGCCGACTGCGCGGAGTTGGCGGTGCGCGAGTTCACGGCGAAGCGCCCCCGGGCGGCTCAGATCAATCAGGTGAGTGTCGCCGAGGCCTACCTCGGCATGGGCGAGGTGGAACAGGCCGTCGACTCGGCGCGGGCCGCCGTCCCGATGACCAGGTCACTGACCTCTGTCCGCTCCGTCGAGCGCATCCGGAAGTTCTCCGCCCGGCTTGAGCCGTACGGCACGACCGTCCAGGTCAGGGAGTTCCGCGCCTACCTGGATGCCGAGCTCGCCTCCTGAGGGGGCGCGTCCAAAAGCTTCAGGGCGCTCTGGCCGAGCTGGGCAGGAGCGCCCTTGCCAGCTGCAGGGTCAGGATGGCGTGCCCGGAGCGGGCTTCATCCGGGCCACGTCTCGGCGGTAGGAGCTAACCTCGTCGTCGTACTTCATGCCACGCCTGATGAACACCCTGACGCCACCTCGCGCGGTGTCCTGGAGGCTGGAGCGGCCTTACTCCACCGGCAAGACCTTGACGAGGTAGACCCGCGCCCTCGCCGACCTCGGCTGTTCAGCTCCCGTCAGCCCCGGTGAAAGCCGGCTCCGTGTGATCCCCGGCTGGTTCCCAGGGGCAGGGCATCCTCCTGCAGGTGGATGCCCTGCCCCTGGCGCGAAACCACCGGTTGGCCGACATTCGGGTGACCCGAGACCGTCGCCGCGTTCCCGAAGGTCAGCGCTTATAGACCTGCTCCCCGCCGACGAAGGTCATGGCGACCTCGGTCCGCCAGATGTCGGCCTGGGGCTCGGTGAACGGGTCTCGGTCCAGGACGACCAGGTCGGCACGGTTGCCCGGGGCGATCGTGCCGGCGTCGTCGTCGTGATTGATCCACGCGGAACCGGCGGTGTAGGCGGTCAGCGCGGTGGCCAGGTCCAGACTCTGGCCGGGCAGGAACGGAGTCTGCGCCGTCGGATAGCCCGCGTGCACCGAGCCGCCCGGTTCGGTGCGGTTGACCGCCACGTGCATGCCCTGGATCGGGTCGGGGTTGGAGACGGGCCAGTCGCTGCCCGCGCAGAACCGGGTGCCCGCCCGCAGCAGGTCGGCGAACGGATACTGCCAGGCCGAGCGCTCCTCACCCAGGAACGGGATCGTCAGCTCGTCCATCTGGGCGTGGTGGGTGGCCCACAGCGGCTGCAGGTTGGCCGTCACGCCGAGGGCGGCGAAGCGCGGCACGTCGGACGGCTCGATGATCTGCAGGTGCGCGATGTGATGCCGGTTGGCCGGGTCGGTTCCCTCGAAGCTGTCCAGCGCCTCGCGCACGGCCCGCTCGCCGATCGCGTGGAAATGCACCTGGAAGCCGTGCCGGTCCAGCTCGGCGACGTAGTCCTTCAGCAGCGCCGGGTCCACGTACGACAGGCCGGTCCCGCCGCAGCGGCAGTAGGGCTCGATCACCGCGGCGGTGAAGTTCTCGGCGATGCCGTCCTGCATGATCTTCACCGAGGTGGCGCGGAACCGCTCAAGGCCCTCGGCCGACCTGCGGCGCTCCAGGAGTTCGGGGATCTGCTCGGCGCCGCGCGTGCGGTCCCACCAGAGCGCGCCCACGACCCGGGCCTTCAGCGCCCCCGAGGCCGCCGCCGCCACGTAGGTGGGCAGCTGGTCGTCGGAGCCCGCGTAGGAGCCGACGATGGCGTCCTGCCAGCCGGTGATGCCCCTGGAGAACAGGTGGGCCTGGGCGTCCACCAGCGCGTCGGACAGATCCCGCGCGGCAGGACGCGGGGTGAGCAGGCCCACCAGGTCCATCGCGCCCTCGTGCAGCACGCCGCTCGGCGTGCCGTCGGCGTCGCGCTCGATCCGGCCGTCGGCGGGGTCGGGGGTGTCGCGGGTGATCCCGGCGATCTCCAGCGCCCGGGTGTTCACCCAGGCGGCGTGGTGGTCGCGCTGGATGAGGTAGACCGGACGGTCCACGAAGTCGATCTGGGAGCGGTGCGGCAGGCCGCCGGGGAAGGCGGCCATGTCCCAGCCGCCGCCGTCGATCCACTCGTGGCCCGGGCGGGCCTTCGCGTAGGCGGCGATCCGCTCAAGATACTCCGGCAGGCCGTAGACCCCGGACAGGTCGCACTTGGCCCGCTCCAGCCCGGCCTGGACCGGGTGGATGTGGGCGTCGGTGAACCCCGGGGTCAGCAGGCCGCCGTCCAGGTCCACGGTCTCGTGGCCGTGGGCCGCCAGCCGTGCGACGTCGGCCTCCGAGCCCGCGGCGGCGATCCGGCCGTCCCGGACCAGCACCGCCTCGGCGAAGGCGCCGCCGGCGAGGAACGCCCGGCCGCCGCGGAAGAGGGTGTCGCTCACCCGGCCACCGCCGAGACGTGGGGGAGGGCGTCGGACAGGTAGTGCATGGTTCTCCTTAGCGTCCAGTGATGGAGCCGATGAGGCTCAACGTCCGGTGATGGAGCCGATGAGGCTCAACGTCCGGTGATGGGAACCGATGACGTTCAGCGTCCGGTGATGGAGTCGGCGACGCGCGCCAGGACGGAGGTGCGGCCGAGGCCGGCCTTCTCCCTTGCGTCGGCCCGCCGGTAGAGGTCGTACATGGCGTGCACGCCGATCCACCGCAGCGGCTCGACCTCCCAGCCTCGCACCTTGCGGTCCACCCAGGGCAGCGACGTGAGTTCGGTGTCCTCGCCCAGGACCAGGTCGCGCAGGGTACGGCCGGCCAGGTTCGCGGTGGTCACCCCGTGGCCGGTGTAGCCGCCCGCCCAGCCGATGCCGGTGGCCCGGTCGACGTGGACGGTGGCGCACCAGTCGCGCGGCACGCCCAGCACCCCGGACCAGGCGTGTGCCACTCTCACGGCCTTCAGCGCGGGGAACATGCCGGTCAGCAGGTCCCACAGCGCCTCGACCGTCCAGGGGTGGGTGTGACCCCGGTCGTCCACGCGGGAGCCGTACAGGTAGGGCTTGCCGCGCCCGCCGAAGGCGATCCGGCCGTCCGCGGTGCGCTGGGCGTACATGTAGTAGTGCGCCATGTCGCCGAGCAGCTCGCAGCCCTCCCAGCCGATCGTGTCCCACAGGTCGCCCAGCGGCTCGGTGACGATCATCGAGCTGTTCATCGGCAGCCAGGTCCGGTGGTACTGCTTCATCCGGGCGGTGAAACCCTCGGTGGCGCGGATGACGTAGTCGGCGCGGACCGTGCCGTGCGGGGTGCGGGCCAGGCGCGGGGCGATCTCGGTGACCGGAGTGCGCTCGAAGATCTCCACCCCGAGGTCCTGTACGGCCCGAGCCAGGCCGCGGACCAGCTTGGCGGGCTGGATCCGGGCGCAGTGTGGGCTCCAGATCGCGCTGACCGCGCCTTCCACCCGCAGGCGGCTTTCCCGCTCTCCCGCGTCCAGCAGCCGGACGTCCTCCTCGGTCCAGCCCCAGTGGCGTTCGTGGGCGAGCAACTGGTGCAGCCGCTGGTCCTGGGCGGCGTTGGTGGCGACGGTGGTGACGCCGCCCTTGACGATGTCGGCGTCGATGCCCTCGTTCTCGGCGACGTCGATGACCTCGTCGATCGTCTCGAACATCACCCGCTGGAGCCGTTTCGCCGCGTCCACGCCGTGCGTCTTGGCATAGCGCTCGGGGGTGCCCGCCAGCTCGCCGACCAGCCAGCCGCCGTTGCGCCCGGACGCGCCGTATCCGGCGAACTCCTTCTCCAGCACCACGATCCGCAGGCTCGGGCGGGCTTTCTTCAGGTAGTAGGCGGTCCACAGGCCGGTGTAACCACCGCCGATGATCGCCACGTCGGCGTCGCGGTCACCGCTGAGGGGAGCACCTGCCACGGGGATGCCGGCAGAGCGGTACCAGAAAGAGACATCTCCATTGACAAAGTCCCCGGACAGGGGAACACGCGTACTCATGGCTTCATATCCTGCTATATCCGTCAATTGGGACGCACGTTCCGACGAAAACCGTTGTACAACCGCGTCATGAGTGATCTTCTCAGATGTAACGGTGGGCACACTCGTGTGTAGCAGCCCCGTAACAGGCCTGCGTCAGGCTGTGCTTGACGGAGGGAGCGTTCTGATGGGGTTTCTGAGGATTCGTACGATCGTCGACGAGCGCCCGGGGCGGCTGGCCTCGCTGGCCGCCGCGCTCGCGGACAAGGGCGGCAACATCCTGGGCCTGAGTGTCCAGTCCGATGCGGACGGGACCGTGGACGAATTCGTGGCGGAGATCCCCGCCGGCCCCGAGGCCGTGTGCGAGGCGCTGGAGGCGGCCGGTGGCCGCCGGGTCCAGGTCGTCGCCGCCACCGCCCACGAGCTGACCGACGAGCCCACCCGTGCGCTCCTGCTCGCCTCCCGGCTGCGGGCGATGCCCTGGCGGCTGCCCGAGCTGCTGGGGGAGCTGCTGCGGGCCGACGACTCCCGCTGGGTTTACGGTTCGGACATGAGTGATCTGCCGGACCCGACACTGCTGACCGTGCCCGTGGCCCCGCGTCGTGCCATCCGGTTGCGCCGGGCCGATCTGCCCTTCACGCTGACCGAGGCCGCCCGGGCCGCTTCCTTCGTACGGCTGGCCCAGCCCATGCCCCACCAGCCTTCGGGCGGTGAGCGGATCATCAAGCTGTCCGACGGCGTCGAGACCCAGGTCCGCCCGCTCACCCAGCTCTACCGTGAGGCGGTCCGCGACCTGCACGACCGCTGCTCGCCAGAGGCCCGCCGGTTCCGCTACTTCACCTCGATGCCCGTGCTGCCGCCCCGGGTCTTCGACCGGCTCTGCGACCGTACCCGCGGCCACTCGCTGGTCGCCGGATACGACGGCCAGGTGATCGCGCTGGCCAACCTGATGTTCACCCCCGACCCCGGCATCGCCGAGATGGCCTTCCTCGTGGAGGACCGCTGGCAGGGCAGGGGACTGGGCGCGGCGCTGGCCAGGATGATCGTCGCCCAGGCCCGCGACCTCGGCTTCGCCGAGGTCAGGGCGACCCTGCTGGCGGACAACGTGCGCATGCGCAGGCTCCTGGTCTCGCTGGGCGCGTCCCTGAGCCGCACCGAGGACCCCGCCCTGATGGAGGCCCGGATGGCCGTGGGCGTGCTGGCGACGGCCTCCCTGAGCTGAATCCGCCTCCCGGCCCGTCCGGTTCGAGATCGCTCAGGGGCCTCGAACCGGACGGGGCGGGTTCCGACGGCTCCCGGGAGCCTCCGCCGGAGCCGCCGGGGAGGCCTATGGCTCCTGCGGGTCCTGGTCCTGCGGGTCCTGCTCCTGCAGGGCCTCCAGGGCTTTCAGCCGGCGTTCGATCCGTTCCAGGCTTTCCTGGATCCGGTCCAGCCTCGCGCCGATCGACAACCCGACGCCGTGGAAGCTCTCCTCCAGGCTCGGAAGGTGGCCGAGGCCGCGCCGTCCGATCAGCGCGATCACCTGGGCGCGTACGGCCTCCAGGCGTGCGCCCCGCTGGTTGAGCACCTGGGCCGCGACGCCCTCGCCCTCGCGGATCAGGCCGAGCAGGATGTGCTCGGTGCCGATGTAGTTGTGGTGCAGGCTGAGCGCCTCCCGCAGGGACAGCTCCAGCACCTTCTTGGCGCGGGGGGTGAACGGGATGTGCTCCGCGGGGACTTCACGACCCTGGCCGATGATCTCCTCGACGTCGTCGCGCACCTGCTCGCGGCTGATGCCGAAGGACCGCAGGGCGCGCCCCGCGATGCCGTCCTCCTCGCCGATCAGGCCGAGCAGGAGGTGCTCGGTGCCGATGTAGTTGTGGCTGAGCCGCCGGGCCTCCTCCTGGGCCATGACCACGACACGGCGTGCGCGGTCGGTGAAGCGCTCGAACACAGGGGGCCTCCGTGAGGTGGTGTCGAGATGCTTGTCCCCACTATGCGCCAGATCGCTCGGCAAGGAGGAGAGGCATGGCGTCTGGTGTTTCGCATGCGGATCAGCTTTATCTTTACATTTTCATGTGAGATTGAAGCCTTGTGTCTATCGTGCTCGGACATGGCGTGCGTAGGGTCGCCGCATGACCATCGACGCCTTCATCGACGCGCTTCCCAAAGCGGAACTTCACGTTCACCTGATCGGTTCCGCGTCCGTCCCCACCGTGCTGGAGCTGTCGCGCCGTCACCCCGGCAGCCGGGTTCCCACCACGGAGGAGGAGCTCCGCGCTTTCTATAGATATCGTGACTTCCCGCAGTTCGCGAAGGTCTATCAGGCGGTCAACGCCCTGGTCCGTGACCCGGAGGACGTGGCGACCCTGGTGCTCGGCCTGGCCCGGGACCTCGCGGCGCAGAACGGGCGTTACGTCGAGCTGACGGTCACGCCGTACGCCCACCACATCGTCGGCATGTCCATGCGGGCCGTCACCGAGGCGCTCGACCTGGCCGCCCGGAGTGCCCTCGACGAGCACGGCGTCCGGGTCGGCTACATCTTCGACATCCCCGGCGAGTACGGGGTCGAGGCCGCGAAGGCGACTCTGGAGCACGCTCTCCAAGAACCTCCCCAAGCATTGGTAGGTTTCGGGCTGGCCGGGATCGAGCAGGAGCGCCCGCGCTACCGCGACGCCTTCAGGGACGCCTTCCGTGCCGCCACCGCCGCCGGGCTGCGCAGCCTTCCGCACGGGGGAGAGATGACCGGCCCGGAGACGATCTGGGAGGTCATCGACGGCCTGGGCGCAGAGCGGATCGGCCACGGCATCGCCTGCCTGGAGGACCCCCGTCTGGTCGCCCACCTGCGCGAAACCCAGATCCCCCTGGAGGTCTGCCCCACCTCCAACGTGTGCACCGGGCAGGTCGCCCACATCAAGGAGCACCCCCTGCCGCGCCTGCTGGAGGAGGGCCTGTTCGTCACGTTGAACAGCGACGACCCGCCCATGTTCGCCACCACCCTGAGCCAGGAGTACCGGATCGCGGCCGAGGTCTTCGGCCTGGACCGGGAGGCGCTGACGGCACTGGCCCGCAACGCCGTCAACGCGTCCTTCCTGGACGCGCCGGGCAAGCAGGCGATCCTCGCCGAGATCGACAGCCTGGACGCCGTTCCGAGCGCCGCCTCGGCGGAGGGGTGAAGGCGCGCCTGCGCTCCCGCCGGACGCCGGGACGCGGACGGCCGGCGAGGGCATGCCGACGATTAGGGTGAAGTTCGCTCTAAAATTGCAATCGACTTAATATTTGGAGCGTGGTTAAACTTCTAGCAGGGAGACCGAGACCGCGCCGGACGGCCCGCTGCCGCGACCGGTGGCCTGGGAGGCCGGCTGCTTCCACCCGCCGGTCTTCGCTGAGATCGGCGGGGGGGAGAGAGCCCCGGCGCGATCGCCGAGGCCGTGATCGAGCTCTTGGACGCCATCGAGGACCCGCCCGGCGAACCTGTCCTCGCCCATGCCGTACGAAAGGACCGACCGTGTTCAGAGTGACGATCCAGGGGAAGTTCAGCGGGCTGGACGACGCCGGCCGCGCCGCCGTCCTGGCGACGGGCGGCGCCGCGTTCACCGAGGCGGGAACCTTCACCCACGACCAGAGTGTTTCGGCGTTCACCTTCCGCTGCCAGGTGCCCGCGGGCCCGGACGACGGTGAGCGCGAGGCCACCCAGGCGGCGGTCGCCGCGCTGGAGACGCACGGTCACCCGCACCACGTTCTGCGCGTCGCGGTGACCGACATGCGCGACATCAAGATTCGCCGGAAGGGCCGGCGGGGATGAGGCCCCGGACCGCGCGGACCGCGTGACCCGGGACCGGGAGCTCGCGGGGTCAGGGGGAGGAGATGCGGCCCAGGGAAGAGGGGATCTTGGAGGCGGCCGCCCTGTCCAGCAGGAACAGCGTGCGCAGGCGCCCGCGGGCACCCGCGGCCGGGACCTGCATCGGTCCCGAGTCCGACAGCGCCAGCCGTACGGCTCCCGCCTTCTCCTCACCCGCGGCGATCAGCCACACCTCACGCGAGTTCTGGATGACCGGCAGCGTCATCGTGATACGGGTGGGCGGGGGCTTCGGGGAGCCGTGCACCGCCACCACCGGGCGGGTGTCGTAGAGCGCCGGCATGCCCGGGAACAGCGACGCCACATGGCCGTCCGGGCCCATGCCCAGCATCATGACGTCGAACGACGGCGCGGGACCGTGGTCCTCGGGGCGCGCGGCCCGGCGGAGCTCCTCGGCATAGGCCTCGGCCGACTCCTCGGCGGTCATGCCGGAGTCGGGGCCGAGCATCGGGTGGACGCGGGCGGGGTCGACGTCGACATGGTCGAGGAGGGCCTTGCGGGCGCCGGTCTCGTTACGCTCGGGGTGGTCGGCGGGAAGGAAACGTTCGTCGCCCCACCAGATGTCCAGGTGACGCCAGTCGATGGCGTCGCGGGCCGGGCTGGCGGCGATCTCGGCCAGGGTGGCGATGCCGATGGTGCCGCCGGTCAGCACCAGGGAGGCCGAGCCCTTGCCCGACTGGACGTCGACGGTGCGGGTGATCACCCGGGCGGCGACGGCCTTGGCGAGCACGTCGGCGTCGCGGTGGACGATCACGGTGGGAGCGCTCACAGGACTTCTCTTTCAACGAAGCTTTCAGTGAAGAGCGCCCCGCGGCGGGCCGCGGGGCGCTCGGAGGATCAGGACTTGCGACTGCGGGCGATTCGCCGGATCGCGGCCGCGTAGATCTCGTCCGGGTCCAGGCGGCGCAGCTCCTCGGCGAGAAGCTCCGCCGTCGGGCGGCGGGTCAGCGCGACCTGGCGGTCAGGCTGACCCGGACGTGACAGCGTGGCCACGCGGGCGTCCGCGCGGGTGATGAGAACCGAGCCGTCGGACGTCGACAGCTTGACGGCGGTCAGGCCGGGCCCCGCGGAGTCGGCGACCTTCACCGGGGCGCCGAGGCGCTCGCTGAGCCAGGCCGCCAGCAGCGGGGCGCTGGCGTGGCCGGCCGCGGCCTCCACGACGCCCTTCTTGACCGGGCCCACCGGCTGGTCGAACGCGGCGGCCAGCAGGGTCCGCCACGACGTCAGCCGGGTCCAGGCCATGTCGGTGTCACCAGGAACGTAACCGTCGGCCCGGCCGGTGATCGCCTTCACCGAGTCGGCCTCGGCCCTCGCGTCGATGATGCGGCGCTGGGCGAGCATTCCGATCGGATCCTGGGCGGGCACCTTCGGGCTGTCTCCCGGCCACCAGGCCACCACCGGGGTGTCGGTGAGCAGCAGGGGACTGACCACCGAGTCGGCGTGCTTGGTGAGCTCGCCGTACAGGCGGAGCAGGATCACCTCGCCCGGGGTGGACTCGCCGAGCCGGATCTCCGCGTCGAGCCGGTTCGGCTCCTCCGGATCGCGCGCGATGACGACCAGTATCCGGGAGGGGTGCTCCCTGGCCGCCTCGGTCGCGGCCCGGACCGCGTCGTACTGGTTGCTCTCGTCGCAGACCACCACCAGGGTCAGCACCATGCCGAGCGCCGGGGTGCCCATCTGGTGCCGCAACTGGGTGAGCTGAGAGGAGATCTTCGACGCGGTCGTGCCGCTGAGCATGAAGCTCGCCATCTACAGTCTCCTCCAGGCACGGCCGTCGCGGGCCATCATCTCGTCGGCCGAGGCCGGCCCCCATGTGCCCGCCTGATACTCCTCAGGCGGGCCCTGGGTGGCCCAGAACTCCTCGATCGGGTCGAGGATCTTCCACGACAGCTCGACCTCGCGCTGGTGCGGGAAGAGCGGCGGGTCGCCGATCAGCACGTCCAGCAGCAGCCGCTCGTAGGCCTCGGGGGAGGACTCCATGAACGACTCGCCGTAGGCGAAGTCCATCGAGACGTCCCTGACCTCCATCGCGGTGCCCGGCACCTTGGAGCCGAACCGCACCGTGATGCCCTCGTCCGGCTGGACCCGGATGACCAGGGCGTTCTGCCCCAGGATCTCGGTGTCGTCCTTGCTGAACGGCAGGTGCGGCGCACGCTGGAAGACCACCGCGACCTCGGTCACCCGGCGGCTCAGCCGCTTGCCGGTCCGCAGGTAGAACGGCACCCCGGCCCAGCGGCGGTTGGCGATCTCCAGCTTGACGGCGGCGTAGGTCTCGGTGATGGAATCGGGCGGGATGCCCACCTCCTGGCTGTAGCCGGGGACCGGCTCGCCGCCCTGCCAGCCCGGACCGTAGCGGCCGCGGGCGGTGCACAGCGACAGGTCCGGCGGCAGCTGCACCGCCTTGAGGACCTTCTCCTTCTCCCGCCGCAGCGAGTTGGCCTCGAAGGACGTCGGGTCCTCCATCGCCACCAGGGCCAGGAGCTGGAGCAGGTGGTTCTGGATCACGTCACGGGCCGCGCCGATGCCGTCGTAGTAACCCGCCCGCCCGCCGATGCCGATGTCCTCGGCCATCGTGATCTGGACGTGGTCGACGAAACTGCGGTTCCAGATCGGCTCGAACAGGTTGTTGGCGAACCGCAGCGCCAGGATGTTCTGGACGGTCTCCTTGCCCAGATAGTGGTCGATGCGGAACACCGAACTCTCCGGGAAGACCGCGCTGGTGATCGCGTTGAGCTCCTGGGCGCTCTTCAGGTCGTGCCCGAAGGGCTTCTCGATCACCACGCGGCGCCAGGACCCGGGGGGAGCGTCCGCCAGGCCCGTCCGCTTGAGCTGCTCGATCACGACCGGGAAGAACTTCGGCGGCACCGACAGGTAGAAACCGTAGTTGCCGCCGGTGCCCCGGGTCTCGTCGATCTCCTTGAGCATCATGGCCAGCGCGTCGAACGCGCCGTCGTCGGTGAACTCGCCCGGGCAGAAGAAGATGCCCTCCGCCAGCTGCTTCCAGACCTCCTCGCGGAACGGCGTCCGCGCGTGCTCCTTGACGGAGTCGTGGGCGAGCTGCGCGAAGTCCTGGTCCTGCCAGTCACGGCGGGCGAAGCCGACCAGGGAGAAGCCCGGGGGCAGCAGCCCCCGGTTCGCCAGGTCGTAGATCGCCGGCAACAGCTTCTTGCGCGCGAGGTCGCCGGTCACGCCGAACAGCACCAGCACGCACGGCCCCGCCACGCGCGGCAGGCGCTTGTCACGCGGGTCGCGCAGCGGGTTGGACGCCACCACCTCCTCGGTGGTGGCCGCGGTCGCGACCGCCGAGGCGGCGGCCACGGACTCGTCGGGGTGGATCCCGCCGGCGGCCGGCGCGGCGGGCACCCCGGCGGGCTGCAGCTCATCGCCGCCCACGCCGTCGGGGTGCGTCGCCTCGGTGTGCACGCCGGGGACTTCCTTGTTCATTCAGGCCTCCCGCGCTGCCTCAAGCAGGCGTGCGACACCGGCGGCGCGATCGGTCAGGTGCAGCCGCACGACGGGGCGGCCGCGCTTGGCCAGCGCGCCCTGGTCCCCCAGCGCCTGCGCGAGCTGGAGGCGGCCCAGGGTGTACGGCTTGCCGGGCACCTCGACGTCGTCCTCGACGGCCCCGGTGATCTGCAGGAACACTCCGTTCTGCGGGCCGCCCTTGTGGTACTGGCCGGTGGAGTGCAGGAAGCGTGGCCCCCACCCGAAGGTGATCGGCCGCTCGGTCCGCGCCGCGAGCTCCGCGCGCAGCGTGGCCGGGTCGGCCGCGCTCCACGCGTCGGTCATCTCCTCGAACGAGGCGCCCTCGGCGTGGGGGGCGTCGAACGCCGCCTCCCGGTCGAGATAGGCCATGATCGCGAGGTAGCCGTCGGAGGGGACGGCCTCCAGCAGCCGGGAGAACACCTCGGGCAGGTCCTTAGGGGCCTGCGAGCCGGGCAGCTCGCCGTACACCTCGACCGGGCCGTCGACCACGATCGGCGTCCCGACCGGCAGCTCCGGTTGGGCCAGCAGCCTGGCGGTGTTCTCCTTGGACTCGGCCACGTTCGGCTGGTCGAACGGGTCGATGCCGAGAACGCGGCCGGCGACGGCCGTGGCGTACTCCCAGACGAGGAACTGCGCGCCCAGCGGGCCGCCGACGGTCAGCGAGCCGTCGGAGTCGATCCCGGCGACCAGCTCGTCAGAGGTGTCGCGGGGATCGGCGCCGACGACCGGCAGGATGCCCTTGCCCTCCTTGCCGGTGGACTCGGCGACCAGCTGCTCGATCCAGTCGGGCAGGCCGTTGATCTCCGAGAGGCTGTCCTCCAGCAGGAGCTTGTCGCGCCCGGAGACCGCGGCCGCGCCGAGGGCGGCGCCGAGCTCCAGGCCCGGGTTGCCCTCCGCCTGGGCGAGCAGCGGCCGTACGGCCGCCGCGTCGTCGAGCAGCCTCTCGACGTCGGCTCCGGCCAGCGCGCTGGGCACCAGGCCGAACGCCGACAGGGCGCTGTAGCGGCCGCCCACGTTGGGGTCGGCCAGGAAGACCGGGTAGCCCGCCTCGTTGGCGGCCTGCTCCAGCGGCGAGCCCGGGTCGGTGACCACGACGATCCGCTCGGCCGGGTCGATCCCCGCGTCGCGGAAGGCCTTCTCGTAGATGCGCCGATGGCTGTCGGTCTCGACCGTGCCGCCGCTCTTGCTGGCGACCACCAGGATCGTGCGGTCCAGCCGGTCGTCGAGCGCGCGGCGCACCTGGTGGGGGTCGGTGGTGTCGAGCACGGTCAACGGCACGTCGGCGGTGGCGGTGATGACCTCGGGGGCGAGCGAGGAGCCGCCCATGCCCGCGAGTACCACGTGGTCCAGGCCCTGCGCGCGGGCCCGCTCGACCAGCTTGCCGATCTCCGGGAGGATCTCCCTGCTGGTCTGCGGGAGGTTGAGCCAGCCGAGACGGATGGCGGCCTCGGCCTCGGCCTCCGGGCCCCACAGCGTGGGGTCACCGGCGGCCAGGGCCTGGGGGACCCCCTCGGCGGCGAGCCGCTTGGCCGTCTCCGTGGCCTGCCCGGCGAGATCTTCCCCGCCGAACGTTACGGACACTGACATCTGCCTCACGCCTTCCGCAGCTCGGCGGCGACGGTGGCCAGGAGCTCTTTCCAGGACGCCTCGAACTTCTCCACGCCCTCCTCCTCCAGCACCCTCACCACGTCGTCGTAGTCGATGCCGACCTCCTTGAGCGCGGCCATGGCGTTCCAGGCGTCCTCGTAGGAGGGGCGGATGGTGTCGCCGGTGATCCGGCCGTGGTCGGCCACGGCGTCGAGGGTCTTCTCCGGCATCGTGTTGACCGTGCCGGCCGTGACCAGCTCGTCGACGTAGAGGGTGTCGGAGTAGCTCGGGTCCTTGGTGCCGGTGGAGGCCCACAGCGGGCGCTGCGGGTGGGCTCCGGCCGCCTTCAGGGCCTGCCAGCGCGGGGAGTTCATCACGTCTTCGAACGCGGCGAAGGCCAGGCGGGCGTTGGCGATCGCCGCCTTGCCCTTGAGGGCCTTGGCCTCGGGCGTGCCGATTTTCTCCAGTCGCTTGTCGACCTCGGTGTCCACACGGCTGACGAAGAAGGAGGCCACCGACTCGATGCCGGCCAGATCCAGCCCGTTCGCCCGCGCCCGCTCCAGGCCGGTCAGCCAGGCGTCCATCACGGCGCGGTAGCGCTCAAGGGAGAAGATCAGCGTGACGTTGACGCTGATGCCCTCGGAGAGCGCCCGGGTGATCGCGGGCAGGCCCTCGACCGTGGCCGGGATCTTGATGAGCTGGTTGGGCCGGTCGACCATCCACCACAGCGCGCGCGCCTCGGCGACGGTCTTCTCGGTCTCCCTGGCCAGGCGCGGGTCCACCTCGATCGAGACCCGGCCGTCCACGCCGCCGGTGGCGTCGTAGACCGGCTTCAGCACGTCGGCGGCCCAGCGGATGTCATAGGTGGTGATGGCGCGCACCGCCTCCTCGACGTCCACGCCGCGGACGGCGAGGTCATGGAGCTGGGCGGCGTAGGCGTCGCCCTTGCTCAGCGCTGCGGCGAAGATCGTCGGGTTGGAGGTGACACCGGCCACGTGCTTGTCACGGATCAGCGACTCCAGGTTGCCGCTGCTCAGGCGCTCACGGCTGATGTCGTCCAGCCATACGGAAACGCCCTGGTCGGAAAGACTCTTCAGGATCTCACTCATGATCAGTTTCCCGTCGTCTCGCCCTTGTCGGCCCCGGTCTTGGCGAGGCTGCCCTTGGCGGCGGCAACCACGCGCTCGGCCGTGAGACCGAACTGCTCGAAAAGGGTCCGGTAGGGAGCCGACGCACCGAAGTGCTCCAGGCTCACCACTACCCCTTCATCTCCGACGAACTCCCACCAGCCCAGTGCAATTCCCGCCTCGACGGCGACACGCGCGCGGACCGCCGGCGGCAGCACGGTCTGCTTGTAGGCGTCGTCCTGGGCCTGGAACCACTCGACGCACGGCATCGACACGACGCGGGCCGGAACGCCCTGGGCCTCCAGGATCTTGCGGGCCTCGACGGCCAGATGGACCTCCGAGCCGGTGCCGATCAGGATCACCTGGGGACGGCCGTTGGAGGCCTCCTCCAGGATGTAACCGCCCCTGGCGACCTTCTCCGGGTGGCTCGTGCCCTCGTAGATCGGGAGGTCCTGGCGGGTCAGCGCCAGCGCGGCCGGGCGGTCGTCGTGCTGGAGCACGGTCCGCCACGCGGCGGCGGTCTCGTTGGCGTCCGCCGGACGGACCACGTCGAGGCCCGGGATGGCGCGCAGCGCCCACAGGTGCTCGATCGGCTGGTGGGTCGGGCCGTCCTCGCCCAGGCCGATGGAGTCGTGCGTCCACACGTAGGTGACCGGCAGCTTCATCAGCGCCGCGAGCCGTACGGCGGGCCGCATGTAGTCGCTGAAGACCAGGAACGTGCCGCCGTAGGGGCGGGTGCCGTTGTGCAGCGCGATGCCGTTGAGGATCGCCCCCATGCCGTGCTCGCGGATGCCGAAGTGGAGCGTCCGGCCGTAGGGGCCGCCGGGGAACTCCCTGGTCTGGTACTCCTCCGGGATGAAGGACGGCTCGCCCTTCATCGTGGTGTTGTTGGACTCGGCCAGGTCGGCCGAGCCGCCCCACAGCTCGGGCAGGACCGGCGCCAGCGAGCTGAGCACCTCGCCGGAGGCCTTGCGGGTGGAGATGGAGGAGCCGGCCTCGAAGGTCGGCAGCGCCTTGGCCCAGCCGTTCGGGAGTTCGCGCTGGGAGATCCGGTCGAACTCGGCGGCGCGCTCCGGGTTGGCCGCGCGCCAGCTGTGGTAGGCCTTCTCCCACTCGGCGTGGGCCTTGCGGCCGCGCTCGACGACCTCGCGGGCGTGCTCCAGCACCTCGGCCGGGACGTGGAAGCTCTGGGCCGGGTCCATGCCCAGCACCTTCTTGGTGGCGGCTATCTCGGCGTCGCCCAGCGCCGCGCCGTGGATCTTGCCGGTGTTCTGCTTGTTCGGCGAGGGCCAGCCGATGATGGTGCGCAGCTTGATGAACGACGGCCGGCCGGTCTCGGCGCGGGCGGCTTCCAGGGCCTGGTGCAGCGCCTCGACGTCCTCGACGTATTCGCCCGTCTCGGTCCAGTCGACCGACTGGACGTGCCAGCCGTACGCCTCGTAGCGCTTGAGCACGTCCTCGCTCAGCGCGATCTGGGTGTCGTCCTCGATCGAGATGTGGTTGCTGTCGTAGATGACGACCAGGTTGCCCAGCTTCTGGTGGCCGGCGAGGGAGCTGACCTCGTGGGTGATGCCCTCCTCGATGTCGCCGTCGGAGGCGATGCACCAGATCATGTGGTCGAACGGGCTGGTGCCCTGCGCCGCGTCCGGGTCGAACAGCCCGCGCTCGCGGCGGGCGGCCATGGCCATGCCGACCGCGTTGCCGAGGCCCTGGCCGAGCGGGCCGGTGGTGGTCTCCACGCCGGCGGTGTGGCCGTGCTCCGGGTGGCCGGGGGTCCGGCTGCCCCACTGGCGCAGCATCTCCAGGTCGTGCAGGGTCAGGCCGTAGCCGGACAGGAAGAGCTGGATGTAGAGGGTCAGGCTGGTGTGGCCGGCAGACAGGACGAACCGGTCCCGGCCCACCCACGTGGGGTCGGAAGGGTCGTGCCGCATCGTCTGCTGGAAAAGCAGGTACGCGGCGGGCGCGAGGCTCATCGCGGTGCCGGGGTGGCCCGAACCCGCCTTTTCTACCGCGTCCATTGCCAGGGCCCGGACGACGTCGACCGCCTGGCGGTCCAGGTCGCTCCATTCAAGGGCTGGCGCGAGTTCGCTGCTCAAGTGCTCGATCTCCGGATCTAGTCGTGTGATGGTGGCGCCGGTTGGCTTTCCCGCCCACACCGGACCCTAACGGTTCGGCCTCGCTACCGCTGCGTAGGCCGGTCCGGGGCGCGTCCGTAAGGCTGGTGACCAGCGCGGACGAAACCCCTGGGAGGCGTTCCGTCGCACCGCTTCCACACCCCATGCCGGAACCGGCCACCTCAGCAACTACAGTTGAGTCTTCAAGGCTGGCTGGTGCCCGCATTCACGGATCCGCTCTAATCAGAGGTTACGCGTTGACCCCGCACGTGCTGGAAGCGCCTTAGATGGTGCTGACCGACAAGCAATCGACGACCCCGCCGCCCAAGGCGGGCATGGCAGACGCTGCCGTGCCGCGCTCGTTCGGCGACGTCGTGAAGGCCTACGTCGCCCTCACCAAGCCGCGGATCATCGAACTGCTGCTGATCACGACGCTGCCGGTGATGTTCCTGGCCGCACGTGGGCTGCCCCTGCTGTGGACCGCCGTCTGCACCCTGGTGTTCGGCACCCTTTCGGCAGGCAGCGCGAACGCGCTGAACTGCTACATCGACCGTGACATCGACGCCGCGATGCGCCGCACCCGGCGCCGCCCGCTGGCCCGCGACCAGGTCCCGCCGACCAACGCGCTGATCTTCGGCGTCATCCTCGGCGTGCTGTCGACCCTCGGCCTCGGCCTGACGGTGAACTGGCTCGCGGCGGGCCTCTCGCTGGCCGCGAACCTCTTCTACGTGCTCGTCTACTCGATGATCCTGAAGCGGCGGACCTCCCAGAACGTGGTGTGGGGAGGCATCGCGGGCTGCATGCCGGTGCTGATCGGCTGGGCCGGCGTCACCGGCAGCCTCGACTGGGCCCCGGTGGTGCTCTTCGGGGTGGTGTTCTTCTGGACGCCGCCGCACACCTGGACCCTCGCGATGCGCTACAAGGAGGACTACGCCGCGGCGAAGGTCCCCATGCTCCCGGTGGTCGCCACCGAGCGCCGCGTGGTGCTGGAGAGCATCGCCTACACCTGGGCCACGGTGATCTGCTCGCTGCTGCTGTGGCCGATCGCCGACACCACTCTGCTCTACCCCGTCGTGGCCACCGTGCTCGGCGGGGCCTGCCTGTGGGAGGTCTACCGGCTGCTCGGCCGCGTCAACGCGGGCAAGACCGGCGTGGATCTGCGTCCGATGCGCTTCTTCCACTGGTCCAACGCCTACCTGGCGCTGCTCTTCCTCACCGTCGCCATCGACTCGATGCTCGTCTGACGCCTTCCACCCGTACGGCCCGCGCCCCTGTGAGCGTTTCACGGGGGCGTTCTCATCTCATGTCCCATTCTCATGCTCATACCGTTCTCACGTCCGCGCCGTCACGCCCGCGAGCGGCCTGTCCAGGGCCGGTCACGAGCCAATCAGGCAGAGGGGGGATGGGACACCTCGTGGTTGATCGGTTACGGTGGCCACATGGCGAGCCGTGATCCTCGATGGGTGTTCAAGGACCGCCCCTCCGTCGCGCTGATCGCCGGGCTTGTGGTGGCCGGCCTGTGCGCGCTGGTGTCGTTCTCCTTCGACGTGCTGAACGGCGACCCGGTCTACTTCTTCATCGCGCTCGCGCTCGCCCTGGCGCCGGTGCCGGTGCTGCTGGCGGCCGTGCTGGCCCTGGACCGCATGGAGCCCGAACCGCGCAGCAACCTGATCTTCGCGTTCGCCTGGGGCGCGGGTGTGGCGGTCCTGGTCGCGGGCGTCGTCAACTCGCTCAACCTGATCTACATCGAGAACACGGTCAGGCTGGGCCGCGACACCGCGCACAACATCGCCGCGACCTTCGGCGCCCCGGTGGTCGAGGAGACGATGAAGGGGCTGGTCCTGCTGGGCCTGCTCAGGTTCAGGCGGGCCGAGCTCGACGGGCCGACCGACGGCATCATCTACGCCAGCATGGTCGGTCTCGGCTTCGCGATGAGCGAGAACGTCAGCTACTACGTGGCCGCGCTCGATGAGATGGGCGCCCAGGGCCTCGCGGTGACGGTCGTGCTCAGGGGGATCCTGTCGCCGTTCGCCCACCCGCTGTTCACCTCGATGATCGGCGTCGCGGTGGCCTATGCCGCGCAGCGTCAGGGACCGGGGCGGATCTTCGTGATCGTGGCGGGCTGGGTCGGCGCGATGCTGCTGCATGGGATCTGGAATGGCTTCGCCTCCTATGTCGGGATCGGCGGCCTGGCCGTCGCCTACCTGCTGCTGATGATCGTGCTGTTCGTCCTCATGGCGATCATCTTCCGCGACCGCAAGCGCATCGTCGGCCTGATCCAGACCTATCTGCCCGCCTACCAGGCGACCGGGCTGGTGGGACCCCACGACGTCTACATGCTCTCCTCCCTGCCGGGAAGGCGTCAGGCGCGGCACTGGGCCAAGACGCACGGTGGCCGGGCCGGGTTGCGGGCGATGAACGACTACCAGCTCGCCGCCACCGAGCTCGGCCTGCTCCACGAGCGGGCCAGGCGCTGGATGATCGGGGAGAGCGCGTTCAACGAGGAGCAGCAGGCGCTGCTGGAGTGCATGGCGAGCGCCCGCGCCCGGTTCCCCGCGCCGCAGGCGGAGGGTGGGAACGTTCCGCCCGGCAGCTTCCGGCCCGGCGACGTCCCGCCGGGGAACGCCTTTCCCGGCTACGGCGGGCCGGGTCACGGTGGGCGGCCCGGTCACGGTGGGCCGGGTCACGGTGGGCCGGGTCACGGTCCGTACGGCCCTCCTCAGGCCCCGCCGCCTCCGCCGGGCGCCTCTCCCTATTTCCCGCCCGGCCGGTGAAGCGCGGCGTCGAGGGTGGTCTCGCGCGGCCCGGGGAAGACGGGGGCGGAGTGGAGGAGCACCGAGTCCGCGACTCCCTTCGCCGAGGCGAGGAACTCGCGGGCCGCGTAGACATAGGTGGAGGCCCACCGCCTGGCGGAGTCGTCACCGACACCGAAGGCGTCCACGCCCGCCGTACGGCACAGCGCGACGGCCCTGGGCAGGTGGAAGACCTGGCTGACCACGGTCAGCCGGGTGGCCCCGAACACCTCGCGGGCCCGCACGCACGAGTCCCAGGTGTCGAAGCCCGCGTAGTCCAGGACGAGCGCGCCGGCGGGGATTCCGCGGGTGAGCAGATAGTCGCGCATCACCGTGGGCTCGTCGTAGCCGACCCGGCTGTTGTCGCCCGACAGCAGGATCGCCCTCACCTTGCCCGCCCGGTACAGCTCGGCGGAGATGTCCAGGCGCCTGGCGAGCATGGGGGAGGGGGTGTTTCCCGAGACCGCCGCCCCCAGAACCAGGGCCGCCGGGGCCGAGGGGATCCCGGCCAGCCAGCGGGGGGAGGAGTCGGCGACCGCCCGGTGGCCGGAACTGGTCAGCCAGGCCCAGGTCAGCGGGGCGATCGCGAGAACGCTCAGCAGCACGGCCGCCTGGTAGGAACGGCGGAGGGTCGCGCGGGAAAGGAACATCCGCCCATTATCCCGCCCGGGGGCGTTTTCCGTCGATCTTCGCCGTGGCGGGACCCTAGGCGGGAACGGAGTCGAGCCTCTGCGGTTCCCCGGCGGGGGTGCCCAGCGGCCCTCGCGACCGCATCGCGAACACCACCCGGAGCGTGAAGATCCACACCAGCGCCGAGCCGAGCGCGTGCAGGCCGACCAGGAGCGCGGGAACGGCGAGGAAGTACTGGACGTATCCGATGACCCCCTGGGCCAGCTCCACGGCCAGCAGCGTCAGCGCCGCGCGCCGGACGTGGCCGGGGGCCTTGGTCACGTGCAGCGCGAACAGCAGCGCGAACGTGAGCCCGACCACGACGTAGACGACGTCGGCGTGAATCCTGGCCACGGCCTCGATGTCGAACGCGAACCGGGAGGCCATCGCGTCCCCGGAGTGCGGCCCGGTGCCGGTCACCACCACGCCCGCCACGAGCAGGACGGCCACCGCGGCGGTGAGCACGTAGCCGAGCGTGCGGATGTCGCGGTGGACCAGCAGCTGCGGCGCGGCGTCGCCCTCCTTGGAGCGGGCGTAGAGCGCGAAGGCGGCGGCGGTCAGGACGATGGACAGCAGGAAGTGCACGCTCACGGTGAAGGGGTTGAGCACGCTCCGCACGACCAGGCCGCCCCAGAGCCCCTGCGCGGCCACGCCGGCCGGCTGCAGCCAGGCCAGCCGGATCAGGTCCCGGCGGCGGGGCCGGAGCTTCAGCGCGGCGACCACGCAGGCCACGCCCACGGCCAGGACCAGGAAGGTCACCAGCCGGTTGCCGAACTCGATGGCCATGTTGACCGGCGAGATCTCGCCGTGGGCGGCCGGGACGAAACTGTCCGGGGTGCACCGGGGCCAGGTCGGGCAGCCCAGCCCCGACTTGGTGACCCGCACCGCCACTCCGCTGACCGTGATGAGCGCGTTGACGACCACCGCCGCCAGCGCCCAGCGGCGCAGGCTGGTGGCCGTGGGAGACCATACGGTCTGCGACGCGTTCACGGCGTGGTTGCGAGCCTGGTCAAGGAGGTGCTTCACGGCTCACATGCTAGGCGGCGGGAGTGGTGGTCCCGCCGCTGGCCCATGCCCGCACCTCGCGGGCCTGGGCTCGCCGTACGGCTTGCGTCACAGACCGGCGGGTATGGGTCCGCTGAACTGGAGGAATGTGAGCGCCCCGGAATTGATACCACTGAAGGTATGTGACATAGTACTGATGGTCAGGTTAAGGGACGAGGTGAGTCATGCCGGATGTCGTGGTGATCGGTGCCGGGATCGTCGGGGCCGCCTGCGCCTATTACGCGGCGCGTGCGGGGCTGGACGTGGTGGTCGTCGACCGCGGGTCCGTGGCGAGCGGCACGACCGGCGCCGGGGAGGGCAACATCCTGGTCTCCGACAAGGAGCCGGGCCCCGAGCTCGACCTCGCCCGGCTCTCCAACGACCTCTGGCGCGAGCTGGCGGAACCCGGCGGGTTCGAGTTCGAGGCCAAGGGCGGCCTGGTGGTCGCCGAGACCGGCGAGGTGCTGCGGGCGCTCACCGGCCTGGCGGGCAAGCAGGACGTCGAGCACACGGTGGTCGCCCCCGAGGATCTCGGTGACTACGAACCCCACCTGGCGAAAGGCCTCGCCGGAGGCGTGTTCTACCCGCAGGACGCCCAGGTCCAGCCCATGCTGGCGGCGGCCAGGCTGATCCGGCAGGGAATGGAGCGCTTCGGCCGCGGCACCCTGACACTGCGCACCGGCGTCACGGTCACCGGCTTCGTCCGCCGGGGCGACCTGGTCACCGGCGTCACGACCGACCAGGGGGAGATCCTCGCCGGAGCCGTCGTCAACGCGGCCGGAACCTGGGGCGGCGAGGTCGCCGCCCTGGCCGGGGTGCACCTGCCGATCCTGCCCAGGCGCGGCTTCATCCTGGTCACCGAACCGCTCAAGGAGCCGTTGATCAGGCACAAGGTCTACACCGCCGCCTACGTCACCAACGTGGCCAGCGACTCGGAGGGCCTGGAGACGTCCGCCGTCGTGGAGGGGACCGCGGCGGGCCCTGTGCTCATCGGTGCCAGCCGCGAGCGCGTGGGCTTCGACCGCACCGTCTCCATCCCGGTGCTGGAACGCCTCGCCGGTCAGGCCGTCGCCCTGTTCCCGGAGCTGGCCGGATACAGGGCGATGCGGGCCTACTGCGGGTTCCGGCCCTACTGCCCCGATCACCTGCCGGTCATCGGCGAGGATCCCCGGGCCCCCGGGCTCTACCACGCCTGCGGTCACGAGGGCGCGGGCATCGGCCTGGCCCCGGCCACCGGGCATCTGATCGCCCAGGCGCTGGCCGGGGTCGACCCCGACCTGGACCTGCGTCCCTTCCGCCCGGAGCGCTTCAAGAAGGAGCACGTGTGAAGCAGCCCTACAGCCTCGTGCGGGCGAGGCCCGAGCCGGAGTTCGAGATCAGCGTGGACGGCACCCCCGTCCCCGTCGTCCCCGGCCAGACGATAGGCGCGGCCCTGCACGGCGCGGGCATCCGATCGTGGCGCGCCACCCGGTTCGGGGGGCGTCCCCGGGGGCTGTTCTGCGGCATCGGCGTCTGCTTCGACTGCCTGGTCACGGTCAACGGCACCCCGTCCCTGCGGGCCTGCCTGACCGAGGCCCGCCCGGGAGACCGGGTGAGCACCGGCATGCGGGACGACCGGGCGGAAGAGGGGGCCGCCCGGGAGACGGCCGGAGAGCGGCGTGACGAACGGCCGGGTGGCGAGGCCACCCGGGAGACGACCGGGGAGCGGTGAGCGGCCGGTGAAACCCATCTACGACCTCGCCGTCATCGGCGCGGGCCCCGCCGGAGTGGCGGGCGCGCTCACGGCGTCCCTCGCCGGACTGGACGTCGTGCTGATCGACGCCGCGGCCAGGCCCGGCGGCCAGTACTACCGGCACCTGCCCGAAGGCTTCCACGCCGACCGGCCCGGAGCCCTCCACCACGGCCTGGACAGGTTCGTCCGGCAGTGGGACACGCTCGGCGAGCGCGCCGACGTGCTGCTCGGCCACCGGGTCTGGGCGGTCGAGCGCGCAGGGGAGGGAACCGCCGAGGAGACGGTGACCGTACGCTGCCTCGAGGGCGAGCGCGACGAGCGGTCCCGCACGGTCACCGCGCGCAGGCTGCTCATCGCCACCGGCGCCCACGACCGGCCGCTGCCGTTCCCCGGCTGGGACCTGCCCGGAGTGCTCACCGCGGGCGGGGCACAGGCCCTGCTCAAGGGCAACCTCGTCGTCGCGGGCCGGAAGGTCGTGGTCGCCGGGACCGGGCCCTTCCTGCTCCCGGTCGCCGCAGGCCTGGCCGAGGCGGGCGCCGACGTGCGCGGCGTCTACGAGGCCAACGGCCGGTTCGGCCTGGCCAGGAACCCGCTGCTCGCCGCGGGCAAGTCCGGCGAGGCCCTCGGGTACGCCGCGAGCCTCGCCCGGCATCTGGTGCCCTACCGCGGCCGCCACGCGGTGATCGCGGCGCACGGCGAGACCGAGCTGACCCACGTCACGGTGGCCAGGCTGGACTCCGACTGGCGGCCGATCTCGACGAGAACCGTCGAGTGCGACACCCTCGCCTACGGCTACGGTTTCATCCCGCAGCTGGACCTGCCCACGCAGCTCGGCTGCGCGACCCACGCCGACGTGGACGGCAGCCCGGTGGTCACCGTGGACGCTCACCTGCGCACCAGCGTGCCGGGCGTCTACGCGGCCGGGGAGTCCACCGGCGTCGGCGGAGCCGTGCTGGCCGAGGTCGAGGGGCGCATCGCGGGCCGGGCCGCCGCCGCCGACCTGGGCCGCCGCGTCCCGCCCCTGCCGGGCCTGTCCCGGCGCAGGGACCGGCTGTCCGCCTTCGCCCGAGCGCTGCAGACCGCCTATCCGGTACGGCCCGGCTGGCAGGAGTGGCTCCGCGAGGACACGCTGGTCTGCCGTTGCGAGGAGGTTCCCCTGTCGGCCGTGCGCGAGGCCCAGGACCTCGGCGCCGCCGACGCGCGCTCCATCAAACTACTGGCCCGCCCAGGCATGGGCTGGTGCCAGGGCCGCATGTGCGGCTACGCCGTGGCGTGTCTCGCCGGAGAGAAACCCACGGCACCACGACGCCCGATCGCCCAGCCCATCCGGCTCGGCGATCTGGCCGAGTTGACCCTACCCCCCTTGGAAGGATGACTGTCATGACGACCCGCGTGAAACCCTGGCACGGGGTGATGGTGGCCACCGCGCTGCCTCTCAACGACGACCTCTCGGTCGACTTCGACGGCTACGCCGAGCACTGCCGGTGGCTGGTCGCCAACGGTTGCGACGGTGTGGTGCCGAACGGCTCGCTGGGCGAATACCAGACGCTGACCCCCGAAGAGCGGGCCAAGGTCGTGGAGACCGCGGTGGAGGCCGTCGGCGGAGACCGGGTCATGCCGGGAATCGCCGCCTATGGGGCGCTGGAGGCCCGTCGCTGGGCCGAGCAGGCGCGCGACGCCGGGTGCCAGGCGGTGATGCTGCTGCCGCCGAACGCCTACCGGGCCGACGACCGGATCGTGGTGGAGCACTACCGCGAGGTGTCCAAGGCCGGTGTGCCGGTGGTGGCCTACAACAACCCCCTTGACACCAAGGTCGACCTCACCCCGGCCATGCTCGCCCGGCTTCACTCCGAGGGCCTGATCGTGGCGGTCAAGGAGTTCACCGGCGACGTCCGCCGGGCCTACGAGATCGCCGAGCTCGCCCCCGACCTGGACCTGCTGATCGGCTCCGACGACGTGCTGCTGGAGCTGGCCCTGGCCGGCGCGGTCGGCTGGGTGGCCGGCTACCCCAACGCGCTGCCCAAGTCCAGCGTGGCCCTGTACGAGGCGGCCCTCGCCGGGGACCTGGACACCGCGCTCCCGCTCTACCGGGCGCTGCACCCGCTGCTGCGCTGGGACTCCAAGACCGTTTTCGTGCAGGCCATCAAGCTCTCCATGGACCTGGCCGGGCGGAAGGGCGGCCCGTGCCGTCCGCCGCGGCTGCCGCTGGTCGCCGAGGAGGAGGCACTCGTCCGTGCCGCCACCGAGAAGGCCCTGGCCGAGGGCCTGCGGTAGGCGGTCGGCTTCACCCCGTGGCCGGGCGCAATATTGAGTGCTGCGCCCCGCCGTGGGTTTGAAAGATAGCTCTACCCCCCCGCAAGGAGAATCAATGAGGACGAAACGGGTCTTCCACGCGGTGGACTCTCACACCGAGGGCATGCCCACCCGGGTGATCACCGGGGGAGTGGGGGTCATCCCCGGTTCGACCATGGCCGAGCGCCGTGAGCACTTCCTGGCCAACATGGACCACCTCCGGACCCTGCTCATGTACGAACCGCGCGGCCACTCGGCGATGAGCGGGGCCATCCTGCAGCCGCCCACCCGGCCCGACGCCGACTACGGCGTGCTCTACATCGAGGTCTCCGGCTGCCTGCCGATGTGCGGCCACGGCACCATCGGCGTCGCCACCGTCCTGGTGGAGACCGGAATGGTCGAGGTCGTCGAGCCGGTCACCACCATCCGGCTGGACACCCCCGCCGGGCTGGTCGTCGCCGAGGTGCGGGTGGAGGACGGCGCCGCCACCGCGGTGACCATCACCAACGTGCCCTCCTTCAGCGTCGGCCTCGACCGCACGGTCAAGGTGCCGGGCATCGGCGAGGTCACCTACGACCTGGCCTACGGCGGCAACTACTACGCGATCCTGCCGGTCGAGTCGGTCGGCCTGCCGTTCGAACGCTCGCACAAGCAGCAGATCCTCGACGCGGGCCTGGCGATCATGGCCGCGATCAACGAGCAGGACGAGCCCGTCCACCCGCTGAACGACGGCATCCGGGGCTGCCACCACGTGCAGTTCACCGCCCCCGGGTCCGACGCCCGGCACTCGCGGCACGCGATGGCCATCCACCCCGGGTGGTTCGACCGCTCGCCCTGCGGCACCGGCACCAGCGCGCGGATGGCCCAGCTCCACGCCCGGGGCGAGCTCGGGCTGGACACCGACTTCGTGAACGAGTCGTTCATCGGCACCCGCTTCATCGGACGTCTCGTCGAGGAGACGGAGGTCGCCGGTCTGACCGCGGTGGTCCCGACCATCACCGGGCGGGCATGGGTCACCGGCACCGCCCAGTACTTCCTCGACCCCCGTGACCCGTTCCCCGAAGGCTTCCTGCTCTGACCAACGTGGCCGGGAGCCGTTCTCCGGACCTGGGCGCGCGGCTGGATATCGGTCTGGTCAAGATGAGCGCCCCGACCGGCGGCGTGGGCTTCTGCCTGCCGTCCGGAGGGAGAAGGGCTCCGGCTACGGTGCCCGGGAGCAGGGCGAGGCGATGGGGGAGTTCTCCACCTCCGCCCATACCGTCACCATAAGTCCGACGAGCTAAAAGCATGTATTTTGTGCGGGGCATCTCCAACGGAGGTGTCCCGCTTGACGTATCTGCACTAAAAGCAAAGGAACGGTATGTGAACGTTAACGGTCTCATCTCGACCCTTGACGTGCATGTCCGTAAATGAGTGCAATGTCACATAACATCACTGTAAGGAGCCGCACATGCGTGCCACCCCCCTGAAATCCTTCGTGTCATTGGCCGCCGTGGGCCTCCTGGCCACCGGATGCGGCCAGGGCCTGCTCAGCAGCGGCGACGGCGGCGGCGACAAGGGCGCCAAGAGCGGCGACCCGATCGTGCTCGGCATGCTGATCCCCCAGTCGGGCAGCGAGGCCGCCATCGGCCCCTACATGAGCAACGCGGCCCAGCTCGCGATCGACGAGATCAACGCCAAGGGTGGCGTGCTCGGCCGCAAGCTGGAGCTGAAGACCGCCGACGACGCCTGTGACGCCCAGTCGGCGGCGGCCGGAGCCAACAAGCTGGTCACCGAGGGCGTGGACGTCTCGGTCGGAGGCTACTGCTCCGGCGCGACGCTGCCCACCCTGCCCATCTTCGGCAAGGCGAACATCCCGATGATCATTCCGGCGGCCAACTCCCAGGAGCTGGTCGACCAGAAGCTCAAGCACGTCTTCCTGATCAACGGCACCGGCTCCCAGCAGGCCGCCTCGGCCGAGAAGTGGATGACCAAGCAGGGTGCCAAGAGCGTCGTGCTGATGCACGACAACACCAGCTACTCCAAGGACATCGCGCTGCGCACCAAGGCTCTGCTCGACGCTCCCGGCGGCGCCGACGCCGCGCTCGTCGAGACGGTGACGCCCAAGGAGAGCGACTACAGCGCCAACGTCACCAACGTGCTGGCCAAGAAGCCCGACTTCGTCTACTGGACCGGCTACTTCCAGGAGGGCGGCCTGATCGCCCGCCAGCTCCGCCAGGCCGGATACAAGGGCTCCATCATGGTCGGCGACGGCTCCGTCTCGCCCAAGCTGGTCGAGATCGCCGGTGCCGAGGCCGCCGAGGGCGTCTACGCCACGATGACCCAGACCCCCGACACGCTGGAAGGCGCCGAGGGCTGGATCGCGGCCTACAAGAAGAAGTACAACACCGAGCCCGGCCCCTACTCCAACCAGGCCTACGACGGCGTGCGGCTGGCGGCCGAGGCGATCACCAAGGCGGGCGGCACCGACGGCGCCAAGGTCATCGCGGCCCTGGAGGGGATCGACGGGTTCCAGATGTTCTCCGGACCGCTGAAGTTCACCCCCGAGCACACCCTGTCCAACGGCGGCTTCCAGATCCTGGTCGTCAAGGGCGGAAAGATCACCCTGCAGGACTCCCTCAAATGACACAGCTCGTCTGGAACGGCCTGTTCGTCGGCTCGTTCTACGCCCTGGTCGCGTTGGGCTACAGCATGGTCTACGGGATCATCAAGTTGCTCAACTTCGCCCACGGCGACCTCTACATGCTGGGCGCGTTCGTCGGCTTCGCCATCCTTGGCGCGGTCGGCGGCGTGTCCCCCTCGATGGCCCTGCCGCTGCTGCTCCTGGTGCTCCTGGCGACCATGCTGGTCACCGGCCTGGCCGGGGTGGCGCTGGAGCGGATCGCCTACCGGCCGCTTCGCCGCGCGCCCAGGCTCTCCCTGCTGATCACCGCGGTCGGCGCGTCCTTCGTCCTGGAGTACGGCATGCGCGCCGCCGCCGGAGCCGACCCGCGGGTCTATCCGGTACGGCTCGGCGGCACCTCCATAGAGGTGCTCGGCGCCCGGCTGACGCTGCAGCAGCTCGTGCTGATCGGCGTGGCGGTGAGCCTCATGATCGGGCTCAACCTGATGATCACCCGGACCCGCGAGGGCCGGGCCATGCGGGCCATCGCGCTCGACCCGCGCACCAGCACCCTGATGGGCATCGACGTGAACGCGGTGATCTCCCGGACCTTCTTCCTCGGCTCGGCCCTCGCGGGGGCCGCCGGGGTGATGGCCGGAGCCTACTACGGGAAGATCGACTTCCTGATGGGCTTCCTGATCGGGCTCAAGGCCTTCACCGCGGCGGTCATCGGCGGAATCGGCAACATCCCCGGCACGATGCTCGGCGGGCTGCTGCTCGGGCTGCTGGAGTCGTTCGGCACGTTCTGGCTGGGCGGAGAGTGGCGTGACGTGTTCACCTTCGGGGTGCTGATCCTGTTCCTGACCGTGCGGCCCACCGGCCTGCTCGGCGAACGCGTGACGGAGCGC
The DNA here is from genome assembly GCF_042898655.1 of Streptosporangium sp. NPDC000396. NCBI lineage: Bacteria > Bacillati > Actinomycetota > Actinomycetes > Streptosporangiales > Streptosporangiaceae > Streptosporangium > Streptosporangium sp. NPDC000396. Next base: position 74,209 of record NZ_JBIAZA010000003.1, read on the forward strand.
GTATGACCGGCACGACGACGACGCCCCGGCGGCTGGGCACCGACAAGCCTCCGACCCGGATGTCGAAGCTGCTGCAGAACAAGTGGGCCGGGCTGGGCGGGGTGCTGATCGCCCTGCTCGCGCCCTTCGTCAACGCCTCGAACTACGCGCTGTCGGTCATGACCACCGCGGCCATCTTCGTGATGCTCGCGGCCGGGCTGAACATCGTGGTGGGCTACTGCGGCCTGCTCGACCTCGGCTACGTCGCCTTCTTCGCGGTCGGCGCCTACACCAGCGGAGTGCTGGCCACCCGGTTCGACCTGCCGCTGCTGGTCACCGTGCCCGCCGTCATCGTGGTCACGGTCGTGGCCGGGATCATCATCGGCGCGCCGACCCTGCGGCTGCGCAGCGACTATCTCGCCATCGTGACCCTCGGTTTCGGCGAGATCATCCGGATCACCGCCAACAACCTGGACGTCACCGGCGGCCCCTCGGGCATCTACGGCATCCCGTCCCTGACCGACAACTCGGTGGTGTTCTACTACCTGACCGTGGTGGTCGTCTCCCTGGCCGTCCTCGGCGCGGCACGCCTGGGCCGCTCCCGGCTCGGCCGGGCCTGGCGGTTCGTCCGCGAGGACGAGGACGCCGCCGAGGCGATGGGCGTGAACACCTACCGCGTCAAGCTGGCCGCCTACATCGCGGGAGCCGTCTGGGGTGGCCTGGCGGGGGTCCTGTCCGCCGCCCAGCTGTCGGCGATCTCCCCGAACAGCTTCACCTTCCTGCAGTCCGCGCTGGTCCTGATGGCCGTCGTCCTCGGTGGCATGGGCTCGATCCCCGGCGTCGTCGTCGGCGCCATCGTGATCAGCCTGCTGCCGGAGTTCCTCCGCGACCTCGCCGACTACCGGTTCTTCATGTTCGGCGTCCTGCTCATCATCGTCATGCTCCTGCGCCCGCAGGGGCTCTGGCCGGCCCGTTCCAAGGAGGCCTCATGAGCCTGCTGACCGTGGAGGATCTGCGCCTGTCCTTCGGCGGGCTGGTGGCCATCGACGGGCTCACGTTCTCGGTGGGGGAGGCGGAGATCGTCTCCGTCATCGGGCCCAACGGCGCGGGCAAGACGTCGGCCTTCAACTGCGTCACCGGCTTCTACCGCCCGACCGCGGGCCAGATCACCCTGCGGGGCAAGAGCCTCCGGGGGCTGAAGCCGTCGGCGATCGCGGAGCGCGGCATCGCGCGGACCTTCCAGAACCTGCGCCTGTTCGGCGAGCTGTCGGTCCTGGACAACGTGCGCGCCGGATCCCACCTGTGGCTCAAGCAGAGCGTCTTCGACGCCCTGCTGCACACCCCCCGCTACCGGCGTTCCGAACGCGAGTGCACCGAACAGGCCAACCACTGGCTGGACTTCGTCGGCCTGCGCGGTGACCGGTACGGCGCCGCCCGCCACCTGCCCTACGGTGAGCAGCGCCGCGTGGAGATCGCCAGAGCCCTGGCCCGGCGTCCCGACCTGCTGCTGCTGGACGAGCCCGCCGCGGGCCTCAACCACGGCGAGAAGGCCGAGATGCTGGACCTGATCCGGAGGATCCAGGAACTGGGCGTGGCCATCGTGCTCATCGAGCACGACATGGGCCTGGTCATGGAGGTCTCCGAGCGCGTGGTCGTGCTGAACTTCGGCAAGGAGATCGCCGACGGCCGTCCCGAGGACGTCCGCCGGAACCCGGCCGTCATCGAGGCCTATCTCGGGAGCGACGCCAATGCTTGAGATCAACGGACTCGACGTCCACTACGGCGGCGTGCACGCCCTGCGCGGCCTGTCCCTCACCGTTTCCCAGGGGGAGATCGTCGCCCTGCTGGGCAACAACGGCGCGGGCAAGACCACCACGCTGTCGGCGGCCTCCGGCCTGGTGCGGCCCACCGCGGGCAAGGTCGTCTTCGAGGGCGAGGACATCACCAAGGACAAGCCCCACAAGATCGCCGCACGTGGCCTGGTGCACGTCCCCGAGGGCCGCAGGGTCTTCAGCACGCTCACCGTCCATGAGAACCTGCAACTCGGCGGCTACCTGGTCCGCGACCAGGCCGAGATCCGCAGGCGGATCGAGCGCGTCTACGAGCTGCTGCCCCGCCTGGCCGAGCGGCGCGCCCAGCAGGGCGGCACGCTGTCGGGCGGCGAGCAGCAGATGCTCGCCATCGGCCGGGCCATGATCACCGGGCCCAGGCTGCTGCTGCTGGACGAGCCCTCGATGGGCCTGGCCCCGCTGGTGGTCGCCTCGGTGATGGAGCTGATCGCGCAGATCAACGCCGAGGGCACCTCGGTCCTGCTCGTCGAGCAGAACGCCACCGCCGCGCTCAAGATCGCTCATCGCGGCTATGTGATCGAGAATGGTGAATGTGTGCTGGACGGCCCCGCCACCGAGCTCCGCGAGGACGCCCGGGTGGTCGAGGCCTACCTCGGCGGAGTCTGACGAGACGGGAAACATGATCCACACAATCGACTACCACACCGGCGGAGAACCGTTCCGGATCGTCACCGCCGGGGTGCCCGACATCCCCGGTGACACGGTGCTCGGCCGCCGCGAGGCGGCCCGGGCCCCGGAGATCGACGAGGTGCGGCGGCTGCTCTGCCACGAGCCGCGCGGGCACGCCGACATGTACGGCTGCTTCCTCGTTCCGCCGGACGACCAGGGCGCCGACCTCGGCGTGCTGTTCTGGCACAAGGACGGCTATTCCACCGCCTGCGGCCACGGCACCATCGCGCTCGGGGTCTACGCCGTGGAAAGCGGCCTGGTCAAGGCGGACCCGGACGGGGACACCGACGTCGTCGTCGACGTCCCCTCCGGCAGGGTGACGGCGAGGGTCCGCTGCGCGGCGGGCCTGGTGGAGGCGGTCACGTTCCGGAACGTCCCGTCCTACGTGCTCGCGCGAGGCGTCGAGCTGGGCCCGCTCGCCGGGTCCGGCTCGTCCCCGGCGGACGCCGGCTCCGGCCCGTCGGCCCGGCTCGCCGGGGTCACGGCCGACGTCTCCTACGGCGGGGCGATCTACGCCTCGGTCCCGGCCTCGGCGTTCGGACTGAGCGTGGCCCCCGAGCACCTGACCGAGCTGATCGCGCTCGGCCGGGCCGTCAAGGCCGCCCTGTCCGGGCACCCGGCGGCGCGGCACCCGGACGACGACCGGCTCTCCGGGATCTACGGCGTCATCTTCTACGACGACCTGGGCCCCGGCCGCCAGCGCAACGTCACGGTCTTCGCCGACGGCGAGGTGGACCGCTCGCCCTGCGGTTCCGGCACCGCCGCCCGGCTGGCGCTGCTGCACGCCGACGGCTTCACCGGCACGCTCGTCCACGAGAGCATCGTGGGCACGACCTTCCGGGCGCGGGTGGCCGAGGTGACCGAGGCGGGGATCATCCCGGAGGTGGAGGGCATGGCCTACCGCACCGGGGAGCACCGGTTCACACTGGATCCGCGCGATCCCGTCGGCACCGGGTTCACGCTGAGGTGAGCGGCCTTCCCTATCTGGACGGGGAGACCCTGCGCCGGCTGGTGCCGATGGCGCGGGCCGTACAGGTGCTGGAAGACGCGCTGCGCGCGGGGCTGGACCCCGAGGACACCCCGCAGCGGCCCATCGTGGAGGTCCCCGCCGGGCAGCTGTTGCTGATGCCCGCCGCGTGGGGCCGCCACGCGGGGATCAAGATAGCCGGGGTCGCCCCGGACAATCCCTCGCGCGGGCTGCCCCGGATCCAGGGCACCTACCTGCTCATGGACGGCGAGACCCTGACCCCGCTGGCCGCGCTGGACGGGATCGCGCTCACCTCGCTGCGCACGCCCGCGGTCTCCGCGCTGGCCGTACGGCACCTGGCCGAGCCGGGCGCCTCCACGATGGCGGTCTTCGGCACGGGACCGCAGGCGTGGGGGCACGTCGAGGCCTTCCGCGCGGTCCGGCCGGTGAGGCGGGTGAGCGTGATCGCCAGGGACCCGGAGAAGGCGGAGGCGTTCGCCGCCAGATGCGCCGCCGAGGGTCTCCAGGCGGACACCGAGCTGGATCTCGGGCAGGCCGATCTCGTCGCTTGCTGCACAACCTCCAGAATTCCCCTGTTCGACGGTACGCTGACTCGCAACGACGCTACCGTGGTCGCGGTCGGCTCCCACGAGCCGGATGCCCGGGAGATCGACGATGATCTCATCGCTCGGGCCACCGTGGTCGTCGAAGCCCGCAGTGCCGCTCTCGCCGAGGCGGGAGATCTGATCATCCCGCTACGGAGCGGTAAGATCACCAATGGTCATCTCGCCGGAAACCTCGGGGAACTGGTCGCCGGTGTCGTGCCTCGCGCTCCGGGACCCCGGGTTTTCAAGAGCGTCGGCATGGCGTGGGAGGACCTGGTGGTGGCGGCCGCCGCCTACGAGATGTGGATGCGAGCAAGATGAGAGGCGCTGGGATGTCCCCTTCGGCGGAAGACCGGCTCGACCTGCCGATCGTGGGCGAGCGGCAGAGCCTGCGCGAGCAGGTGGCCCACGCGCTGCGGGCAGCTTTGATCACGGGTGAGATGCGACCGGGCGTGGTCTACTCCGCGCCGGTCCTGGCCGCCCAGTTCGGCGTCTCGGCCACTCCGGTGCGCGAGGCGATGCTCGACCTGGCCAAGGAGGGCCTGGTCGAGGCGGTGCGCAACAAGGGCTTCCGGGTCACCGAGCTGTCCGAGCGGGATCTGGACGAGCTCACCGAGATCCGCCAGCTCATCGAGGTGCCCACGGTGGCCCGGCTGGCCGACACCGCGCGGGTGGAGAGCTTCGATCTGCTCCGCCCGATGGCCCAGCAGATCGTCGACGCGGCCGAGCGCGGAGACCTGCTCGCCTATGTGGACGCCGACATCCGCTTCCACGTGGAGCTGCTGTCGCTGGCGGGCAACGCGCACCTGGTGGACGTGGTGCGCGACCTGCGCAGCCGGGCCCGGCTGTACGGCCTGTCCGCCCTCTACGCGCGCGGCGTCCTGGTCGACTCCGCCCGCGAGCACCTCGACCTGCTCGACCTGCTCTCCGCCGGGGACCAGGCCGGTTCCGAGCGGCTGATGCGCGCTCACATCCAGCACGTCCGGGGCATCTGGGCCAGCAAACCGGAGTAGGCCGGAGCAGGCCGCTCACGCGGAAGGCCGCCGCCCCGCCCAGGCGGGTGCGGCGGCCTTTCCGTCCGGGCCGGTTCCGAGCGGTCAGCGGGAGCTGCGGGTGGCGCCCACGCTGGCGATGACCACGCAGCCGATGGCGGCCCACTCGCGCACGTCGAGCACCTCGCCCAGGACGAGCAGGCCGACCAGCGCGGCCACCGCGGGCTCCAGGCTCATCAGGATGCCGAAGACCCGCTTGGGCATCCTGCGCAGTGCCTCCAGCTCTATCGAGTAGGGGATGACCGACGACAGCAGGCCCACCCCGAGCCCGATCAGCAGCAGTTCGGGCCGGAGCAGGTCGGCGCCGCCGGTGGTGACCCCCACGGGGGCGACCAGCAGGAACGACACGATCATCGCGAAGGACAGGCCGGTGGTGCCGGGGAAGCGCTGGCCCACGGCGGCCGACAGCAGGATGTAGCCCGCCCAGCAGGCCGCCGCGAGCAGCGCGAACGCTATCCCGGCCCAGCCGATCCGTGAGGTGCCCGTCCCCCACGGGGCCAGCAGCACCACGCCCGACCCGGCCAGGGCGACCCAGAGCAGGTCCAGGCGGCGGCGCGAGGCGGCCACCGCCACCCCGAGCGGGCCGAGGAACTCGACGGCCACCGTGATGCCCATGGGCAGCCGGGCCAGCGCCTCGTAGAACGACAGGTTCATCACGCCCAGCGTCACGCCGAACGCCACGCCCAGCCCGACGTCCGTGCGGGTCAGCCCCTTCAGCCGGGGCCGGGCGACCACGCCCATGATCAGCGCGCCCATCGCGATCCGCAGGAACACCACCGCGCTCGGCGGCAGCTGGGAGAACAGGTCCTTGGCGAAGCCCGCGCCCACCTGGACCGACAGGATGGCCAGCAGCACCAGCCCGGACGGCGGAATGGCGTCCGACGCGGCCCGCAGCAGCGCCCCGGGCCTGGGCAGGCCCCGCTTGAACGGCTCGGCGGGTCCGTGCAGGGCTTCGGCGGTCATGGGGCTCCTTGTGTCAGGTGTGATGCGGTTTTTCAGACCTTACTCACCGGTGGGGTCGTTCCAGGAGCGGTTTCCACGATGCGAGATCGCCGGTCATTCCCAGCGGAACGTCCGCGACGCGAGAGCGAGGGACACGGCCGCCCAGGCCGCGAGGACGGCCGCCGCGGCGACGGGCAGCCCGGCGCCGCCGGTCAGGACCGAGCGGAGCCCGCCGGTCAGCGCGGTGATGGGCAGCAGTTCCAGCGCGGACCTCACCGAGCCGGGGAAGGCCGACAGAGGGAAGATGACCCCGCCGCAGCCGAGCAGGACCAGATAGACCAGGTTGGCCCCGGCGAGCGTGGCCTCGGCGCGCAGGGTGCCCGCCATCAGCAGGCCGAGCCCGCTGAACGCGGCGGTGCCCAGCAGGATCAGCAGGAGCGCGGCCAGGGGGGAGCCCGCGGGCCGCCAGCCCAGCGCGACCGCCACCCCGCAGATGACGACCACCTGGATGATCTCCACGGCGACCACCGCGAGCGTCTTGGCCAGCATCAGCCCGGTCCGCGAGAGCGGGGTCGCGCCCAGCCGCTTCAGCACGCCGTACCGGCGCTCGAAACCGGTCGCGATGGCCTGCCCGGTGAAAGCCGTCGACATCACGGCCAGCGCGAGCACACCGGGCGTGATGAAGTTCACACGGGGGCCTCCGCCGACGTTCACCAGCGGCGCGACCGAGAACCCGATGAGCAGCAGCACCGGGATGATCATCGTCAGCAGGAGCTGCTCGCCGTTGCGGAGCATCGCCCGGATCTCCGCGCCCGTCTGCGCGAGCACCATCCGGGGCAGCGGCGCGGCACCCGGGGCGGGCGTGAGGTCGAGGGTCGTCAACGTGCTCTCCTGCGGTCTGGCACAAGCCGTACTCGGTGAGGGGTCATCGGAGCTCCCGGCCGGTCAGCTCCAGGAAGACGTCTTCCAGGGTGCGGCGTTCGATGCTGAGGTCGTCGGCGGTGACACCCTCCGCGGCGCACCAGGCCGTCACGGTGGCCAGCAGCTCGGGCCCGACCTGCCCCTCGATGATGTAGTGCCCCGACGGCGACTCCTTGGCCGCGCTGCCGGAGGGCAGGGCCGTGAGCAACTCGTCGAGGGCGAGCCCGGGCCGGGCACGGAAGCGCAGCTGCCGTTCGGCGCCGGTGAGCGAGGCGGGCGTGCCCTCGGCGACCACCTTGCCGTGGTCGATGATGACGACCCGGTCGGAGAGCTTCTCCGCCTCGTCCATGTGGTGGGTGGTGAGCACCACGGAGACCCCGGCGGCGCGCAGGTCGCCGACCAGCTCCCAGCACGCGTGCCGGGCCTGCGGGTCCAGGCCGGCCGTGGGCTCGTCGAGGAAGACCAGCTCGGGCCGGCCGATGACGGCCGCGGCCAGCGACACGCGCTGCTGCTGGCCTCCCGACAGCCTCCGGTACGGCGTGCGGGCGTGCTCGGACAGCCCGAGACGCTCAAGCAGCTTCGCCGGGTCGAGGGGATGGGCGTGGAACCGGGCCATCAGGCGCAGCCACTCTCCGCACCGCGTCGCCGGGGGCACGCCTCCGGCCTGGAGCATCACCCCGACCCGGGCGCGAAGCTCCGGCCGGGACGGGCTGAGCCCGAGGACGTTCACGGTGCCGCTGTCGGCTCGCCGGAACCCCTCGCAGATCTCGATGGTCGAGGTCTTGCCCGCGCCGTTGGGACCGAGGATCGCGGTGACCGCGCCACGGTCGGCACTGAGGGTGAGGCCGTTGATCGCTGTCGTTCGGCCGTACCGCTTGACCAGGTCGATGACCTCAACGGCTGGGGAGTCCATGGCCACGAGTTTAGGGACTGTACCGGCTGGTCACGTTTCCGGACCTGCGGTGCAGAGCCTCCCATGCCCGGTAAAAGGCTTCGGGCGGATCACGCCAAGGCTCCCGATCACCCGCCGGGTACACCGGGTCCCGCGTGCCACCCTGAGCGTGTCCCGAATCATGACATGAGGAGGTTCGGCGTGTCCGAGCGGAGTGGTTACAAATCCGGTGTCCCGTGCTGGGTGGATCTGTCGAGCACGGACGTCACCTTGTCAGTCAGGTTCTACCGGGAGGTCTTCGGCTGGGAGGCGGTGTTCGATCCGCGTCCGGAGTCCGGCGGGTACGGCCGCTTCACGCTGAACGGCAGGGCCGTCGCGGGGATCGGCCCGAGTGCCGGAGACGGTGTGCCCGCGGTCTGGAACACCTATATGGCCACCGAGGACGCCGACATCACGGCCGCGAGGGTCCGCGAGGCCGGGGGCAAGGTCCTCATGGCGCCCGTGAGGGTTTTCGACGAGGGCTGCATGGCGGTCTTCCAGGACCCTTCGGGTGCCTCCTTCATGGCGTGGCAGGCCGGTCGGCACCAGGGCGCGGAGATCGCCGGCGAGCCCGGCGCGTTCGCCCGGAGCGAGCTGGTCACCCGCGACACCGCCGCGTGCGGGTCCTTCTACCCCGCCGTCCTCGGCTGGGACGCCGGCGACGACACGCGGGACACGCCGCACACCGAGTGGCGGGTGGACGGCCGTCCCGTCGCCTGGATGACGGAGATGGGCCCGTGGTTCCCGCCGGGCACGCCGTCGCACTGGATGACCTACTTCGCGGTCGAAGACGTCGACGCCACCGCGGCGAGAGTCCAGGAGCTGGGCGGCACCGTTCTCGCGGCACCGGCGCCGACCCGCGGGGGACGGGCGGCGGTGGTGGCCGACCCGCAGCTCGCGGCCTTCGCCGTCATCCGGCTGGACGGCCCGCCGGAGTGAGCGGCCACGGCTCTTCTGGCCGGTCTCCGGCCTCGGGTAAATCTTTTTTATGGAATCTCCTAAATATGGGAATTCAGGCATCCTGATTGCAGGTTGAGACCCCTGGCCCTCATGGGCCCACCGTGGCCTGTGAGGGTGAAGGGGATCGAACATGACCGCGACGACCGCAGAGTCGGAAGGCGTGCCGGTCGACAGACGCAGGGGACTGCTGCTGCTCGTCCTGGGCGCGCTGTTCGCGATCGGCCCGCTCTCGATCGACATGTACCTGCCCGCGCTGCCCGCCATCGCCGGGGAGATGGGCGCGAGCCAGGCCCAGGTGCAGCTCACCCTGACCGCCTGCCTCGTCGGAGTGTCCATCGGGCAGATCGTCACCGGCCCGCTCAGCGACGTGCGGGGCCGCCGGACGCCTCTGCTGACCGGCATCGCCGCCTACGCCGCCGCCTCGCTGCTGTGCGCGTTCCCGCCCTCGGTCTACGGGCTGATCGGGTTTCGCCTGCTCCAGGGCATCGCGGGCGGTGCCGCGCTGGTGATCGTCCGCGCGGTCGTCCGCGACCTCTACGAGGGGGCGGCCATCGCCCGCATCTTCGCCACCCTCATGCTCGTCAGCGGCCTCGCGCCCATCCTGGCCCCGATCGCGGGCGCGCAGCTGCTCAACCACACCTCCTGGCGCGGCGTGTTCGTCTCGCTGAGCGCCGTCGGGCTGGTGCTGCTGGTGGCGGCGCTGGCGGGGGTGAGAGAGACGCTCCCCTCCGACCGGCGCGAGAGCGGCGGGCTCAGGCGCACCTTCGTCACCTTCTGGTACCTGCTGCGCAACCGGTCCTTCATGGCCAGCGCGCTGACCGGGGGCCTGGGTTTCGGGGGGATGTTCGCCTACATCTCCGGCTCGCCGTTCGTGCTCCAGGGGGTGTACGGAGCCTCGCCGCAGACCTTCTCGCTGGCGTTCGGGCTGAACGCCGTCGGCCTGACCGTCAGCGCGCAGATCGGCGGGCGCCTCGCCGGGCGCCGGGTGGCCCCCGCGCGGCTGATCCTCACCGGCCTGTTCATCTCCGTGTCCGGCGCCGGGACGGTGTTCGCCACCGCGTTCCTCGGCCTGCCCCTGGCGGTGCTGATCGCCGGGCTGTTCGTGATGATGTGCGGTCTGGGCCTCGTCCTGCCGGGCGCGGGGGCGCTCGCCCTGGCCGGGCAGCCCCAGCAGGTCGCCGGGAGCGCCTCGGCGCTGATGGGCGTGCTGCAGTTCGCGTTCGGCGGGATCGCGGCTCCTCTGGTGGGGCTGGCCGGCGCGGGCTCGGCGCTGCCGATGGCGACGGTCCTGGCCGGACTCGTCTTCGCCGCCCTCGTCGCCTTCGTCGGCCTGAGGAAGATCCCCGGCGACGTTTCCGCAGGTTAGGTAAGGCTTGCCTGCGTGACAAATTGCATCCCGGCAGGCCTGCCCTGGGTTTGCCAGCCGGGAATGAATTACGCCACACTGATGTTGTGAAATACGTGACCGAGATGTCAGGCACCGAGGAGACCGCCGTCGTGCGGCCGTCCGGAGTGTCCGCCGAGCGCAGCACGCGCGCGCGTGTCGCCCGGCTCATCCTGGAACACGGACCCATCACCGCCGCCGCCCTCGGCGAGCGACTCGGCCTCACTCCCGCCGCCGTCCGCCGGCATCTGGACGCGCTGCTGACCGAGGGGATGATCGAGCCTCGTACGGCTCGGCCCCGGGGTCAGCGCGGGCGGGGACGGCCGGCGAAGCTGTTCGCCATAACCGATGCCGGGCGCAGCGCCTTCGAGCACGCCTACGACGGACTGGCGGGAAACGCGCTGCGTTTCCTCGCCGAGCGCGTGGGCGAGGAGGCCGTGACCGAGTTCGCCAGGGCGCAGGTGTCCGGCCTCGTCGGGCGCCTGCTGCCGAAGATGCGCGAGGTCCCCGCCGACCAGCGGGTGCGCGTCCTGGCCGAGGCCCTGTCGGCCGACGGCTATGCCGCTTCGGCGAGCAAGGCCAGTGTCGGTGGCGAGCAGCTGTGCCAGCACCACTGCCCGGTGGCGCACGTGGCCGCGGAGTTCCCGCAGCTGTGCGAGGCCGAGACGGAGGCGTTCGCGCAGATCCTCGGCACACCGGTGCAGCGGCTGGCTACCATCGCCCACGGCGACGGGGTGTGCACCACCCACGTGAGCCCCCGCAGGCCGGCCGAACCGGATGTGAGAGAACGAGCATCCGAGAGCGCGTGACCATCAGCAACCAGGAAATGATCGACAAATCGAGCAAGGAGACCGGAAGGTGACTGTCACCGACCGCCCGGAGCTGGAAGGCCTCGGGAATTATAAGTTCGGCTGGGCCGACTCGGACGCCGCCGGATCTATGGCCCGCCGTGGCCTGTCCGAGGAGGTCGTCCGTAATATCTCCGCGCTCAAGAACGAGCCGGAGTGGATGCTGGACCTTCGCCTGAAGGGCCTGCGCCTGTTCGGCAAGAAGCCCCTGCCGACCTGGGGTTCCGACCTCAGCGGGATCGACTTCGACAACATCAAGTATTTCGTCCGCTCCACCGAGAAGCAGGCCGCTTCCTGGGACGAGCTGCCCGAGGACATCAAGAACACCTACGACAAGCTCGGCATCCCCGAGGCGGAGAAGCAGCGCCTGATCGCGGGCGTCGCCGCCCAGTACGAATCCGAGGTCGTCTACCACAAGATCCGTGAGGACCTTGAGGAGAAGGGCGTCATCTTCCTCGACACCGACACCGCGCTCAAGGAGCACGAAGAGCTCTTCAAGGAGTACTTCGGCACCGTGATCCCGGTCGGCGACAACAAGTTCGCCTCGCTCAACACCGCGGTGTGGTCGGGTGGCTCGTTCATCTACGTGCCGCCGAACGTCGAGGTCGAGATCCCGCTGCAGGCCTACTTCCGGATCAACACCGAGAACATGGGCCAGTTCGAGCGGACCCTGATCGTCGTGGACGAGAACTCCTACGTCCACTACGTCGAGGGCTGCACCGCGCCGATCTACTCCTCCGACTCGCTGCACAGCGCGGTCGTGGAGATCATCGTCAAGAAGGGCGCCCGCTGCCGTTACACGACCATCCAGAACTGGTCGAACAACGTCTACAACCTGGTCACCAAGCGCGCCGTGGCCTACGAGGGCGCGACCATGGAGTGGATCGACGGCAACATCGGCTCCAAGGTCACCATGAAGTACCCGGCCGTCTACCTGATGGGCCAGCACGCCAAGGGCGAGACGCTGAGCGTCGCCTTCGCGGGCGAGGGCCAGCACCAGGACGCCGGTGCCAAGATGGTGCACCTCGCGCCGAACACCAGCTCCACCGTGATCTCCAAGTCCGTCGCCCGTGGCGGCGGCCGCACCTCCTACCGGGGCCTGGTCCAGATCGAGGAGGGCGCGCACGGCAGCGCCAGCACGGTCAAGTGTGACGCGCTCCTGGTCGACCAGATCAGCCGCTCCGACACCTACCCCTACGTGGACGTGCGCGAGGACGACGTCTCCATGGGACACGAGGCCACCGTCTCCAAGGTCTCCGACGACCAGCTCTTCTACCTGATGAGCCGGGGCCTGGGTGAGGACGAGGCGATGGCGATGATCGTGCGCGGCTTCGTCGAGCCGATCGCGCGCGAGCTCCCGATGGAGTACGCCCTTGAGCTGAACCGCCTGATCGAGCTGCAGATGGAAGGGGCCGTCGGCTGATGGGTCTCGAAACCAAGCCCCTGTCGACTCTCCACGAGAAGTCCTCCTACAGCGTGGACGACTTCGAGGTTCCGACCGGCCGTGAGGAAGAGTGGCGCTTCACCCCGCTGTCGCGCCTGAAGGGCCTGCACAGCGGGGTCGCCGCCGCGGGCAACGTGGTCGTCGCCGTGGACGCGGCCCCCGAGGTCACCGTGGAGACCGTCGGCCGTGACGACCAGCGGATCGGCAAGGCCTACGTGCCCGCCGACCGGGTCAGCGCCCAGGCCTACTCCGCCTTCGAGAAGGCCACCGTCATCACGGTCCCGCGCGAGGCCGTCGCCTCCAAGCCGACCGTGATCACCCTCACCGGGTCCGGCGAGGGCGCCGCGTACGGCCACATCCTGGTCAAGCTGGAGCCGATGGCCGAGGCCGTCGTCGTCCTGGAGCACCAGGGCAGCGCGGTCTACGCCGACAACATCGAGTTCGTCGTGGGCGAGGGCGCCACGCTCAAGGTCGTCAGCCTGCAGGACTGGGCCGGCGACGCCGTGCACGTCTCCCACCACCACGCCCAGCTCGCCAAGGACGCGGTCTTCCGCAGCTTCGTGGTCACCCTCGGCGGCGACCTGGTACGGCTGTCGCCCTCGGTCTCCTACACCGGCCCCGGCGGCGACGCCGACCTGACCGGCCTGTACTTCGTGGACGCCGGGCAGCACCTGGAGCACCGCCTGCTGGTGGACCACTCCCACCCGAACTGCAAGAGCAACGTCACCTACAAGGGCGCGCTGCAGGGCGAGGACGCGCACGCCGTATGGATCGGCGACGTCATCATCCGGGTCGAGGCCGAGGGCACCGACACCTACGAGCTCAACCGGAACCTCCTGCTCACCGACGGCGCCCGCGCCGACTCGGTGCCGAACCTGGAGATCCTCACCGGTGAGGTCGCGGGGGCGGGTCACGCCAGCGCCTCCGGCCGCCTGGACGACGAGCACCTCTTCTACCTCCAGGCCCGCGGCATCCCGTTCGATGAGGCGCGCCGCCTGGTCATCCGGGGCTTCTTCGCGCAGCTCCTGGAGAAGATCGAGCTTCCCGAACTGCGCGAGCGGGTGTTCGCCAAGGTTGAGGCGGAGCTGGAGAAGTGACATCGGTGAAGGTCTGCAAGCTCGACGACATCCCCGACGACGGTGTGATCGGCGTCGAGGTGGAGGGGACCCCGGTCGCCCTGGTCCGCCGGGGCGACGAGGTCTTCGCGCTGCACGACGTGTGCTCCCACGCCGAGGTGAAGCTCAGCGAGGGCGAGGTCTACGACAACAGCCTGGAGTGCTGGCTGCACGGCTCGTGCTTCGACCTGCGCACCGGCAAGCCCACCGGTCCTCCCGCCATCAAGCCCGTTCCCGTCTACCAAGTCAAGATCGACGGCGATGACGTCTTCGTCTCGCTCTCGAAGGAGTCATAACAGTGTCTGATTCGAGCCGAGTCCCCTCGGGCTCCACCCTTGAGATCCGTGACCTGCAGGTCGCCGTCGAGGACAAGGAAATCCTGCGTGGCGTCAACCTGACCGTGAAGGCCGGCGAGACCCACGCCATCATGGGCCCCAACGGCTCGGGCAAGTCCACGCTCGCCTACGCGATCGCCGGCCACCCGAAGTACACCGTCACCGGTGGCCAGGTCCTGCTGGACGGCGTCGACCTGCTGGACATGACGGTCGACGAGCGCGCCCGCGCCGGCCTGTTCCTCGCCATGCAGTACCCGGTCGAGGTTCCCGGCGTCAGCGTCTCCAACTTCCTGCGTTCGGCGGTCACCGCCGTGCGCGGTGAGGCTCCCAAGCTCCGCGAGTTCGCCAAGGACCTGAAGGCCGGCATGGACGCCCTGTCCATCGACGCCGCCTTCGCCCAGCGCAACCTGAACGAGGGCTTCTCCGGCGGTGAGAAGAAGCGCCACGAGATCCTCCAGCTCGAGCTGCTCAAGCCGAAGATCGCCGTTCTCGACGAGACCGACTCCGGTCTGGACGTCGACGCGCTGCGCGTGGTCTCCGAGGGCATCAACCGCTTCCGCGCCTCCGGTGACACCGGCGTGCTGCTCATCACCCACTACACCCGTATCCTGCGCTACGTGAAGCCGGACTTCGTCCACGTCTTCGCGGGCGGCCGGATCGTGGAGCAGGGTGGCCACGAGCTCGCCGACAAGCTCGAATCCGAAGGTTACGAGGCCTACACGAAGGCACTGGCCTGATATGAACACCGGCTTTGACGTGGAGAGGATCAGGAAGGACTTCCCGGTTCTCTCCCGCGAGCTGCCCGGCGGCAGGCCGCTGGTCTACCTCGACTCGGGAAACTCCGCGCAGAAGCCCACCCAGGTGATCGAGGTGATGCGCGAGCACCTGGCCATGCACTACGCCAACGTCGGCCGGGCCATGCACGCGCTGGGCTCCGAGTCCACCGAGGCGTACGAGGCCGCTCGCGACAAGATCGCCGCTTTCGTCGGCGCGCCGAGCCGCGAGGAGATCATCTTCACCAAGAACGCCTCCGAGGGGCTCAACCTGGTGGCCTACGCCTTCGGCAACCCCACCAACACGGACCCCAGGTTCCGGCTCGGCCCCGGTGACGAGATCGTCATCTCCGAGATGGAGCACCACTCCAACATCGTGCCGTGGCAGCTGCTCGCGCAGCGCACCGGCGCCACGCTGAGGTGGTTCTCGGTCACCGACGAGGGCCGGCTCGACCTGTCGAACCTTGAGGAGCTGGTGACCGAGCGCACGAAGATCGTGTCGATCGCGCACCAGTCGAACGTGCTCGGCACGGTCAACCCGGTCGCCCAGGTGCTCGCCAGGGTCCGCCAGGTCGGCGCGCTGATGATGCTGGACGCCTCGCAGTCGGTGCCCCACCAGCCGGTGGACGTGGCCGCGCTCGGCATCGACTTCCTGGCCTTCACCGGACACAAGGCCGTCGGTCCCTCCGGGGTCGGCGTGCTGTGGGGCCGAGGCGAGCTGCTTGAGGCCATGCCCCCGTTCCTGGGCGGCGGCGAGATGATCGAGGCGGTCTGGATGGACCACTCGACCTACGCGCCCGCGCCGCACAAGTTCGAGGCAGGTACCCCGCCGATCGTCGAGGCCATCGGTCTCGGGGCCGCGGTGGAATACCTGTCGGAGATCGGCATGGACGCCATCGCCCGGCACGAGCGGGAGCTCACCGGTTACGCGCTCGGCGCGCTGCGGGAGGTCCCCGGCCTGAAGGTGATCGGCCCGGAGAGCCTCGACCATCGCGGCGGCACGGTGTCTTTCACTCTTGAGGGGATTCACCCGCATGATGTTGGGCAGATCCTGGATGACAACTTCGGGGTCGCCGTGCGTGTGGGGCACCACTGCGCCCGCCCGCTGCACCTGAGGTTCGGGATTCCCGCCACCACACGGGCGTCCTTCTACCTTTACAACACCCCGGCCGAGATCGACGCCCTGGTCCGCGGCCTCCATCACGTGCAGAAGGTGTTCGCCTAGCCATGCCGGAGCAGTCGAGATGATCGCCGAGTCCATGTACCAGGAGCTGATCCTGGAGCACTACAAGCACCCCCAGGGGCGGGGTCTGCGCGACCCGTACGACGCCGAGGTCCACCATGTGAACCCGACGTGCGGCGACGAGATCACCATGCGGGTGAAGCTCGGCGACGGCGGCAAGGTCGAGGACGTCTCCTACGACGGTCAGGGCTGCTCGATCAGTCAGGCCGCGGCCTCGGTGCTCTACGAGCTGACCTCCGGCTCGACCGTGGACGAGACGCTCGCGGTGGTGGAGGAGTTCACCCGGCTCATGCAGAGCAGGGGTCAGGTCGAGGCTGACGAGGACGTGCTCGGGGACGCGGTGGCGTTCGCCGGGGTCGCCAAGTTCCCGGCCCGCGTCAAGTGCGCCCTGCTGGCGTGGATGGCCTACAAGGACGCGGTTGTGAGGAGTTCTACATGAGTAAGCCTGTTGAGACGCCGACGGCGGCGTACGACGGGGAGACGACCCTTGAGGAGGTCATGGAGGCCCTCAAGGACGTCGTGGACCCCGAGCTCGGCATCAACGTCGTCGACCTCGGTCTGATCTACGGGGTCAACCTCGACGCCGCCGAGGCCGGCGCCCCGCCGATCGCCACCATCGACATGACGTTGACCAGCGCGGCCTGCCCGCTGACCGACGTCATCGAGGACCAGGCGCACTCGGCCTTGGACGGCATGGTCTCCGACGTGAAGATCAACTGGGTCTGGCTCCCGCCGTGGGGTCCGGACAAGATCACTGACGACGGGCGCGAGCAGCTGCGCATGCTCGGCTTCAACGTCTGACACGCACATCCCGGTACGGCTCGCACCTGGAGCGCGTCCCACGGATCTTCCGCCCGCCGCGGCGTGGGCGGAAGATCCGCGGGACAGGGCTCAAAAGGGGTGCGAGCCGTATCGAATTGTGTGAGAAGATGCCCGGTGCGGGGAAGAAAGCCCGGCATCGGAGCGTTGCTCCACCGGCGGACAAGCGTCCGATGATGCTGGACGCCCCGGACCGGCCCGGCACTGCGAACGCCGGGTATGCTTGATCGTGGTTTGACTGCGTGCGGGTAAGCTAGACCCGCTCCGTGCGGTGCACCTCGACTCGCACCGCACCACCGCCCCCCACATCGGGCGTTGATTGAGCGCGGCTTCAGGCCGTGCGTTCCAGGCTCGTCCTTTCGCAGAAGTGACGTGCCCTTGTCCTTCTATCGAAAGGCACGAATCTTCGTGACCATGCTTGACGCTGGCCTGCCCGAAATCACCGATCTCCCCGAGACCCCCGCGGGTCCGTCCGAGTTCGCGCTCCTCGGCCTGCCGAAGCCGCTGGTGAACGGGCTCGCCCGGCAGGGCATCGACGCGCCCTTCCCCATCCAGAGGGCGACCATCCCCGACATCCTCGCCGGCAGCGACGTCCTCGGCCGCGGCCAGACCGGCTCCGGCAAGACGCTGGCCTTCGGCCTGCCCATGATGGCTCGCATCGCCGGGGCCAAGGCCCGCCCCGGCCGTCCCCTCGCCGTCGTCCTGGTGCCCACCCGCGAGCTGGCCATGCAGGTGACCGACTCGCTTGAGCCACTGGGCCGCGGCCTGTCCCTGCGGATGAAGACCGTGGTCGGCGGCATGTCCATGGGCCGTCAGATCGAGGCGCTGCGCCGTGGCGTCGAGGTCGTCGTGGCCACCCCCGGCCGGCTGACCGACCTGATCCAGCAGGGCGAGTGCAGGCTGGACGAGGTCCAGGTGACCGTCCTGGACGAGGCCGATCACATGTGCGACCTCGGCTTCTTCCCCGTCGTCAGCGCGATCCTGCAGCAGACTCCGGCCGACAGCCAGCGCCTGCTGTTCTCCGCCACCCTCGACGGCGACGTGGACAAGCTCGTCCGGCGCTTCCTCACCGACCCGGTGACCCACTCGATGGCCCCGGCCGCCTCCTCGGTGGACACCATGGAGCACCACGTGCTTGAGGTCCACCGCGACGACAAGTTCCCGGTGACCGCCGAGATCGCCAACCGCGAGGGCCGTACCATCATCTTCGTCCGCACCCAGCACGGAGTGGACCGGCTGTGCAAGCAGCTCGCCCAGGTCGGCATCAAGGCCGGGGGCCTGCACGGCGGCAAGCGCCAGAACCAGCGCACCCGCATCCTGGCCGAGTTCAAGGAAGGTGCGATCAACGTCCTGGTCTGCACCGACGTCGCCGCCCGCGGCATCCACGTCGACAACATCAGCCTTGTGCTGCACGTCGACCCGCCGCAGGACCACAAGAGCTACCTGCACCGCGGTGGCCGTACGGCTCGAGCCGGGGAGAAGGGCACCGTCATGACGCTGGTGCTTCCCAACGAGCGCCGCTCCACCGACGCGATGACCCGCCGCGCGGGCATCAAGCCGTTCCGCCTCAAGGCCACCCCGGGCCACCCGCGCCTGGAGGAGGTCGCCGGCGCCCGCCGGCCCAGCGGCGAGCCGATTCCGGTCTGGGAGCCCTCGGCCCCTGCCGCCAAGCAGCGTGAGCGCCGCGGCTTCGGCGGCGGCGGCGGCCGCGGTCCGCGCCGGTTCCGTGACCGTCCCGGTCACGGCGGTGAGCGCCCCGGTTACAGCGGTGAGCGTCCCGGCCACGGCGGTGAGAGCTTCGGCGACGGCAACCATGGCAACAACGGCAGCGTCAGCGACCTGCGCGGACAGTACCGCTCCGAGCGCCGCTTCGACGGCCGTCCCGACAACCGCGGTGGGGGCTACCGTGGCGGCGAGCGCCGCGAGCCGTTCCGTGCCGACCGTTCCGGCGGGGGCTACCAGGGCCGCGGTGACCACCGTGGCGAGCGGCAGCCGTTCCGCGCCGAGGGCCGCTCCGAGGGCCGCGGCGACAACCGTGGCGACAACCGTGGCGGCGCGCGCGGCGGGTTCCGCGGCGGACGGTCGTACGGCGACCACTCCGGCGGCCAGCGCTTCGGCCGCTGACCACTCCGATGGTCGGCGCTTCGGCCGCTGACCGCTTTTCGTGACGGCCGTGAAGGGCCGGGACCGGTTCGCCGCCGTCCCGGCCCTTTCCCGTTACCGATGAGGGGACTCCGGTGGCCGCAGGTCTTGTCGTGGAGTGACGACGAGGGGGTTCGGCGGCCTCGGGTCTTGCGGTGGTGTGACGACGGCGTCGCCACAGGAGCCGTCCGGGTCACCGTCGCGCCACGGGCGGGCGGCCGTCGCCGGAGAAGGCCGTTGCGAGCCGCTGTAGCGTACGCTGAGCCGTGTTTCACGCCAACCACCTAAAAGGGATCCGGAAGGTGTCGTGGCCGTCGTCAACGGCGGCGTGGGGCCGTGGCCGGGCGAGACGGACGAACCCGCCCTGACCGGCCGGTGGCCCCGTGTCCCAGGACGTGGACACGCACACCTGGGACCGAGTGGCCCGTTAGGCTGGGAAGGCATATCCGACGACGCCGAGAGAGATCATGAAGACCTTCGAAGAGCTGTACGCCGAGCTGTCCGACAAGGCGCGCACCCGCCCGGAGGGGTCGGGGACCGTGGCCGCGCTGGACGCCGGGGTCCATGCCATCGGCAAGAAGGTCGTGGAGGAGGCCGCCGAGAGCTGGATGGCGGCCGAGCACGAGTCGAACGAGCGGGCCGCGGAGGAGATCTCCCAGCTCCTCTATCACGTGCAGGTTCTCATGATCGCGAAAGGGATCGGGCTGGACGAGGTCTACAAGCATCTGTGAGCCGGTGAGCCCGGCTCCCGCCGCCTCGTAGGAACTCCATCCACGTAAGGAACCTTCACGCCATGCTGCGTCTCGCCGTCCCCAACAAGGGCGCTCTTACCGAAGCCGCCCAGACCATACTCAAGGAAGCCGGATACCGCGCCCGCAAAGACAGCAAGGAGCTCGTGGTCGTCGACCCCGACAACTCCTGCGAGCTGTTCTTCCTGCGTCCCAAGGACATCGCCGTCTACGTCGGCGAGGGCACCCTGGACGCCGGGATCACCGGCCGTGACATGCTCCACGACTCCGGCGCGCAGGTCGAGGAGATCATGCCGCTCGGCTTCGGGAAGTCCACCTTCCGCTTCGCCGCCAACCCCGGAGACTTCGACTCCGTCACCGACCTCAAGGGCAAGCGCATCGCCACCTCCTACGCCGGTTTGCTGGAGGGCTACCTCGCCGAGCAGTGCGTCGAGGCCCGGGTGATCAAGCTGGACGGCGCGGTCGAGACCGCCATCCGGCTGGGCGTGGCCGACGCCGTGGCCGACGTCGTGGAGACCGGCACCACGCTGCGCAACATCGGTCTGGAGGTGTTCGGCGACCCCATCACCCGCTCCGAGGCCGTGCTGATCAAGCGGGTCGGCGCCGCCGAGACCCAGGGGCTCCGGCAGCTCGTCCGGCGTCTGCAGGGCGTGCTGGTGGCCCGCGACTACGTGATGATGGACTACGACATCCGGGCCGAGCGGATCGAGGAGGCCATCGCCCTGACTCCGGGCATGGAGGGCCCCACGGTCTCCCCGCTGCACCGGGAGGGCTGGGTCGCGGTCCGCGCCATGGTGCCGCGAAAGGGGCACCAGCAGGTGATGGACCAGCTCTGGGCTATCGGCGCGAAGGCCATCCTGGTCACCGCCATCTTCGCGTGCCGCCTGTGACAGCAGGGCGTTCCGGCGCCCGTCACGTCCCGGACCGGTGAGGTGTTGGCGTGGTCCGGTCTGAGGGATGTCATCGCGTGCGGTCTTTGGCCGCCGGATGCTCTGGTCCCGTCATGTTCCGGGCCCGGTGAGGTGTTGGCGTGGTCCGGTCTGAGGGATGTCATCGGGTGCCGCCTGCGGCAGCCGGGCGTTCCAGGGCCCGTCACGCCCCGGTGCGGGTGAGGCGTCGCGCCGTCCGCAGCGTCCGATCTGACAAATGTCACCGCCAGACCTGGACGGCCGACACTGATCTTCACGCCGGAGCGCTTCTAGCGTTGAGGGCATGAACGCCATCGCCTTCACCGACGTGAGCAGAACCTACGGGGACGTGCTCGCCGTCGACGGCCTGAACCTCACCGTCGAGGCCGGTCGGACCGTCGCCCTGCTCGGCCCCAACGGGGCGGGCAAGTCCACCTCGATCAACATGCTGCTCGGCCTGCTGCGCCCGACCCGGGGCCGGATCGAGGTCTTCGGACGCTCCCCGGACGAGGCGGTCGCCCGGGGCGAGGTCGGAGCCATGCTCCAGGAGGGCGAGCTCATTCCCGAGCTCACGGTCCGGGAGCTGGTGGACTTCGTCCGGCGGCTCTACCCCCGCCCGCTGGACCTGGACGAGATCCTCAAGATGGCCGACCTCACCGACCTGGTGAAGCGGCGCGCGGACAAGCTCTCCGGCGGCCAGTCGCAGCGGGTGAGGTTCGCCATGGCGATCGCGGGCGCCCCCAAGCTGCTGGTGCTGGACGAGCCCACCGCGGCCATGGACGTGGAGTCGCGGCTGAGGTTCTGGGAGAGCATGCGCGCCTACGCGGCCGGAGGGCGGACGGTCCTGTTCGCCACCCACTACCTGGAGGAGGCCGACGAGAGCTCCGACCGGGTCATCGTGATCGCCCGGGGCCGGGTCGTGGCCGACGGCACCGCGGCGCAGATCAAGGCCGGGGCCGGTGGGCAGACGGTCCGCTTCACCCTGGGCGGGCAGGCCTCGGCCGGCCTGGACGCGCTTCCGGGCGTCACCGCCGTGGAGATCCTGGCGGGCACCGCCACGCTGAGCACCGCCGATCCCGACGCCACCGTCGCCGCCCTCTACCGGGGCACCTCGCTGGAGATCCGCGACCTGCGGATCGCCGGCGCCGACCTCGAAGACGCCTTCCTCGCCCTCACCAAGGAGTCATGATGTCGAACTACGTCAGGATCGAAGTCCTGAGGATGCTGCGCAACAAGCGCTACGTCATCCTCGTGGTGGCCATCCCCGTGGTGTTCTACCTTCTCTTCTCCAACCTTTACGGCGGCCAGGCCAGCGCCGACGGGGTTCAGGTGAAGGCCGTCATCATGGTCTCGATGAGCGCCTACGGCGCGCTGGCCGCCTCGTTGATGAGCACCGCCGTGCCGTGGGCGCAGGAGCGGCGGAGCGGCTGGCTCCGCCAGCTGCAGATCACCCCGCTCTCCAACTGGATGATCATCGCGGCCAAGCTGGTCGCCTCGCTGTTGCTGGTGCTCCCCGCCATCGTGCTCGTCTGCGCCGCCGCTGTGATCATCCAGGGTGTCTCGCTCACCCCGGCGCAGTGGGCCGGGCTGATCCCGGCGATGTGGGTGGGGGCACTGCCGTTCGCCGCGCTGGGGCTGACCATCGGGTCGCTGCTGCCGCCCGACACGGCGCAGTCCGTGTCGATGCTCGGGATGTTCGGGCTGGCGATCCTGGGCGGCCTGTGGATCCCGGTCGACGTCATGCCCTCGGCCATGAAGGCCATCGCACCCGCGATCCCGTCCTTCCCCTACGCCGACATGGGGCAGAGCATCATCGCGGGCCACGGCGTGCCGGTGCCGGACGCCCTGACCATCGCCGCCTGGGCGGTCGTGCTGGGCGCGGCCGCGGTGTTCGCCCACCGCCGGGCCACCGTACGAGCATGAAGATCGCCCCGGTCCTCACCTCGTTCCTCACCTTCGGCGGGGCGGGCAAGAGCCCGTCCCGCTGGGCGCGGCTGCTGGGGATATCCACCGGACTGGTGTATCTGTGCTTCCCGGTGGGGGACATCGTCACCGGACCGGTAACCGGGGCGAGGGTGTTCTGGGGCGTCCTCGGGCTGGTCGCCTTCGTCGCCTTCTTCCTCGCCACCGTGCTGGTCCCGAGGAGTTACGACCGGCTGCCCCCGCTGGCCTGGGGGCTGCTGGGGGTCACCACTCTCCTGGGCGTCTGCCTGCCGTTCTCCTTTGGCGGAAACTGGCTGACCCTGCCGATCTACACGACCGTCGCCTACAGCCTGATGCTGCGTTCCCGCCTGGCGGTGCTCGGCATGCTGGCGATGAGCGTCGTCATTGTGCTGGTCGGCGTCCTGAGGAAGAACGATCCCGCCACCACCATGGTTCTCGTCTTCCAGGTCCTGAGCCTCGGGACCCTCTTCATCAGCATGCGCAACACCCGGATGCTGCTGGTCAAGCTCCGCCAGGCGCAGGACGAGGTGGCCCGGCTGGCCGCGGGCGAGGAACGGCTGCGCATCGCCCGGGACCTGCACGACCTGCTGGGACACAGCCTGTCGCTGATCGTGCTGAAGAGCGAGCTGGCCGGAAGGCTGGCCGAGGGAGGCCCGCAGCGGGTCCTGACGGAGATCCGCGACATCGAGTCGGTGGCCAGGCAGGCGCTGGTCGAGGTGCGCGACGCCGTCACCGGCTACCGGCAGCGCGGCCTGTCGGGCGAGCTGGACGGCGCCCGCGCCGCGCTGGAGGCGGCGGGGACGCGGGTGACGGTCCGGCTCTCCGGGACGCCGCTGCCCGACGCGCTGGACGGGCTGCTCGGCTGGGCGGTGCGCGAGGGGGCCACCAACGTCGTACGGCACGCGCAGGCGGAGCGGTGTGAGATCGGCGTGACCCATGACGGGAGGACCGTCACTTTGGAGATCGTGAACGACGGGTGCCAGGTGGCGCCGTACAGCCCGGGCAGCGGGCTGGCCGGGCTGGCCGAAAGGGTGGAGGCGGCCG
This sequence comes from Streptosporangium sp. NPDC000396, assembly GCF_042898655.1. Lineage (NCBI taxonomy): Bacteria > Bacillati > Actinomycetota > Actinomycetes > Streptosporangiales > Streptosporangiaceae > Streptosporangium > Streptosporangium sp. NPDC000396. The sequence continues at coordinate 97,833 of NZ_JBIAZA010000003.1, forward strand.
GCGGGACGGTCTCCGCCGGGCCGTGCGCGACCGGCTTCGCCCTCAGGGTCGCCATACCGGCGGCCGTGGAGTCACCGGCATGACCGTAGAGTCACGGGCATGATCCGGGTACTGCTGGTGGAGGACCAGGCGATGGTGCGGGGCGCGCTGGCCTCGCTGCTCGGGCTGGAGCCCGACATCGAGGTGGTGGGGGAGGCCGCCTCGGGGCAGGAGGCGCTCGCCGTGGCGCTCAGGACCCTGCCGGACATCGTGCTGCTCGACATCGAGATGCCCGGCGGCGACGGCATCACCGCCGGGGCGCGGATCCGCAGGGCTCTGCCGGACTGCCAGATCATGATCCTGACGACCTTCGGCCGTCCCGGCTACCTGCGCCGGGCGATGGAAGCCGGAGCGGTGGCGTTCCTGGTCAAGGACAGCCCGGCCCGCGAGCTCGCCGCCGCCATTCGCCGGGTCCGTGACGGCGAGCGGGTCATCGACCCCGGCCTGGCCGCCGCCGCGCTCAGCGCGGGCCCCAACCCGCTGTCCCCGCGCGAGCGCGACGTGCTGGCCGCCGCGGTCGACGGCTCCACCATCGGCGACATCGCCGAGCTCCTCCATCTGTCGGAGGGCACGATTCGCAACTACCTGTCCTCGGCCATTCAGAAGACCCATGCCCGCAACCGCATCGAGGCCGTTCAGCGGGCTCAGGCCCAGGGCTGGCTCTGAGAGCTCGACGAGGACCGCCCGGCGCGTTCCGGCTCGGGGGTGGTTCAGGCGGGCGCGCGGGGGCGATGGCTCAAGGGAAGGCCGCTCCGGAGGGCCCGGGGCGACGGCCGCTCCGGAGAGCCCATAGGGAACGGCCGCCGCTCAGGCTGACAGCGCCGTGGCTTCCTCCTCCTCGATCCGCTGGTTCCACTCGCGCTTGGAGGCCCGCCAGCTCTCGTCGTCGTTGCCCAGGCGCCAGTAGCCCGAGATGGACAGCTGGGACAGCGGGATGCCGCGCTCGGTCCGCAGATAGCGGCGCAGCGTCTTGACGAAGTTGGCCTCGCCGTGGACGAAGGCGTGCAGGGTGTCCGAGGGGAAGTCGAGCTCGCGGACGGCGGCGACCAGCGACTCGCCGACCTTCGCGTCGCCGCGATGCACCCAGACGATCTTCACGTCGCCGGGGGAGTCCAGCTGCTGCTCCTCCTCGGGGCCGGCCACCTCCAGGAACACGTGGGCGAGGGCGCCGGGGGGCACGCGCTCCAGGGACGCGGCGACGGCGGGCAGCGCGCTCTCGTCGCCCACCATGAGATGCCAGCCGGCCTCCGGGTCGGGTGCGTAGGCGCCGCCCGGGCCGAAGAAGTGGATCTCCTCGCCGGGCTGCACCCGGGCCGCCCACGGGCCGGCGATGCCGCTGTCACCGTGATAGACGAAGTCGAGCGTCAGCTCGACCGCCTCGGGATCCCACGACCGGACGGTGTAGGTCCGGGTGGTGGGCCACTGGTCGCGAGGCAGGTCGCGCTGGATGGCCTCCAGGTCGAACGGCGCCGGATAGGTCACCTTGGGCGGCGCGAACAGGAGCTTGACATAGTGGTCGGTGAACTCGCCCGCCTCGAACCCCGCGAGGCCGTCGCCGCCGAGCACCACCCTGATCATGTGCGGGGTGAGCCGCTCGACCCGCTTCACCTGGCCGCGAGTCGTTTTACGTGCGGGTTTGCCATCTGCCATATGCCACTCCCGATCAACTCAACTTAGGTGGACCTAAGTCGTAGCATATGGCCATTTTGGCCATCGTGAGGGAGTTGATTCACCCCGTTCGGGAAGGTGCGCCGCCGCGCCGCGGATGGGGGCTCCGCTCGCGGTCCGGCGCTCCTTGCGGCCGGGCCATTTTTCGATCATAGTTCTAGAGGAAGTTCTCTAAAACTTTGGAGGGGTAATGAACGCTGTCCAGCGGCTCTATGAGGGGTTCGCCGCAGGCGACGGGGAGAAGATCCTGTCCGCGCTCCACCCGGATTTCGTCGGAGTGGTGAGCGCGGGCATGCCGCTGGGGGTGGGCGGCACGCACCACGGGCCGGAGGCGATGTTCCGCGGCTGCTGGTCGGTGATCTCCCGGCACATGGAGACCTATCCCCGGCCCGAGGAGGAGCTCTGGTCGGGCGCTGAGCGGGTGACGGTGCTCGGTCACTACGTCGGCACGGTCCGCGCCACCGGCCGCGCCTACGAGGCCGCCTTCGCCCATGACCTGAGCCTGAAAGACGGCCTGATCGTCAGGCTCGTGCAGATCACCGACACCGCGAAGTGGGCCGAGGCCCTCGCATAGAAATCTACGATGATTCCTACCGCTGAGTGGCCGTGACCTGGCGGATCAGGTCGGATACCCGAACGATCCCCATGCAGCGGCCCACCTCGTCCGTGACGATCAGATCGTCGTAGACGCGCGCGGTGTCGCGCCCGGCGACCTGCATGGCGGCGATGACGGGAGTGGTCTTGGGCACCGTGCGGGCCTGGTCCGCCAGGCGCCTGGCGGGCTTCTTCCCGTGCAGGGCGTGTCCGAAGCGGTTGGCGATGGCCAGCAGGAAGCGGCTGCGGTCGAGGCTGCCCATGGGCCGCTGGTACTCGTCCACCAGGATCACGCTGGTGATGGACGGCCCGCTGCCGAAGGCCTCGATCGCCTCCTCGGCGGTGGCCTCATGGGGGAGGGTCACCGCGGGCAGGAGGAACTCCTGGACGCGGGGGCCGAGCATGACCTGTGCCGGCTCCCGCTCGGTGACCGGGAGCGGCACGTGGACCCGGCCGGACGAGTCCGGGACCAGCAGCGGGCCCTGCGCCAGCCGTACTCCCCAGCCGCGCACCGCGGCGAGCTGCGCCTGCTCGGTCACGCCCGGGGCCAGCACGTGGGCCCCCACCTCCCGGGCGAGCCTCGTGAGGCCCTCGGCGAGCGCCGCCCGGCGCGGGTCGCGCGGGATCCGCGCGATCAGCTCGGGCGAGAGCACCGCCAGGTACGGTGCCGCGTCGGTGAGCAGGTCCAGGGGGATGTGGCCGGTCCCCAGGTCTCCCACCGCGATCAGGTATCCGACGGCGCGGAGCCCGTCCAGCCCGATGACCAGGGCTCGGCGCTCGGCCTCCGAGAAACCGCCCCGGAGCATGAGGATGATTTCCCGGGGGCGTCGCCCGGACACGCGAAGGGCCTCGTGGAGTGGGGCCAGCGCGGCCGAGCCTCCGATGACCGCCTCCGTCGGCAGGGTGAGCAGCAGCGGGAGCAGGGCCTCGCTCCTGGTGACGTCGAGGAGCGTCCTGGAAAGCGAGGCGATGTTCCCACGATGGTCGCCGACCGCCTGGAGGGCGATGACGCCCCCGGTGTCGAGGTCGACGATCGGCGTGACATCCACGGTGGCCGCTGCGGAGGACGGCGGGAGGAGGTGCGCTCTACTCGACACGTACAGAGAATGGACCGTTCTCGGATATCGCATAAGCCCTGTGAAGGGATGTTCACCGATATTTCTACTGTTGGTCGAAGCGCGCCTCTCAGCGGAGGCTACGGCCGCAAGGAGCGCAACCGGTAGTGTCCCCTTCCATGACGTCACGACCCGCCAAGGGAGGAGGTCGCTGGGTCTCGGTGGGACCCCAGCGCCTCGGCCGCTGGGTCGACGGCTTCGTGGAGCGGCACGGGCCGCCGAGCGTGACGGCCACCGACGAGGTCGTGCGGATCGAGGGCGCCGACGGCGCGGTGGCCGAGTGCCAGGTGCCGTTCCCGCCGCTGACCTCGTCCGGCGGAGGCCCGCTGGCCCGCCTCATCACCCACGCGCGCAAGGAGCGCCGGGTCGGCGTGCTGCTGGTACGGCTCGGCGGTCACGCGGCCGGGGTCTTCCAGGGAGACGAGCTCCTCTCCTCCAAGGTGGGGTCCCGGCTGGTCCACGGCCGTAGCGCGGCGGGTGGCTGGTCCCAGCAGCGGTTCGCCCGGCGCAGGCAGAAACAGGCGGGCGAGGCGTACGACGCGGCGGCCGAGGTGGCGTTGCGCGTGCTCGGCTCCTGTGCCGCCGAGCTGGAGGCGGTGATCCTGGGAGGTGACCGGCGCGCGGTGGACGCCCTGCGGTCCGACCGCAGGCTCGCGCCGATCTTCGCGCTGGAGACCGAACCCTTCCTGACGGTCCCCGATCCTCGGCTGGTGGTGCTCCAGAGCGCGCCGAGCCAGTTCCGCGCGGTCCGCATCAGGCTGATCGACCCTGGTTAGCCGGGAAACCGGGTTGCAGACGCGCCGTACACTGATCCGTATGCGCACTTCCGATTGACGCCGCCCTGATGAGGCGAGACAGCCGAACCGGAAGCCGGAGAAGACAGGGCGCGGCGGGTTCGGCCACAGCGAGGTGAGCCGGTTTATTTCCAGTCTGGGAGTGTTCTCCAACCATGATCGTAGCTTCTGACATCGAACTGCGCGCCGGGGCCCGTCTGCTCATTGAGGGCGCGTCCTTCCGGGTGAACCCCGGTGACAAGATCGGGCTCGTCGGCCGTAACGGTGCCGGCAAGACCACTCTGACCAAGGTCCTCGCGGGGGAGGGCATGCCCGCGGCGGGCGCCGTCTCCACCACCGGCGCCGTCGGCTACCTGCCGCAGGACCCGCGCACCGGCGACCTCCAGGTGCTCGCCCGCGACCGGATCCTGTCGGCCCGGGGGCTGGACCAGGTGCTCAGGGAGCTTCGCGAGGCCGAGCTCGGCATGTCGTCGGCCGACGACCGCACGAGGGATCGCGCGGTGCGCGCCTACGGGCGCCTGGAGGACCGGCTGCACGTCCTGGGCGGATACGCCGCCGAGTCGGAGGCGGCCTCGATCGCCTCCAGCCTCGGGCTGCCCGACCGGGTGCTGGGCCAGCCTCTGGAGACCCTGTCGGGAGGCCAGCGCAGGCGGGTGGAGCTGGCGCGGATCCTCTTCTCCGGAGCGGAGACTCTCCTTCTTGACGAGCCGACAAACCACCTCGATGCAGACTCAATCGGGTGGCTTCGTGATTTTTTACGATCGCATCAGGGTGGTTTGATCATTATTAGCCATGACGTCGGGCTTCTTGAAGCGACGGTAAACAGGGTCCTCCACCTGGACGCCAACCGTGCGGTGATCGACACCTACAACGTCGGCTGGAAGGCCTATCTGGCCCAGCGGGAGACCGACGAGAAGCGCAGGAAGCGCGAGCGCGCCAACGCCGAGAAGCAGGCCGCGGCGCTGATGTCGCAGGCCGACAAGATGCGCGCCAAGGCCACGAAGGCCAAGGCCGCGCAGGACATGCAGCGCCGAGCCGAGCGCCTGCTGTCCGGCCTGGAGGTGGAACGGCAGGGCGACAAGGTGGCCAAGCTGCGCTTCCCCGCGCCCGCGCCGTGCGGGCGCACCCCGCTCACCGCGGAGGGCCTGTCGAAGTCCTATGGCTCGCTGGAGGTCTTCACCGACGTGGACGCGGCCGTGGACAGGGGGACCCGGGTCGTCATCCTGGGCCTGAACGGCGCCGGGAAGACCACGCTGCTGCGTCTCCTGGGCGGTCTCGAACAGCCTGACACCGGCGCCGTCAAGCCCGGCCACGGGCTCAAATTGGGCTATTACGCCCAGGAACACGAGACGATCGACCCGGAGCGGAGTGTCCTGGAGAACATGCGCTCGGCCGGGGGAGAGCTCGCCGACGTCGAGTTGCGCAAGGTCCTGGGCTCGTTCCTGTTCACCGGGGACGACGTGGACAAGCCCGCCGGAGTGCTGTCCGGCGGTGAGAAGACCCGGCTGGCCCTGGCCACCCTGGTGCTCTCCGCGGCCAACGTGTTGCTCCTGGACGAGCCCACGAACAACCTCGATCCGGCCAGTCGTGAGCAGGTGCTTTCGGCCCTAAGGTCCTATTCTGGGGCGATTGTGCTTGTCACGCACGATGAGGGTGCTGTAGAGGCTCTACGACCCGATAGGGTGATCTTGCTACCTGACGGAGTTGAAGACGCTTGGAGCGATGAATTTTCCGATCTTGTGGCACTTGCCTGATCTTAATTTGAGCGGGTACGGATCTTTTCCCATGGAGTAGGTAGCCGATCTCGCTGAAATGACTGATCATGGCGTGAGTAACGCTGCGGAAGTCTGGCACTACAGGAGGTACTCGTGGCCGAGACTCTTAAGAAAGGCACCCGGGTCACCGGGGCCGACCGTGAAAAACTGGCCGCCGATCTCAAGAAGCGCTACAGCGCGGGTGAGAGCATCCGCGCCCTGGCTGCTTCGACCGGCCGCTCGTACGGGTTCATCCACCGCATCCTGAGCGAGTCCGGTGTGACTCTGCGCGGGCGCGGCGGCGCCACCCGGGGCAAGTCAAAGCGCTGACCCCGCCTCGGAACGCGCGACCGCAGCCGCTCGTCCGCCATGCTGAGACGTCCCGCTCGGGCCTGTAGAACCTCGTTCTAGAGAATCGATAGGCTCGGGCGAGACGGAAGACGACAGCTGGGAGTGCGAGCGATGGCGGAAGTGGCGTTGGGGGGGAGTGCGGAGAAGATCTCCCTCGAGGAGGTCGGTCTGCGCTACGAGGTGGACGGCGAGATCGCGACGATTACGCTGGACCGGCCGGACAAGCGGAACGCACAGACGTTCGCCACGTGGTCGGCGCTGGCTCAGATCGGTGACAGCCTGCCGCAGCAGGTGAGAATCGTCGTGGTCAAAGGTGAGGGGCCGTCCTTCTCGGCAGGCATCGACCTGCGAATGTTCACCCCCGAGGGGGTTCCCGGTCAGGGCTCGTTCGCGTCCTCCGCGACACTCGACAGCTCGGCCTTCGAGCAGCGGATAGCGCAGGCCCAGCAGGGGTTCCTGTGGCTGCGACGTCCCGACATCGTTTCCATCGCGGCCGTTCAGGGCCACGCGGTCGGTGCCGGGTTTCAGCTGGCGCTCGCCTGTGACCTCCGGGTTCTCGCCGACGACGCCAAGCTGTGCATGAAGGAGCCCGCGCTCGGGCTGGTCCCCGACCTGACCGGCACCAAGCCGCTGGTCGACATCGTGGGCCTGCCCAGGGCTGTCGAGATCTGCCTCACGGCCCGCACCGTGGGAGCGGAGGAGGCGGCCAGGCTCGGCCTGGCCGAGCTGGTCGTCGCACCGGAAGACCTGGCGCGAGCCGTACAGGATCTGGCCGCGGCCCTGCTGGCGACGGACAGGGGCGCGGCGACGGCGACCAAACGGCTGCTCCAGGGCGCCTCCGGGCGCACGCTGGAGGAGCAGAGCGCCGCCGAACGGCGTGAACAGGTCGTGCGAGTCAAGACCTTGTTCGCCGGAAGCTGACGGGGGAATGGAGGTGCCTCTCCCGGTGCTCTCACCGGGAGAGGAGGCCAGATGGCAATGGTGGGCGGGGGTTTCAGTCCCCAGGCGATGCGTTCGTTGCGACGTGACAGCTCCGTGACCAAAGAACGTCTCACTCCCGGCACGGTGAGACGCATCGCCCGATACGCGCGGCCGTTCTCCCGGCAGATCGCGGCTTTCCTGGCGCTGGTCGTGGTCAGCTCAGTCGTCGTGATCGCCAACCCGCTGCTGATGAAGGCGATCATCGACGACGGGATCATCCCGAAGAAATCGGGTGTCGTGGTCACTCTCGCGGTGGTCATCGCGGCTCTGGCGGTCGCCGACGCGGTGCTCAGCCTGGCCCAGCGGTGGTTCTCCGCCCGGATCGGCGAGGGCCTGATCTACAACCTGCGGACCGAGGTCTTCGACCACGTGCAGCGGATGCCCGTGGCCTTCTTCATGCGGACCCAGACCGGAGCCCTGGTCTCCCGGCTGAACAGCGACGTGATCGGCGCTCAGCGGGCGCTGACCAGCACGTTGTCCTCGGTCGTGTCCAACGTGATCATGCTGGTGCTGGTCCTCGGTGCCATGCTGGCGCTGTCCTGGCAGATCACGGCCGTCGCCCTCGTACTACTGCCGATCTTCATCTTCCCCGCCAAGTGGGTGGGCAGGAAGATGTCCGGGCTCACCCGCGAGCAGATGAATCTCGACGCCGAGATGAGCTCCATGATGACCGAGCGGTTCAACGTCGCCGGCGCGATGGTCGCCAAGCTGTACGGCCGGCCGGACGAGGACGCCGCCGCCTTCGGCCACAGGGCCGGGCGGGTGCGCGACGTGGGCGTCACCGTCGGCATGTACGGAACGGTGTTCCGGGTCGCGCTCGGGCTGGTGGCGGCGCTGGCGACCGCCCTGGTGTACGGCGGGGGCGGCCTGCTGGCCGTCGGCGACGTCTTCGAGCTCGGCACCCTGGTGGCGCTCGCGGCCCTCCTGATGCGCCTGTACGGCCCGCTGACGAGCCTGTCCAATGTGCACGTCGACGTGATGACCGCGCTGGTGAGCTTCGATCGCGTCTTCGAGGTGCTCGACCTCAAGCCGATGGTCGCCGAGCAGCCCGGCGCCCGGCCGGTCCCGGCCGGACCTGCCTCCATCGAGTTCGACGACGTCCGGTTCAAATATCCGGCGGCCTCCGAGGTGTCGCTGGCCTCGCTGGAGGTGGTGGCCCGCCCCGACACCGGGCCCGGCCAGGACGTGCTGCGGGAGATCGGCTTCACCGCCCGCCCGGGCCAGATGATCGCGCTGGTCGGCCACTCCGGCGCGGGCAAGACGACCATCACGAGCCTGGTCTCGCGGCTGTACGACGTCGACGGGGGCGCGGTCCGGATCAACGGCCTGGACGTGCGGGAGGCCACCCTCGACTCGCTGCGTGACACCGTGGGGGTGGTCACGCAGGACGCGCACATGTTCCACGACACCATCGAGGCCAACCTCGCCTATGCCAGGCCCGGCGCGACCGAGGAGGAGATCTGGGAGGCACTGCGCGCCGCGCAGATCGCCGACATGGTCGAGAGCCTGCCCGAAGGGCTCCAGACCGTGGTGGGCGACCGGGGCTACCGGTTGTCCGGTGGCGAGAAGCAGCGCCTGGCCCTGGCGAGGCTGCTGCTCAAGGCGCCCCGGGTGGTGGTGCTCGACGAGGCCACCGCGCACCTGGACTCCGAGTCCGAGGCCGCGGTCCAGCGGGCGCTGAAGACCGCGCTGGCCGGGCGGACCTCGCTGGTCATCGCGCACCGGCTGTCCACGATCCGCGAGGCCGACCAGATCCTGGTGGTCCAGGACGGCCGGATCGTGGAGCGCGGCCGCCACGACGAACTGCTCGCCGAGGGCGCGGTTTACGCCGAGCTCTACCGCACCCAGTTCAGCCCGGAGTCATGACCCCGGCCGATCACCGGTAACCCAGGCGGGTGAGCTCCTCACGGGCGACCTTCTCCACGAGCGCGGTGTCCTCGCCGCGGAGTCTGGTGCGCCAGACGCCCACCTTCGGCACGCTCCTGCCGTACAGCGCGACCTTGGAGACCCGCGTCTCCAGGAAGGCGGAGATGTCCTGCACCGCCTCGGCGGGGGAGGCCACCAGATCCTCGTAGCGCAGGGTCAGCAGCTGCTCGCGGGGGAGGTCCTTGTGGAGGGTGGCCGACAGCCGGACGGCGCTGCGCCAGCGCAGCGCGCACTTGCCGGCCGTGGGCATCGCCTTCCAGCGGTCGCTGTGCTCGCCGGACTTGACGCCGAGGAACGGGTTGGGGAACTCGGTCTCCTCACTCAGCATGGCCGACTTGAACCATGACAGGGTCGCCGGATCGGTCATCATGTCGGCGACCACGTCGCGGCCGTCCCTGATGAGCTGGACGAACCGGGCGTCGGGGAAGGCCTGCAGCAAAACCGAGGCGCTGTAGAGCAGATCGGGGCTGGCGTCGCCGAACCGGGCCACCGTACCGGAGGCCGCGCACGGGCCCGCCCCGGTCACACCTCCCGCCTCGCGGCACGGGGCGGGGCACTCCAGGCAGGCGCCCGCGACGATCTGCCAGGACTCGGCCAGGGCGTCGCGAAGCACGCGGGTGGCGCCCATGCCCCGGCGGGCGATGGACGGGCGCCGGGCGAAGGCGTAGACGACATGGGCCACCGAGGCGCGGCCCATGGTGACGTGGAAACCGGGGGAGCGTTTCAGGGCGCGGGCAAGCAGGTCCGAGCCGGAGTGAGGGGCGGCGAGCACGAACACCGGCCGGCGGACCTTGATGCCGTTGACCACGAGGATGTGGGTCGGAGGTCGCATATGGGAGCCCAGTGTGGCACCGTTTGGGAGGTGAACGAACCGGCCACGCCCATCGCCGTTCCCGCGGACGGTGCGATCGTCCCGCCCCGGCTGCGTTCCGGCGACGTGGTGGCGGTGGTGGCTCCGTGTGGGCCTCCCGATCCGGTACGGCTGGCGCGCGGCGTCCGCGTCCTCGAAGGACTGGGCCTGAAAGTCGTCACCGGGCCTCATGTGTTCGACAGGGACCGCTATCTGGCCGGATCCGACGCGAGCCGGGCCGCCGACCTGCAGGAGGCCTGGTGCGATCCCGCCGTGGCCGCGGTGGTCTGCGCCCGGGGCGGCTACGGCGCCACGCGGATCCTCGATCTGCTCGACTGGGAGGCCATGCGGGCGGCCGGGCCCAAGACGCTGGTCGGCTCCAGCGACGTCACCGGCCTGCACCGGGCGTTCGCCGTCGAGCTGGGAGTCGCCTCCTGGTTCGGCCCGATGCCCGCCTGTGCCACGATCAGCGACCCCGACGGCCCCGAGCCGCGCAGTATCGGCCACTTCACCGAGGCCCTGTTCGGCGGCCCGACGCCGATCACCGGCGACCGGGTGGTCGTTCCGGGCAGGGTCGTCGCGCCTGTCACAGGAGGTAACCTCAGTTTGCTGGCCGCTCTGTGCGGCACGCCGTACCACCTGCGGGCGCGGGGGCGGATCGTGCTCCTGGAAGACGTCGGAGAGGATCCGTACCGGATCGACCGGATGCTCACCCAGCTCCTGCAGTCAGGCTCGCTGGACGGAGCCGCCGGTTTCGTCCTGGGCTCCTGGGAAAATTGTGGTGATCCCTACCCGGTTCTGGAGGAGCGGCTCGCGCCGCTCGGAGTGCCGACGATCGCCGGGCTTCCTGTGGGGCATGGAACGCCACAGTTCAGCGTGATGTTAGGGGCACTTGGTGCTATTGATGCAGAATCGTGCTCTCTGACTGGCTCAATCAGCGACTCCAGGGGGGCACCCTAGGTGCGGACCTAGGAGGAAACCGGCAGAGGGGATGCATGCGTGAGGCTGTTCAGGCGGCATCGTGACCGTCAGACCGAGACCCCGTCGCGTCCGATCGAAGAAGTCGATCTCGACTCCCTGCTCGCCCTGGTCGCCGACACCCTCGGTTACGCCTGCTCCTTCGCCCCCGGCGGCCGGACGCTGACGCTGTCGGGCCCCCGCCGGATCGTGGTACGGCTGGCCGGGCTGCGCGCGGAGGCGCGCCGGCGCTCGCGGGAAGACTGGCCGATGCTCGTCTCCGAACACCTGTCCCACGTGCTCGCCACCGTGGACGAGCCGTTCGACGCCTGCGACCTGGCCCAGGTCCGCCCGCTGCTGCGGACCCGGATCCAGCCCGACGACGACCTGGGCTCGGCCCGCCTGGTCGGACGCCATCTCACCGCGGACCTGGTCGAGGTGCTCACCGTCGAGTACGGCGGGACCGAGCGCCCGGTCCGTCCCGAGGAGGTCGGCTGCTGGCCGATCACCGCCGCTCAGGCGCTGGCCCTGGCCGTGGACAACGCCCGCCGGGACGAACGGCTCTCGGTCACCGAGGCCGACCTCGGCGGTGTGGCGATCCGGCGGCTGAGCGGCCCCACCCCGGGTGCCGCCGCCCATCTGCGCCGCCTGGACGACTACCTGCCCGTCCCCGCGGACGGCGTGCTCGTCGTGCTGCCCGATCCCGCCACGCTGGTGGTTCACCCGATCGAGGGCATCGGCGTGGTTCGCGCGATCGAGCGGCTGCGGCTGTTCGCCCAGCGGGAGTTCGACCGGCGGGCCGACACGCTCAGTCCCCAGGTCTACTGGTGGCACGACGAGCGGCTCGCCCTGATCCGGGCCGACCTGGTCAGCCAGGACGGGCAGACCCGGCTGGTGGTCGCCCCTCCGCCGGAGTTCGCCCGGGTTCTCGCCGCCCTGGCCGGCCGCCCCGACGGCGGGACCGCCGGAGGCTGACGCGGCCCGCGTGACCCGGCCGCCTCAGCTGAGCGCGCGGGCGACGTGGATCAACGGGACGTGGCTGAAGGCCTGCGGGAAGTTGCCGACCATGCGGCCGTAGCGGGGGTCGTACTCCTCGGCGAGCAGGCCGACGTCGTTGCGCAGGGACAGCAGGCGCTCGAACAGCTCGACGGCCTCGTCCTTGCGGCCGATCAGCGCCAGTGCCTCGGCCAGCCAGAAGCTGCACGCCAGGAACGCGCCCTCGCCGCCGGGCAGCCCGTCCACGTCGTTGTCGGCGGCCACCGGATAGCGCAGGACGAAGCCGTCGGCCATCAGCTCGCGCTGGATCGCCTCGACGGTGCCGATCACGCGCGGGTCCTCCGGCGGCAGGAAGCCGAGGATCGGGATCATCAGCAGGGAGGCGTCGAGCTCGCGCGAGCCGTACGACTGGGTGAAGGTCCCGCGCTCCACGTCGAAGGCCTTGTCGCAGATCTCGGCGTGGATCCGGGCGCGCAGCTCCCGCCAGCGCTCCACCGGGCCGGTCCGGCCGAATTCCTCCACATGCTTGATGGCCCGGTCCAGGGCCACCCAGCACATCACCTTGGAATGGGTGAAGTGCCGGCGTGGGCCGCGGACCTCCCACAGGCCCTCGTCGGGCTCGTCCCAGTGAGCCTCCACGTATCCGATGAGCTCACGCTGGATGGTCCAGGCCCGGTTGTCCGGCTCCATGCCCGAGAGGCGGGACAGGTACAGGGTGTTCATCACCTCGCCGTAGACGTCCAGCTGGAGCTGGGTGACCGCGCCGTTGCCGATCCGGACCGGCCGGGAGTTCTCGTACCCGGGCAGCCATTCGAGCTCCAGCTCCGTCAGCCGGCGCTCTCCGGACACGCTGTACATGATCTGCAGGTCCTGTGCGCGGCCCGCGATCGCCCGCAGCAGCCACGCGCGCCAGGCGCGGGACTCGTCCAGATATCCGGAGCCGAGCAGGGCCTCCAGCGTCATGGTGGCGTCGCGCAGCCAGCAGAAGCGGTAGTCCCAGTTGCGGACCCCGCCGAGGTCCTCGGGCAGCGAGGTGGTGGGGGCGGCGACGATGCCCCCGGTGGGCTCGTAGGTGAGGGCCTTGAGCGTGACGAGGGAGCGGACCACGGCGTCACGCCACGGCCCCTGGTAGGTGCACTGCTCCGCCCACGCGGTCCACAGGGCCTCGGTCTTCTCCAGCTGCTCGAAAGGGTCGATCTCGACCGGCTTGGTCTCGTGTGAGGGGTGCCAGGTGAACACGAAGGCCAGGCGCTCGCCCGCGGACACCCGGAACCTCGTCTTGTGCGCGTAGTCGCCGCCCTGCAGGGGAACCGGGGAGTGCAGCCACGCCGAGTCGGGACCGCCGACGGCCTGGATCAGGCCGTCGCTGCGGCGCACCCAGGGCACGATCCGGCCGTAGTCGAAGCGGATGCGGATCTCGGTGGCCATCTCCACCGTCCCCGACACGCCCTCCACGACCCTGACCAGGTCGGGGTTGGCGTGCCGGGCGGGCATGAAGTCGATCACGCGGACGGTGCCGGTCGGGGTGTCCCACTCGCTCTCCAGCACCAGGGTCTCGCCCCTGTAGCGGCGCCGGGTGGCGTCGGGCTGTCCGGCGTCCGCCGGGCCGAGCCACCACTGTCCGTTGTGCTTGTCGCCGAGCAGCGCGGCGAAGCAGGCCGGTGAGTCGAAGCGGGGCAGGCAGAGCCAGTCGATGGAGCCGTTCCGCCCGATCAGGGCGGCCGACTGCATGTCTCCGATAAGGGCGTAGTCCTCGATCCGCATGTGGTTGACGCTAATACCTCCGCCGCTCGGAAATCAGCTCCTGGGCCGCATCAGGGGCATGAAGAACTGGGTCAGGGGACCGATCGCGAGGGCGAACACCAGGGTGCCGAGGCCCACCGTGCCGCCGAGCAGCCAGCCCACGGCCAGCACCGTGATCTCGATGATCGTGCGGGCCGAGCGGATGGACAGGCCGAAGCGGTTGAGGCCGGTCATCAGCCCGTCCCGCGGGCCCGCGCCGAGCCCGGCGCCGATGTAGAGGCCGGTCGCCGCGCCGGTGACGACGACGCCGAGCAGCAGACAGGCCCAGCGCGCGACCATCGGTTCCGGCGTCGGGACCAGCCATATGACGGCGTCGGCGAACAGGCCGACGAAGACGACGTTGCTGATGGTGCCGATACCCGGTTTCTGCTTGAGCGGGATCCACAGCAGCATGACCGCGGCGCCCACCAGGATGATCCAGGTGCCGACCGACAGGCCCAGGTGGATGGACAGTCCCTGGTGGAACACGTCCCACGGGCTGCCGCCGAGGTGTGACTCGATCTGCAGGCCGATGCCGACACCGTAGAGCGCGAGACCCGCGTAGAGGCGCAGGAGCCGGTTGGGGAGGGAACCGAAAGTGGGCAGAGAAACTTCGCTCATAATGGCCTTAATCGTGCAGACCATTAACCCAGGATAGAAGGGCCAATCATGAAAAGTGGCCTTATAGTGGTGGCATGGACCGGTATCTGAGCGGACCCCAGCTCGCCCGTCTCCTGGCGATCGATCCCGAGGCGAGGCCGTACTACAAGGCGCTGGCCGAGGTCGTGCGGGCGCTCATCCTCGACGGGCGGGTGCCCGTGCGGACGCGCGTCCCGGCCGAGCGGCACCTCGCCGAGGCCCTGGGGGTGAGCCGCACCACCGTGACCGCCGCCTACGACCGGCTCCGCGAGCAGGGCTATCTGGAGAGCAGGCAGGGCTCCGGGAGCTGGACCGCGCTGCCCGAGGCCGGTGCGCTGGGCACGGACAATCCGTGGATCGTCTCCAACGACGACGGGCTGCTCCCGATGCACGCCGCCGCCCCGCTCGCGGCCTCGACGCTCCCCGAGGCGATCGCCTACGCGACGGAGCGCTACCCGCGCTACGGGCTCGGCATGGGCTACGACTCCGTCGGGATCGCGCCGCTGCGCCAGGCGATCGCGGCCCGATACACCCGGCGGGGGGTGGCCACCCGCCCCGAGCAGATCCTGGTCACCACGGGCGCCCAGCAGGCGATCCACCTCGTGGCCTCGACACTGCTGTCGGCGGGCGATCCGATGCTGCTGGAGTCGCCCACCTACCCGCACGCGCTCGACGTCGCCAGGATGCGCAACGCCCGGATCGTCCCGGTCGGCATCCCCGACGACGGCTGGCATCTGGACCTGCTCACCTGCGCGATGCGCCAGTCGGCGGCCCGCCTCGCCTACGTGATCCCCGACTTCCAGAATCCGACCGGGCACCTGATGGACGACGCCACGCGGGCCGGCCTGGTCAGCGCGGCCAGGCAGTGCGACACCACGCTGATCGCGGACGAGAGCTGGAGCGAGCTGGCGATCGACGAGGTGCCCAGGGTCGCCCCGCTGGCCGCCTTCGACATCGACGGGCGGGTGATCAGCATCGGGTCGGCGTCCAAGCTGTGGTGGGGCGGCCTGCGCATCGGCTGGATCCGCACCACCGCCGCCATGGTCCGCCGCCTGGCCGTGCTCCGCGCGGCCATGGACATCGCCAGCCCCCTCTTCGAGCAGCTGGTCGTGACCAGGCTGTTCGAGGACATCGAGGAGACCAGGGCCGAGCGCCGCCGGAGCCTCAGCGCGTCCCGGGACGCGCTGGTGGCCGCGCTGGCCGAGCAAATGCCCGACTGGAGTTTCACCGTTCCCCGGGGCGGTGGCTCGCTCTGGGTGCGGCTGCCGAGCCCGTCGGCCACCCCGCTGGCCGACGCGGCGGCCTGTCACGGCGTACGGCTCGCGCCGGGCACCTGGTTCGGCGTGGAGGGCACGCTGGAGGGCCGGCTGCGCCTGCCCTTCACCCAGCCACCGCAGGTCATCGCCGAGGCGGTGAGCCGCATCGCCGAGGCCAGGGTCAGGGGGGCCTACGGCGCGCGCCCCGCCGAGCCGCTCACCCCGGCGCTGTGAGGTCCTACTCCGAGGTGACGCCCCTGGCCAGCGGCGCGCGCAGCCGCAGCCGCATGGCCGCGATGCGCAGCCCGAAGGCGAGCACGGCGGCGGCCAGCGTGGCCGGCCAGCCGTGCAGGTCGAGGGTGTAGAGCACGGCCATGACCGCCGAGCCGAGCATGGCGGGCACCGCGTAGAGCTGGCGGTCGTACAGCAGGCTCGGGATCTGCCCGGCGAGGATGTCACGCAGGATGCCGCCGCCGACCGCGGTGGTGACCCCGAGCAGGGCCGCGTGCAGGGGGCTGAGGCCGTAGTTCATGGCCTTCTCCGTGCCGACCGCGCAGAACAGGCCGAGGCCCGCCGCGTCGAGCACGTTCACCGCGGGCATCACCCGCTCCACGTGCGGGTGCCAGAAGAACACGATCACGGTGGCGGCGACGGGGACGACCACGTAGCCGACGCTGAAGAAGGCCGCGGGCGGTACGTTGAGGATCAGGTCGCGCAGGATTCCGCCGCCCAGCGCGGTTATCTCCGCCAATACGGCCATGCCGACCACGTCCAGCCGCTTGCGGACGCCGACGAGCGCGCCGGAGAGCGCGAAGACGAAGATTCCGATGAGATCGAGGACCTGATTCACGGATAAATCATCCCATGACCGGCTCTATGTGATTTCCACTAGGACGGCAGGGAACCGGCCCCCGCGCCCTCCTCGTGGTGCTCCCGCATCATGGCGTTGAGCTTGCCGACGAACATGAACAGCACCACGCTCGCCGCGAGGGCGATCCCCGCGAGTGTGAGGAAATACATAGGCTCCGACATGTAGTTCCTCAGCCGGCCGGTCTGCCCGCCCACGGCGTCGCCCACGGAGATGGCGATGAACCACACCCCGAGCATCTGGCTCTTGAAGGCCGCGGGAGCGAGCTTGGAAGTGATCGAGAGCCCGATGGGGCTCATCGCCAGCTCGCCGATGACCTGGACGAGATAGACCAGTACCAGCCACCACACCGAGATCCTCCCGTGCTGGGCCAGGGCGGCGGCCAGGGCCATGACCACGAAGCTCATCCCGTTCATGAAGAGCGCGATGACGAACTTGTGGGGAGAGGTCACTCGGTTGCCCAGTTTCACCCAGAGCGCCGCGAAGAGCGGAGCGAAGATCATGACGAGCAGCGGGTTGAACGCCTGCGTCGTCGCGGCGGTGATCCGGATGCCGAACATCGTCAGGTCGGTCTTGTCCTGGGCGAAGAACAGCAGCACGGTCGGCGCGAGGTCGTAGAGCATCCAGAAGGTCGCCGCGGAGATGAACAGCCAGATGTAGGCCTTCATCCGGGAGCGCTCGTCCTCGGTCAGGTTGTGGCTGCCGAGCAGGATGTAGGCGAAGTAGAGGACCGGGACGGCGACGACGAATACCGTCATCACGAGCGCGAAGGCGCTGAGGCTGAAGGTGCCCGAGGTCACCCAGACGGCCATGGCGACGGCGACGACGGCGACGGCGATGAGGAGACCGAGGGAGAAGTGCCTGCGCTCGCGAGGGGTCAGGTGGTGTCCGGGCTCCTCGCCCACGCCCCTGAGGTAACGGCCGCCCAGCACATACTGGGTGAGACCCAGGGCCATGCCGACCGCCGCCGCGCCGAAGCCCAGGTGCCACCGGTTGTCCGCGGCGAGCCAGCCGACGATGATGGGGGCGATGAACGCGCCGATGTTGATGCCGAGGTAGAAGAGGGAGAAACCCGAGTCCCTGCGCGCGTCCTCGTCCTCCGGATAGAGCTTGCCGACCATCGCCGAGATGTTCGGCTTCAGCAGCCCGGTCCCGACGATGATGAGGAACAGCCCGAGCGCGACGAAGACGCCCGTCTCGGCGGGAATGGCCATGCTGATGTGGCCGCACATGATGATGAGGCCGCCCCACAGCACCGCCCTGCGGGCGCCGAGGACGCGGTCGGCCACCCAGCCGCCGGGCAGGGTGACGAGATAGATGAGCGCGCCGTAGATGCCGACGACCGCCTGGGCGGTCCCCTGCGGCAGGCCGAGGCCGCCGACGGCGGGAGATGCGGCCATGAAGGTGGCCAGGATGGCTCGCAGGCCGTACCAGCTGAAGCGCTCCCACATCTCGGTGCCGAAGAGCGTGGCGAGGCCGCGTGGATGTCCGAAGAAGGTTTTCTCGCGAGTGGCCGTTCTCGATGTCATGTGACCCCCCGGTGTCATCATGTGATCGATTTTTAACTCTACGTACACGTCCTGACGTGATAGCGAGGGAGGTTGTGCATTGTGGCGTTTCTTCTCACTTACAAGGTCTTGTTCTTCGGTAACACCGTGTGGTGCGATGCATCCCACTCGTGCAAGTGAGCACTTTCGGGAGGCGCGTCCATGGCCGGTGTCCTTGAAGAGCGTGCGGCGATCGAGCAGGAGATCGCAGGCCGTACCGTCTGTGCCCAGCTGAGAGAGGCAGCGGAGCAGAACCCCGACGCTCCAGCCTATTCCGACCCGATCGAGGGCGGCTGGGCCACCCTTACCTACGCCGAGGCCCGGCAGCGGGTCCTGGAGATCGCCGCCGGATTCGTCGCCCTCGGGCTGCGGCCGGGCGAGGCGGTCGCGCTGATGATGATCAACCGCAGTGAGCATGTCCTGGCCGACCTGGGAGCGGTGCACGCGGGCGGCGTGTCGTGCTCGGTCTACTCCACCTTCGCCCCCGAGCAGGTGGCCTTCGTCGCCGGCGACGTCGCCGCGAAGATCGCGGTGCTGGGCGGCCCCGAGGAACTGGCCAGGTGGGAGCCGGTGCTGGACGAGCTTCCCGGACTCCAGAAGATCATCGTGCTGGAGGGTGCCCCGGCCGGTGACCGGTTCCTCGGCTGGGACGACTTCCTGGCCCTGGGCCGCGAACGGCTCGCCGAGGATCCCGCCGCGATCGACGCCCGCTGGCAGGCGGTGACCGCCGAGGACACCTTGAGCGTTCTGTACACCTCGGGCACCACCGGCAATCCCAAGGGTGTGCCGCTGACCCACGCCAACGTGTTCTTCGAGGTCGTGGCCACCGACCGGATGAGCGCACTGCCCACCAAGGGCACCCAGATCTCCTACCTCACCTACGCGCACATCGCCGAGCGGGTGCTCAGCCTCTATCTGCCGCTGTTCAAGTTCTCCCACGTTCACTTCTGCACCGACCTCGCCCAGCTCGGCGCCACCCTCGGCCAGGTCAAGCCGGTGCTGTTCTTCGGCGTCCCGCGTGTCTGGGAGAAGATGATGGCGCGCCTTCAGGCGCTGCTGTCCACCCAGCCGGAGGAGCAGCAGGAGAACGTGCGCAACGCCATGGCCGCCGGCCTGGCCTACATCGAGGCCAACCAGCACGGGCGGACTCCCTCGCCCGAGGTCCGGGCCGCCTACGAGCAGGCCGACGCCGCGCTGCTGTCGATCATCCGCTCGATGATCGGCTTCGACAACGCGGGCTGGCTGGCCAGCGCCGCCGCGCCGATGCCGCTGGAGGTCCAGCGCTTCTTCGCCGGTCTCGGCCTGCTCGTGCTCGACGTGTACGGCATGACCGAGACGACGGGCGCGTTCACCGCCAACGCCCCCGGCTGCTTCAAGCTCGGCACGGTCGGCCGGCCAGGTCCGGGCGTCGAGGTCCGCATCGCCGAGGACGGCGAGATCCTGACCCGCAGCCCCGCCAACACCCGCGGCTACCTGAACCGGCCCGAGGCGACCGCCGACCTGCTGGACGACGACGGCTGGCTGCGCACCGGCGACGTGGGCGTGGTCGACGAGGACGGCTTCATCCGCATCATCGACCGGAAGAAGGAGCTCATCATCACCGCCGGTGGCGAGAACATCTCCCCGGCCAACATCGAGAACTACCTCAAAGAGCATCCCCTCATCGGCCAGGCCCTCGCCTACGGTGACGGCAGGCCGTACCCGGTGGCGATCCTCACCCTCGACGGCGAGGTGGCTCCGGGCTGGGCCCAGGGCCACGGCATCGAGTTCGCCACTCTGGCCGAGCTCGCCGAGCACTCTGACGTCCTCAAGGCCGTCGAAGCCGCGGTCGCCACCGCCAACGAGAAACTGGCCCGCGTCCAGCAGGTCAAGCGCTGGCGTCTGCTGCCGGTGGAGTGGACGGCCGAGACCCAGGAGCTCACGCCGAGCCTGAAGCTCAAGCGCCGCGTCATTCACGCCAAGTACGCCGAGGTCATCGACGGCATGTATGACAGCTGACCCGGCCCCCGTCGGCGCCCGTCCCTCCTTCTTCCCCGGAGGGACGGGCGCCGGTACGCGTCGTGCGGACGGTGTTTTGCCCAACCGGTTGTGTGTCGCCTCCTCGGCCATTACCGGGGGATTTCTAGCGTCCTGACCATGAGAGTCCTTCTTCCTTTCCTGGTGGCGGGGGCCTCGGCCCTCCCCGCGTCGGCCGAGCCGGTGCCCGCCGCAGCCGGGAACCTGGTGATCCGCTCCATAGTCCTGCGTCCCGAAGCCCCCGTGGTCGGGCCGACCGGTGCGGTACGCCTGGTGGTCAAGGTGGTCGCCCGCGGGGCCGACGGCCCGGGCGCTGTGACCGTTCAGGTCGAGCCGGGGGCGCCGCCCGAGTCCGGAGCGGGGGTCTTTCCCGTCCCCGTCCCCAAGCCGGGTCCTGTGCTCAAGCCGGGTCCCGTCCTCAAACCCGGCCCCGACCTCAAGCCCGGCCCCGCTCCCGTGATCGGCCAGCTTCCCGTGATCGGCCAGCTTCCGGGGCCCGGCGCCTCCCCGCCGATGATCGGGCCGGTGCCACCCACTCCCGGTGTGGGTTCCGCCGATCGAAGGGAGCCGGGCTTCGTCGTCCAGGGAAGGGCCGAGATCAGACCGCGGGCGGCGGATCCCGTGCTGGACGGTGAAGACGACTGGCGGACCTGGCGGTTCCTGCCGGAGAAGAAACTGAGCCGCTGGTATCCCGCCGGGCGCTGGACCGTCACCGCGACCGCCAGGGGCGCGGACGGCTCCACGGTCACCGGGTACACCGGCTTCTGGCTGAAGCGCGAGACCAGGTTCAGCGCCATCCAGCCGTCCAGGAAAGGCGCGGGCGCAGTGGTCACGGGCGTGCTGAACCGGGTCGACCCGCAGGGATACCTCGACTACGCCCCGTTCCCCGGCCAGCCCGTCGAGATCATGCACCGGGCACCGGGGGAGACGGCCTGGACGAAGGTGGCCGACACGACGACCGACGTCCAGGGGCGCTTCACCCAGACCGTGGCGGACCACCGGGACGGGGAGTGGCGGATCCGGTTCGCGGGGACTAACCGTTACGCCCCCAAGCTGAGCGCCGTTCACCAGCTCTCGCCACGCCAGGGCTCCGATTCCTGACGGGGCGTGCCCGCGCCGGGGTGACCGCGGCGGGGCGGAAAGACCGGCCGGAACGGGTCCTATGCAAGGGCGTGCACCGCCGCGTCGAACAGGGCGGGCATCCGCTGAGCCGCCGGGACGATCAGCCGTGCCGGCACGCGGTGCCGGCGGGCCGAGACAAGCGCCCCGGTGAGCAACCGATGGCGCCGGGACAGCCGCAGCCAGTCGTCCTCGTACGCCTGCGGAGCGCCCTCCCGCAGGCGGCGGACCAGGGCTCGCGCGGACAGCAACGCCAGCGACACGCCCTCACCTGTGAGCGCGTCGGTGTATCCGGCCGCGTCGCCCACCAGCAGCACCCGCCCGGCGACCCGGCCGCGCACCCGCTGGCGCAGCGGCCCGGCGCCGCGCACCGGGGTCGCGGCCGGCCCCTCCAGCCGGGTCAGGAGGGCGGGAAAGTCCGCCAGGTGCTCCCGGTAGCCGCGGCGCCGGGAACTCAGCACGGCCACGCCGACGAGGTTCTCACCCACCGGCGTCACATATGCCTCGCCGTACGCGGCCCAGTGAACCTCGACGAAATCCGTCCAGGGCGCGACCGGGTAATGCCGGCGCAGGCCGTACCGGCGCGGGCCGCGGGCGGGCAGTTCCAGCCCGAGCAGGGCGCGCAGCGGGGAGTGCAGGCCGTCCGCGGCCACCAGCCAGCGAGCCCGCAGCCCCGCTGCCTCTATCGCGTCACGGCCCTGCCGTACTCCGTCCACCCTGCCGGGAACGATCCGCACCCCCAGCTCGGCCGCCCGCGCCGACAGCGCGGCGTGCAGCGCGGTGCGCCGCACTCCCAGCCCGTGGCCGTCCCGGAACGCGGCCTGCGCCTGATGCCGCCCGTCCAGGTAGCGGATGCCGAGCAGTGGCCGGCCCTCCACCCGCACACCCAGCGATCGCAGGGCGGCGGCTCCGCTGGGCATCAGCCCCTCGCCGCACGCCTTGTCCACCGGCGCGGGCCGGGGCTCGACCACGACCGCCTCCATCCCGGCCAGCGCCGCGTGGATGGCGGTGGCCAGGCCCGCCGGTCCTCCACCGGCGATCAGGACGTCGATCACGCGGGTGTCCGTCCGGGCGCCACCGGGGCGAGCGAGGCGAGAGCGGCCTCCTCGCACCGGATCCGCACCACCATCAGCATGGCGTTGAGCACGGTGAAGGTCACCGCGGTGATCCAGGCGCCGTGCACCAGAGGCAGAGCCATGCCCTCCACGGCCACCGCCACGTAGTTGGGGTGGCGCAGCCACCGCAACCGGTAGGGGCCGCGCGTCACCGGTGGCAGGCCGGGAACCACGATCACCTGGGTGTTCCAGCGCCGGCCCAGCGTGACGACGCACCACCAGCGCAACCCCTGCGCGATGATCACCAGGCCCAGCATCGGCCAGCCGAGCGCCGGGACGAAGGGCCGGCCGGCCAGGCCCACCTCCAGCAGGCATCCGGCCAGCAGCCCGGTGTGCAGGGCGACCATCCACGGATAGTGACCGCGCCCGGACACCACTCCGCCCCGGGCCAGGCTCCAGCGCGTGTTGCGGCGGGCGATGACCAGCTCGACGAGGCGCTCCACCCCGACGAGCAGCACGAGCAGCAGGTACCAGGACGGCAGATGTCCCCACATCGGCGCCTACCAGCGCAGCAGGACGAGTTCGGAGCAGAAGCCGGGGCCCATCGCGATGAGCATGCCCGGCGTGCCCGGCGGCGGTCGCAGGGCGAGGGTGTCCTGCAGGACGTGCAGCACCGAGGAGGAGGACAGGTTTCCGACCTCCGCCAGCGAGCGCCAGGTGACGTCCAGCGTGCCGTCCGGCAGCTGAAGCGTCTCGGCCACGGCCTCCAGGACCTTCGGGCCGCCGGGATGGCACACCCAGGCCGTCACGTCCCGCGCCGTCAGACCATGATCGGCGAGGAAGCCGCGCACGTCGCCGGCCAGGTAGGCCCGCACCATGTCCGGGACGCTCACGTCGAGCACCACCCGGAAACCGGTGTCGCCCACGTCCCAGCCCATCACGTGCCCGGAGCCGGGATACAGGCGGCTCCGGGTGGCCACCACGGCCGGCCCGGCCGTCTCCTGCTCCCGTTCGTCGCCGCAGGCCACCACCGCCGCCGCGCCGTCGCCGAACAACGCCCCGGCGACCATGTTGGCGGGGGAGGGGTCGCCGCGTTGCAGGGTCAGGGAGCACAGCTCCACCGACAGCAGCACGGCCACGTGGTCCGGCCAGCCGCGCAGGTAGTCGTGCAGGCGGGCGATGCCGGCGGCCCCCGCCACGCAGCCGAGCCCGAACACCGGAACCCGCTTGACGTCCGGGCGCAGTCCCAGACGGCCGGCCAGCCTGGCGTCCACCGAAGGGACGGCGATACCGGTCACCGAGGTGAACAGGATCATGTCCACGTCTTCCGGCGCGAGCCCGGCCGCCTCCAGCGCGGCACCGATCGCCTCGGCGCCCAGAGCGACGGCGGAGTCGACGAAGACGTCGTTGGCCCTCCCGAAGCCGTCGAGCTTGGCGTACTGGTCGAGCGGGAGCGCCAGATGGCGGGATTCGACCCGCGCGCCGGCGTGCAGCCGGTCCAGCAACCGCCGGTCGGCGCCCTCGGACAGGCATATCCGCGCGAACGCGTCGGTGATCTCGGCCTGGGAGTAGCGGTTCGGCGGAAGCGCGCCACGGACAGCGGCGATTCGCGTCATGTGATCAATACCCCCGGGCAGCCGAGATCGGATACCTGCCTCCTGCCCACCTGCGTGTACGGCATGCCTCGCAGCCGCCGGTGGCCAGGTGACACCCCGGCCCTCGAACCGGCTCATGGGGAACGGCTCACCATCACAAACCTGTCAGCGTGAGTCGAGCCATAGATACATAGATAAGGGTGCGCCTGAGACTCCGGGATCGAGAGAATCTGACGGTGAAAGCGGGCAGTTCCGATCTCCTGCTCATGAGTGCGCATCTATACACGCGTGCTGGAGGCGATGAGTAAGTGGTCAGGGGAGAAGCCGTCGTGAGCACAGGCATCGGGATACGGCAGTGGAATCGGATCTGGGGCTCATATTCGATCAG
Source organism: Streptosporangium sp. NPDC000396 (assembly GCF_042898655.1). Classification (NCBI taxonomy): domain Bacteria; kingdom Bacillati; phylum Actinomycetota; class Actinomycetes; order Streptosporangiales; family Streptosporangiaceae; genus Streptosporangium; species Streptosporangium sp. NPDC000396. The sequence continues at coordinate 122,123 of NZ_JBIAZA010000003.1, forward strand.
CGCCGCAGGCACGGCCATTGCGGCTGGCATCTTCCCGATCATCGCGATCGTGGAGTTGAACGCGTCTCCGGCTGCTGTCACGACAATGGCCGCTGTCTCCGCCGTCGCCGGTGGTGTGATCGCGACATGGGGTTCGCGAGTATTTGAACACTTTCCGGTCGTCAAGGTGCTCCGGCTCGTTGAGACCGTCCAGTTCCTCATGCTGGCCTCGCTACTGGCGGCAGCCGCCCTCGACGGTTTGACCTTCGTCCATCTGGTGGTCGCCGCAACGTCGCAAACCGTGGGCTACATCATCTACGCCGCGGGGTTCAGCCTTCACATGAAGCTCGTACTACGTGATGAGGAATTGATCAACGCCAATTCTCGCGTGGAGGCCACCAACTGGTCGACGCAAACCATCGGACCGGTCATCGGTGGAGCCCTCGTCAGTGCTCTGGGCGCCTTCGTATCCGTGGCCGTCGATGCCGTCAGTTTCTTGGCCGCCGCGCTAGGCCTGACGCGAGTGAGCGAGCCGGCACCAACCGAGGCTCCTGACCCGAGCGGATCCCCGTCTTCGCCCCGCGGCGGTGGTCTGCGGCATATCTGGCAGAACCCGACGCTCAGAGCTCTCTACCTCAACGCCATGACGCTGGGCGGCGGACTCTTGATGACGTCTCCGCTGCTCGCCCTCTTGATGCTCCGCGAACTTCACCTGCCGCCCTGGCAGTATGGCCTGGTTCTCGGTCTTCCAGCCGCAGCCGGCCTGGCCGGTGCGTTGAGCGCGCAAGGGATCAACCGGCGACTGGGCGGCGATCGCACGCTGCTGATCTTCGGTGCGTTGCGCGGCCCGTGCCTTCTGCCATTGGTGTTTGTGCCAACGGCACCCTCCCCGGCACTCGCGGTCGTGCTCGTGTCGCAATGCGTGTTGCTGTTCGCGGCGGGTGTCTTCAACCCGAGTTTCGCCACCACCCGACTCCGCTTATGTCCCGCCGGTCTGCTCACGAGGGTCACCGCAGCCTGGTCGGCTTCCGCCAAGGTCGTACAGCCGGCGTGCATCGCGGCAGGTGGCCTGCTGGCCGCCCAATGGAGCGTCCGATCGGCACTGATGGCCGCAGCGGCACTTGGAGTCTTAAGCGCGGTGATGTTGCCTTGGAACCTTCTCCGCACCGCGAACACAGAGCAGCGACAAGAACAAGCAATAAGATCGGTTCTGTGACGACGAGCGGGCGTCCGCGCCGGGAGCAGGGCCGAGCCCCCCTCCGGAGCCTCCGGAGCCGAAGCCGGGTCCTGGGGCGGGGGACCGGTCTGGCGGCGGTCCTGGGGTTGTCGCGGGCCTGCCATCCCGGGCCCACCGCGGCCGTCACCGCCCTGGTGGCCGCGCTGGCCGTGGCGAGCGGGCGCGACGCGGCCGGATGCGCCGTGGTGGCCGCGGCCGTGCTGACCGGTCAGCTCTCGATCGGCTGGTGCAACGACGCGGTGGACGCCGAACGGGACATCGCGGCCAGCCGTACCGGCAAACCGGTCGTCGACGGCATGGTGAGCGTCCGGACGCTGTGGGCCGCCGCGATCACCGCCCTGGTTCTCTGCGTCCCGCTCTCCCTCGCCTCCGGCCCGATGGCCGGGGCCGTCCATCTCGCCGGTGTCGCGGCGGCCTGGGCCTACGACCTCGGGCTGAAGGCCACCATGCTGTCGTGGCTGCCCTACGTCGTGGGATTCGGCGTGCTGCCGGCATTCGTTACCCTCGGCCTGCCCGGCCACCCGTGGCCCGCATGGTGGGCCGTCCTCGCCGCGGCGCTGTTCGGATGCGGGGCACACCTGGCCAACGTGCTCCCCGACATCCCCGCGGATCTCGCCACCGGCGTTCGCGGCTGGCCGCAACGGCTCGGTGCCGCCCGGGTCCGCGTCCTGATCCCGGTGCCGCTGTTCCTGGCGACCGGGCTGCTCGTCTTCGGCCCCCCTGACCGGCCCGGCGCGGGAGGCTGGGCCGCGCTCGCCGGAGCCGGAGCGTTCGCCGCCGCCGGGCTGTCGCTGGGAGGGCGGTCACCGCGGGTTCCCTTCGCCGCGGCCGTCGCGGTGGCCGCGGTCGGCGTCGTCCTCCTGCTCGCCCGCGGCACCGGGATCGCCGCTCCCTGATCGCTCCCCGCGCGAGAGGGCTCGGGGCCGGTAGGGGAGGCGCCGGGCCGCGTTCAATCTTTCGGGCGGACGAACAGTTCGAGATGGGAGCAGTGAGTGCAGCGGAAGGCGTCGATGATCCAGCGCGTCTTTCCCAGACGCCTGGCGCCGCCGAACAGCCCGCGCTCCAGAGGGCCCTTGATCCAGCGACTGTACCCCTGGGAGTGCTCGCCGGCGTCCTCGATGAAACCCGGCTCCAGGTCCGTGCTCTCGCACTGGGTGCATCGCATGCCCGTATTGTGGCAGTGCCCTTCCCGGCGATCGAGACATTTCATCGGACGAAGGCGGCGGGCCGGCCGTTCCCGCAGATTTGAACGGGTTTTTGCCGGAGAACAGGCTATGGATCCTTAATTCGGTTGCAGGAATGGTGAGGGTCTGGCGTCATTGTCGTCGTCGATCGGCCGATCGGCTGGAGGGAGGCGATGTGGGGATGACGTACAACGAGGTGATGGGTGGCCGCGCGCCAATCCGCATGTGGGCCGACCCGGCCGAGGTCGAGCCGAATGTCATGCAGCAGCTGCGCAACGTGGCGAACCTGCCGTGGGTGCACGGGGTCGCGGTCATGCCCGACGTGCATCACGGCATGGGCGCGACGGTGGGTTCGGTCATCGCGATGCGTGACGCGGTCTCGCCCGCGGCGGTGGGAGTGGACATCGGGTGCGGGATGACCGCGGTGAAGACCTCGTTCAAGGTCGACAACCTGCCCGACAACCTGGCCTACCTGCGTTCGAGGCTGGAGCAGGCGATCCCGGTCGGGTTCGGCCACCACAAGGAGCCGGTGGATCCGTCCGCACTGCACGGGCTCAAGACCGCTGACTGGGCGGGTTTCTGGAAGGGCTTCGACGCCCTGGCCTCGGCCGTGCACCCGAAGAGGGAGCGCGCGGAGGTGCAGATGGGCACCCTGGGCGGCGGAAACCACTTCCTGGAGATCTGCGCCGACGATGAGGGCACGGTGTGGGTCGTGCTGCACTCGGGGTCGCGCAACATCGGCAAGGAACTGGCCGAGTTCCATATCGAGCAGGCCCGGAAGCTGCCGCACAACCAGGATCTGCCCGACCGGAACCTCGCGGTGTTCGTCGGGGGCACCCCGGAGATGGACGCCTACCGGCGTGACCTGTTCTGGGCGCAGGACTACGCGCGGCGCAACCGGGCGGTCATGATGGCCCTGGTCTGCGGCGTGCTCAGGCGCCACCTTCAGGGCATCACGTTCGAGCAGCCGATCTCCTGCCACCACAACTACGTGGCCGAGGAGCGGTACGACGACGTGGACGTGCTCGTCACCCGCAAGGGCGCGATCCGCGCGGGATCCGGCGAGTTCGGCATCATCCCCGGCTCGATGGCGACCGGCACCTACATCGTGAAGGGCCTGGGGAACGCGAGCGCGTTCAACTCGGCCTCGCACGGCGCCGGCCGCCGGATGAGCAGGACCAAGGCCAAAAAGACCTTCACGCTGGCCGACTTCGAGGCGCAGACCCACGGTGTCGAATGCCGTAAGGACACCGGGGTGATCGACGAGATCCCGGGCGCCTACAAGGACATCGAGTCGGTCATGGCCGCACAGACCGACCTGGTCAAGGTGGTCGCTCACCTCCGGCAGGTCATCTGTATCAAGGGCTGAGATTGTCTGATCCTCCGAGGAATCAACGGTGCAGCCGCACTGTTGTTGGCCGATATAGCCTGATTTTGGGCTAGGCAGGGGGGTGGCCGTAGGCTGGCCCCCTGTTCGGCTCCAGGATGGATTGGGGAGGTGACGTCCCGTGTTGCAGGACTCGTTCGGCCGGGTGGCGACCGATCTGCGGGTGTCCCTCACAGACCGCTGCAACCTGCGGTGTTCGTACTGCATGCCTCCCGAAGGGCTCGAATGGCTGCCCAAACCCGATCTCCTGACAGCCGATGAGATCGTCCGGCTGGTGACCATCGGCGTGGAGCGGCTGGGCATCACCGAGGTCCGCTACACCGGCGGTGAGCCGCTGCTCCGCCGTGAGCTGGTGGACATCGTCACTCGCACCACGGTGCTGCGCCCCACTCCTCAGGTCTCGCTGACCACCAACGGCATCGGCCTGGCACGGCTGGCCGCCCCCCTCGCCGCGGCGGGCCTGGCCCGGGTCAACGTCTCCCTCGACACCCTTGACAGGGAGATCTTCAGGAAGCTCGCCCACCGCGACCGGCTCGACGACGTGCTGGAGGGCCTGGCCGCGGCCGACGCGGCGGGGCTGCGCCCGGTCAAGATCAACACCGTGTTGATGCGCGACGTCAACGACCACGAGGCGGTCCCGCTGATGCGCTACTGCCTGGAGCGGGGATACGAACTCCGGTTCATCGAGCAGATGCCGCTGGACGCCCAGCACGGCTGGCGCCGGGAGAACATGATCACGGCCGATGAGATCCTCGCCGGCCTGAAGGAGGCCTTCGACCTGACCGAGGACGATCCGGTGGAGCGCGGCAGCGCCCCGGCCGAGCTGTTCCTCGTCGACGGCGGGCCGGCCAGGGTCGGGGTGATCGGTTCGGTGACCCGGCCGTTCTGCGGCGCCTGCGATCGAGTACGGCTCACCGCCGACGGCCAGATCCGCAACTGCCTGTTCGCCACCGAGGAGTCCGACCTGCGAACGGCGATGCGCTCGGGCGCGACGGACGAGGAAATCGCCGAGCGCTGGACGGCCGCCGTCCGGACCAAGAAGGCCGGGCATGGCATCGACGACCCGGCCTTCCTGCAGCCGTCCCGCCCGATGTCCGCGATCGGCGGATGACCGCGCGCTACGACGCGTGCATCCTGGCGGGCGGCCTCGCCAGGCGACTCGGCGGGCGGGACAAGCCGGGCATGCTCGTCTCCGGCAGGCCGCTGATCGAGTCGGTGGCGGCGGCCGTACCGGACGCCGGGAAGCTGATCGTCGTCGGCCCGCACCGTCCCGGCCTGCCCCGCGCGCTCTTCCAGCGGGAGGATCCGCCCGGCGGCGGCCCGGTCTCCGCGTTGCGCGTGGGGCTGGCCGAGGTGAGCGCGCCCTGGGTGGCGCTGCTCGCGGCCGACCTGCCGTTCCTGACCGCCGGACACGTGTCGGCGTTGCTGGACGCCGCGGAGACGGGAGCCGTGCTCGTGGACGACGACGGGCGGGAACAGTGGCTTACCGGAGTCTGGCGTACGGCGGAGCTCGCGGAGGCGCTCGCCCGCTACGAGGGACGGTCGCTCCACGGGTTGCTCGCCCCGCTGGCCCCCGCCAGACTTCATCTCGCCGGGCAGCCGTGGTTCGACTGCGACACGGCGGACGATCTGAAGCGAGCCCGGAGCGGTGAAATGGGTCCGGGAGCGCAGACGCGAGGCCGGTGAGGGCTCACCGGGCAAGCGTGCTCATGGATGAACCAGGCAAGCGTGCTCATGGATGAACCAGGCAAGCGTGCTCATGGATGAGATGAGAGCGCGCTCATGAACAGGACGGGCGAGCGTGCTCATGGACGAAAGGGTGAAGAGGTGAACGTGCTGACGGAGTGGACCGCACTGGTCTGCCGGGAACTGGGCATCGATCCGGCGAAAGTCGATCGGGACGCGCTGCTGGACCTGACCAAGGAGGTCGCCCACGGAGTGACCCGGCCGGCCGCGCCGCTGACGGCTTATCTGCTGGGACTCGCCCAGGGAGCGGGCTCGGCACCGCCGGACGCGGTGGAACGGCTGACAACGCTGGCGCGCAACTGGGAGAAGGCGGTCACCGAGACGATGAGCGAGAAGTAAAGTCCGGGAAAAGGGCGACGCCGGGTGGTTACGGGGGCAAACCACCCGGCGTCGCTTCATCGGCGTTCCGACGGGGGCCCGGAACGCCGGCACCAGTGCCCCGACGGGGGACCAGGGCACTTGGCTAAAGCGTACACCTCCAACCCCTAAGATGCGTCAAGACTTAGTCACGACCCGATCTCGCGTCGGTGGCGTGGGATCTCGTTTTGGCCACTGTCTTCCCTGTCAAAGGCATCGGGAACCCCATGGCGAGGTGCGTTGGCCCCGATAACGGCAACGTATGGCAAAAAGATCGCCCCGGCGAAGAGCAGGAGCTTCACGGGCAGCGGGGCAGGCACGGTGAAGGCGAGGATCAGGCAGATCAGCCGGATCCCCATCTTGATGAAGTAGTACTTCTCTCGTTTCCCGATGTCCTCGCTGAGCGATGGCTGAGCATCGGTTACCTGGTACACCACCTGGCGCTTGTGCCATCCCTTCACAACTCCAACTTAGACCTGGGACAGGGCGGGTCCAACTCTGGCCTCGCTGTCGAGCGGGAGCGGCCATTCGTGCGATCATGGCCTTCGGACAAGGAGGTCGGGATGACGGATCGAACGTACCGGGTGACCGAGATCGTCGGCACCTCGGAGGACAGCGTCGAGCAGGCCATTCGCAACGGCATCCGCCGTGCCGCGCAGACCCTGCGCCATCTCGACTGGTTCGAGGTGACCGAGGTCAGAGGGCACATCGTCGACGGCGAGGTCGGCCACTTCCAGGTCGGCATGAAGGTCGGATTCCGCCTAGAGGACGCTTGATCCTGTACGGCGGGGCGTCCACGGTGCAGACTACGAGGATGGCCAAGCCACGTCGGATCGCAGGGGTCGCGCTGGCCGCGGCGCTGTCACTCGCCGGATGCTCCACCCCGGCCGGCGGGCCGCCCGCCGCCCCGACGGGCAACCAGGCCGCAGCCCCGGCCTCCACCTCGGCCGCCGCTCCGGCCTCGCGCGGTTCCGTGCTCGACCAGACCGCCGCCGACGTCCGGCGGACGGTCCAGAGCCTGCGCCAGGTGGACGACCTCCCGATGTACGAGATGACCTTCCACGGGTCCTACAACCGGGAGGCCCCGCTCAGCGAGGAGGAGCTCACCGGGCGCGCCGACGGCTGGGCCTGTTCGCTGTTCCACCTGGCCGGAGACCGGCCGCTGTTCGGCCGGAACTTCGACTGGGACCCCAACCCGGCGATGATCGTGCACGCAGACCCGTCCGACGGTTACGCCTCGGTCTCCCTGGTGGACCTGTCCTACCTGCTCGGCGACGCCAACGCGCCGGACCTCACCGATCCTCGGGCCCGCCGCAGGATGGCCCACGCCGTGCTCGCCCCCTTCGACGGGGTGAACGAGAAAGGCCTGGCGATCGGCATGGCCGCGGTCCCCGTCGGAGAGCCGCCGCCCAAGATGGCCGATCGCCCGACTGTCGGCAGTATGCGGATCATCCGGCTGATGCTGGACAAAGCCGCGACCGTGGACGAAGCGGTGGCGATCATGCGCCGCTACAACATCGACTTCACCAGCGGCCCGCAGGTCCACTACCTGCTGGCCGACGCCACCGGGAAGTCGGCCGTCGTGGAGTTCGCCAACGGCGAGCTCAACGTCATCGAGGACCGCATCCTGACCAACTTCACCATGACCGGTACCACCGGCGAGCAGCGCCTGGCCGACGACCGGTACGGCAAGCTCGCCGAGGGCCTTCCCTCGGCGAAGAACTGGCAGGACGGGATGAACCTGCTCCAGCGGGTGGCCCAGGGGCACACCCGGTGGTCGGTCGTCTACGACCTCACCGACGCCACGGCCCGCCTGGTGACCGGCAAACGCTGGGAGCGGGTGCACACGATCCCGCTCGTGCAGCGCTAGGCGAGCACGTCCGCACCGGTGACGACCGGTCAGCTCCGCCTTTTCTGACCGGCGGCGCGGTGGGAAGGGTGCCGACGCCTGTCGTCACAGACAGGTCGTCGACACCCTTCGCCGTTCCCACGGGCCCGGACGCCCTGGGGCCTACGCCTCCGGGCCCGCCGCCGGACCTTTCGCCCGCCGGGGCCCGGGCGGGGGTCAGCTGGCCTGGCTGACCGTCGACATGTTGAAGTCGGGCACCCGGACCGGGGGCATGACCGTGCGGGTGAAGTAGTCGTTCCACTCGCGCGGCAGGGTCTGCTCCTCGGCGCCGATCTCGGTGAGGCGGCCGAGCAGGTCCACCGGGCTCTCGTTGAAGCGGAAGTTGTTCACCTCTCCCACGACCTCGCCGTTCTCCACCAGGTAGACGCCGTCCCGGGTCAGCCCGGTGAGCAGCAGGGTCTGCGGGTCCACCTCGCGGATGTACCACAGGCAGGTGAGAAGCAGGCCACGCTCGGTGGAGGCGATCATCTCCTCCAGGGACCGGCCGTTCCCGGGACCCTTCATGATCAGGTTGTCGATCGCGGGGGTCGCGGGCATGCCGGTCAGCTCGGCCGAGTGCCGGGTCTGCTGCAGGTTCGCCAGCGTGCCGCCGGAGATCCAGTCGGTGGGCTCCAAGGGCATCGCGTTGTCGAACACCGAGCTGTGCCGGCTGGAGGAATGCGTCACGACGAAGGGCGCGCATCCGATGCCCGGCGCCGCCGGGTCGCTGTACAGGCGGATCGGAAGGGAGGACAGGATCTCTCCCACGCGGGTCCCGCCACCGGGCTTGGAGAAGACCGTCTGGCCCTCGAAGGCGTCCCGGGCGCCGGCCGTCCAGTACATGTAGATCATCAGGTCGGCCACCGCCGTGGGCGGGAGCAGCGTTTCGTACCGGCCCGCCGGCAGGTCGATCCGGTTCTTCGCCCACTCCAGGCGCTGAGCCAGCGAGGCGTCCAGCGCGGCCACGTCCACGTCCGAGAAGTCGCGAGTGGCCATACCGGTCCAGGCCGAGCGCTTCATGTCGGAAGACTTGGCGTTGAGCTCCAGGCGGCCGGTGGGCTGGGTGTGGCGGAGCCTGGCCCCCGCCGAGGTGCCCACGAAGGTCGTGGTGACGATGTGCTCGGCGAAGCCGTACAGTTTGCGGCCGCCCGCCTCCGCCACGGCGAAGGTCTCGCCCAGGGCGGGGGCGAACGCGCCGAACACGCCGATGGAGGTGGGCTCGGAGGGCAGGTCCCAGTCCGCCGAGCGGTCGCCCTCGACCAGCGGCCGGGCGTCTTCGGACGGCTGCGCGTCCTCCGCCGCCCGGTCGGCCGCGGCGACGATGTCGGCGAGCTGCTCGGGGCGGACCCCGGCCCGCGACACCACGCCCACGCCCCGGCCCGCGACCGAGATCACGGTGAGCTGGGAGGAACGGGCCACACCGTTGGTCGTGAGCGTGTTGCCGGCGAACCGGAGGTTGGCGCTGGAACTCTCGTTCACGATCACGACGGTGTCGTCGGCCGTGGAGAGGCTCAGAGCCTTCTCGATCATCTCCTGGGGGGTCATCCCACTCACTTGCCACTCTCCTGCCGGGTGTTGAGGATGCGCACGTCGCGGAAGAGCGCCGACGGGCAGCCGTGGCTGACCGGGGCGACCTGGCCCGGCTGACCCTTCCCGCAGTTGAACGCGCCGCCCAGCACGTAGGTCTGCGGCCCGCCGACGGCCGCCATCGACCGCCAGAAATCGGTGGTCGTGGCCTGGTAGGCGACGTCGCGGACCTGACCGGCCAGCCTGCCGTTCTCGATCCTGTAGAACCGCTGACCGGTGAACTGGAAGTTGTAGCGCTGCATGTCGATGGACCAGCTCTTGTCGCCGACGACGTAGATGCCGCGCTCCACGCCGGAGATCAGCCCCTCGGTGGAGGGACCGTCGGGAGCGGGCAGCAGCGAGACGTTGGCCATGCGCTGGATCGGCATGTTGCCGGGGGAGTCGGCGAAGGCGCAGCCGTTGGAGGCGCCCAGGCCCTTCAGCAGCGCCATCCGCCGATCGAGCTGGTAGCCGACCAGGATGCCGCCGGAGACGATGTCGAACTGCCTGGTCGCCACGCCCTCGTCGTCGTAGCCGATCGTGGACAGGCCGTGTTCCGTCGTGCGGTCGCCCACCACGTTCATCACCGGCGAGCCGTACACCAGCTTGCCGAGCTGGTCGAAGGTGGCGAAGCTGGTCCCGGCGTAGGCCGCCTCGTAGCCGAGGGCCCGGTCCAGCTCGGTGGCGTGCCCGATGGACTCGTGGATCGTCAGCCACAGGTTCGACGGGTCGACGACCAGGTCGTACTGTCCTGCCTCGACGGAGGGGGCCTTGAGCTTCTCCTCCAGGAGCTCGGGGATGCGCGCGAGCTCGCCCGGGAAGTCCCAGGCGGTGCCGGTGAGGTATTCGTATCCCCGGCCGGCGGGCGGGGCGAGGGTGCGCATCGAGTCGAAGCAGCCGTCCAGCACCTTCATGGCCTCAAGCTGGGGATAGACGCGAACCCGCTGCTGGGTGGTGGAGGTGCCGGCCGTGTCGGCGTAGAACTTCTGCTCCTTGACCTGCATCAGCGAGGCCTGGACGTGGTCCACGCGCGGGTCCTTCAGCAGCCCGGCCGACCAGTCGGCGAGCAGGGCCACCTTGTCGGGCAGCGGCACCTCGAACGGGTCGACGTCGTAGGCCGAGACCCAGGTGACGCCGGAGTGGACCGGCTCCGGGGCCAGCTCGATGGGTTCGCGGTTGACGGCCGCGGAGATGACCGCCACCTCCACCGCCTGCTCGGCGACCTTCGCGGCGGCCTCGGCGGTGAGTTCGATACCGGCCGCGAAGCCCCAGGTGCCGTTTTTGACGACCCGTACGGCATAGCCCAGATCGTCGGCGTCCATGGACCCCTCAAGCGAGGCGTCGGACAGGCGCAGGGTCTCCGAGCGGATGCGTTCGAGTCGGAAGTCGGCGTGCTCGGCGCCGAGGTCGCGGGCGCGTTGCAAGGCCGCGTCCGCCAGCCGCCTCAGGGGCAGAGCGAGGAAGTCGGGATCGATCTGGCGCATGTCAACGATCCTAGCCCTGTGATCTTGTCCCTCGCGGACAAGAGTTTTACCTCCGAAGAGGCGATAGCGTCAGCTGTATGGCTCGATCTGTTCTCGTAACCGGTGGCAATCGCGGCATCGGCCTCGCGATCGCCCGCGAACTCGCCAAGGCCGGTGACGCCGTCGCCGTGACCTACCGCTCCGGAGAACCCCCCGAGGGGTTGTTCGGCGTGCGGTGCGATGTGACCAGCACGGCCGATGTCGACGCGGCGTTCGGGAAGGTCGAGGCCGAGCACGGCCCGGTCGAGGTGCTCGTCGCCAACGCGGGCATCACCAAGGACACGCTGCTGCCGATGATGAAGGAGGAGACCTTCACCGACGTCATCGACGCAAACCTGACCGGTGCCTACCGGGTGGCCAAGCGCGCCACGCGCGGCATGCTGCGGCTCAAGCGCGGGCGAATCGTGCTGATCTCCTCGGTGGTGGCCATGCTGGGCTCGGCCGGGCAGACCAACTACGCCGCCTCCAAGGCCGGGATGATCGGCTTCGCCCGGTCCGCGGCCCGGGAGCTGGGCTCGCGCGGCATCACGGTCAACGTGGTGGCCCCCGGCTTCGTGGAGACCGACATGACGGCCGCGCTGGACGAGGCCCACCAGGAGCAGATCCGCAAGAGCATCCCGCTGGGCCGCTATGCGAGCGCCGACGAGATCGCACGCGTGGTCAAGTTCCTGGCGAGCGAGGACGCCGCCTACATCACCGGGGCCGTGATCCCCGTCGACGGCGGCCTGGGAATGGGGCACTGACACATGGGAATCCTCGAAGGCAAGCGAATTCTGGTCACCGGCGTCCTGACCGACGCCTCCATCGCCTTCTCCGTCGCCAAGCTGGCCCAGGAGGAGGGCGCGCAGGTCGTGCTGACCGGTTTCGGCCGGCTCAGCCTCGTCGAGCGCATCGCCAAGCGGCTCCCCGAGCCGCCGCCGGTGATCGAGCTGGACGTGCAGAACACCGAGCATCTCGACTCGCTGGCCGACCGGGTCGGCCAGCACCTGGACGGGCTCGACGGTGTCGTGCACTCCATCGGCTTCGCCCCGCAGAGCTGCCTGGGCGGCAACTTCCTCAACACGTCGTGGGAGGACGTCTCGACCGCCCTGCACGTGTCGACCTACTCGTTCAAGTCGCTGGCGGTCGCCTGCCTGCCCCTGATGAAGGAGGGGGGCGCGATCGTCGGTCTCGACTTCGACGCCACCAAGGCCTGGCCCGTGTACGACTGGATGGGCGTGGCCAAGGCCGGTCTGGAGTCCTGCTCCCGCTATATGGCCCGGGATCTCGGCAAGCACGGGATCCGCGTCAACCTGGTGGCGGCCGGGCCGCTGCGCACCATGGCCGCCAAGAGCATCCCGGGCTTCACCGAGTTCGAGGACAGCTGGCCGGGGAAGGCGCCGCTCGGCTGGGACCTGAGCGACACCGTGCCCGCGGCCAAGGCCTGTCTCGCGCTGATGTCGGACTGGTTCCCCGCCACCACCGGTGAGATCGTGCACGTCGACGGCGGCGTGCACGCGATCGGAGCCTAGGAGGCCCGGCTCCCTAGGCCATCCGGTGCCGCCCCACCCGGAGCGGCTCGAACGGCATCGACTCCTCGCCGGTCCGCTTGGCGTACAGCACGCGGACGGCGAGGATCGCCACGACCAGCAGTGCCGCGGTGAACGCGGTGCCCAGCGTGTCGGACGACCGGGTGGGCGTGACGGCCTGTCTCCCCGGCATCCGCTTCTGGAACTCCTGTACGGCAGGGCCGGGCCACAGCAGCTCCACCCGGGGCGCCTCGGCGTCGACCGCGGGCGGCGGCTGGGGGATCACCGGCTCGTCCGTGTCGGTCGTGTGCGTGCGGGTCTCCGGGGGGCGGACGGGCTCGGCCGCGATCGGGACCGTTTTCCTCTCCGCGGGTTTGTGCCTGTTCCTCCGGGAGGGGCTGGGGTGCGGCGACGGGGACGGCTCCGCGGCCTGCTCCGGGGTGGAGGTCGCCGATGGGCTCGGGCACTCGGGAGAGGCGACCAGCGAGAGGCAGACGTCGTTCAGGACCGTGGGCAGCAGACCGCTGTCCTTGGCCCCCTCGGGCGCGGGCTCGCCGGAGGGCTCGGCGCTCGGCGCCGCGGCCGACCGGGCGCCGGGGTCGTCCGCGGTCGTCTTGGGCGCGCCGCCGGAGTCGTGGGTGTCCGCCGCCGTGGCCGATGTGTTGCCGGTGATCTGGTTCACGACGTCGCCAACGGTGGTCACGGCCTTGCAGAGCTCACCGGTCAGCCCGCCGATCAGCCCGCCGTTGCCGCAGTCGATCCGCGCCGCGGCGCTCGCGGAGGTGGCCGCGGCCACGGGGAGCGCGCCCCCCAGGGCGAGCACCAGAGCACCGGCAGAGATCGCAGTTCGCAATTGTCCCCCTTGCACACCGATGACGAAGCCTCGCTGAACTCGGGCGCCCCCTCCCGTCACTCATTGACAGTTTTGTGGGGAGGCCGGAGTTTTCCACGTAAAGTTGCGATTCGGTATCGACTAGTGATACGCGAGATGGTTTCTCGTTTTGGCTGTACCTCACTCGGCCGAGACGTCGTCGAGTGCTTCCCTGATCTCCACCGGCAGGGTCAGGTCGTCGGCCTGGAGCACTCCGGCCAGCTGGGCGTGGGTGCGGGCGCCGACGATGGCCGAGGTCACCCCCGGCTGGTCGCGGACCCACGACAGGGCGACCGCCAGCGGCGAGACCCCGAGCCCCTCGGCCGCGGTCGTCACCGACTCCACGACCCGGCGGCACCTCTCGTCCAGGTACGGCTTGACGAAGTCGGCGAAATGCGGGGTGGCGGCCCGCGAGTCGGCGGGGATGCCCGTGCGGTACTTGCCGGTGAGAACCCCTCTGCCAAGCGGTGACCAGGCGAGCACCCCGGCGCCGACGTGCTCGGCGGCCGGGATCAGCTCGCGCTCGGCGTCCCTGGCCAGCAGTGAGTACTCGACCTGTGAGGCGACGATCGGCACCCGGCTGGGAACCGCGCGCTGGCTGACGGCGGCCACCGCGAGCTGCCAGCCGGTGTAGTCGCACACTCCGGCGTAGGCCGCCCGTCCCGAGGACACGATGGCGTCCACCGCGGCCAGGGTCTCCTCCAGTGGGACGTCCGGGTCGAAGGCGTGCAGCTGCCACAGGTCCACCTCGTTGACCCCCAGCCGGGTCAGCGAGGCGTCGATGGCGGCGATCAGGTGCTTCCTGGAGGCGTCCCGCGGCCGGCGTCCGGTGGGGGTCAGCACGGCCTTGGTGGACAGCACCAGCTCCGAGCGCGGCACCGCGTCACGGATCAGCCGCCCGAGCAGCCTTTCGGCCTCACCGCCGCCGTAGACGTCCGCGGTGTCGATGAGGGTGCCACCGGCCTCGGCGAACGTGCGGAGCTGCGCCGCTGCCTCTTCGGCGCCGGTATCGCGCCCCCACGTCATCGTCCCTAGCCCGAGGCGGGATACCGATAAGCCGCTGCGGCCCACATAGCGCTGCTCCATGATCCGGCCAGGTTACCGCCCGGGCAGTTAAAAGTAGTGGAGCGAGGCCTGCAAGACTTTCCCACGTGACGACCTTGTTGCTGGCCAGACACGGCCTGACTCATCTCACCGGTCCGGTGCTGGCCGGTTGGACCCCAGAAGTCCATCTCAGCAAGGCCGGACAGGCGCAGGCGGAGGCGCTGGCCGTACGGCTGGCGCCGCTGGAGCTGGACGCGATCGTCTCCAGCCCGCTGGAACGCTGTCAGGAGACCGCCCAGGCGGTGGCGGACGGGCGCCCGACGGAGGTTCTGACCGACGACCGTTTCGGGGAGTGCCGTTACGGTGACTGGACGGGCCGCCCGCTCGGCGAGCTCGCCAAGGACCCGCTCTGGCCGGTCGTGCAGAACCACCCGAGCGCCGCGACGTTCCCCGGGGGAGAATCCCTCTCCGCGGTGCAGCACCGCGCGGTGAGCGCCGTAAGGGAGTGGAACGAGCGGCTGGGCCCGAAGGCGGTCTATCTGGTCTGCAGCCACGGAGACGTGATCAAGGCCATCGTGGCCGACGCCATGGGTCTCCATTTGGATCATTTTCAACGGATAACGGCCGATCCCGCGTCGCTCACAGCGATTCGCTACACCCCCTTGCGTCCCTTCGTGCTCAGGCTCAACGATCTCGGTGGAGATGTGACCGGACTGCGGCCTTCGGAGGATTCAGAACATGAAGACGGGGGAGAAAACTTGACCGGGAGCGATGCCGCAGTCGGCGGCGGAGCCGGGACCACGTAAGGTCGGGCTATGCCGGTCTTCGACTACGATCCACCCGAGAGGTTCGTGGCCGGTGCCGTGGGGCAACCGGGATCGCGAGCCTTCTTTCTACAGGCCCGGGGACAGGGCCGACTGACCACCGTGGGGCTGGAGAAGTTCCAGGTCGCCGCGCTGGCTGACCGGTTGGACGAGCTGCTCGACGAAGTGCGGCGCCGCAGCGGCGGGGACGTTCAGGTGCCCGCCACCGCTCCTGTCGCGCTGACCGACAACGACCCGCTCGACGTACCGATCAGCGAGGACTTCAGGGTCGGCACCATGGCCCTGGCCTGGGACTCCGAAACCGCGCAGGTGGTGATAGAGGCCCAGGAGATCGTGGCGGAGGACGACGAGGAGTTCGAGGCGTCCCCGCTCTCCGAGCCCGCGGTGCTGCGCGTGCACATCAGCCCCGGCGCGGCCAGGGCCTTCACCAAGCGCGCCATCGCCGTCGTGGCGGCGGGGCGTCCCCCCTGCCCGCTGTGCGGCCAGCCACTTGATGCCGGCGGGCATATTTGCGTGCGTCTCAACGGTTACCGGGGTAGGAGCGCGTCACCAGGTGAGGGAGGCGAATGAGTGCCGAAAGCGAGCCCACGCTGAGTGCGGCGCCCGCGATGGGACTGGACGACGACACCGCTCTGCGTCTGCTCCGCGATGGTCAGTTGGAGGTCGCCGGAAGACTGGTCGAGGCGACCAACATGACGCTCTACTGTTCGGTACGGCTCGGCGGGCTCGCCGCGGCCTGCGTTTACAAACCGGTGCGGGGGGAGCGTCCGCTCTGGGACTTTCCCGACGGCACCCTGGCGGCCCGCGAGGTGGCCGCCTTCGAGGTTTCGGCGGCGATCGGCTGGCGGATCGTCCCGCCGACCGTCTACCGCGACGGCCCCTTCGGCCCCGGCATGTGCCAGCTGTGGATCGACACCGACCCCGAGATCGACCTCATGGCGCTGATCCGCAGCCGCCAGCCCGCCCTGCGGCGGATGGCCGTGTTCGACGCCGTCGTCAACAACGCCGACCGCAAGGGCGGCCACCTGCTCCCGCTCTCCGGCGGCCACGTCTACGGAGTGGACCACGGCGTCTCCTTCTCCGCCGAGGACAAGCTCCGCACGGTGCTCTGGCAGTGGCGCGGTAAACCCCTGTCCCGCGAGGCGATGAACGTCCTGGCCCGTCTTGAGCGCGATCTCGAACAGGGCCGTCTGGGCCGCCGGCTCCGCGAGCTCCTCACCCTCACCGAGGTGGAGGCCACCTGGTCCAGGGTCCGCAGGCTTCTCGACACCGGCCTGCATCCCCTTCCCTCGCAGGACTGGCCCGCCATTCCCTGGCCCCCGATCTGAGGCCGCGCCCGGCGGGACTGTACTCTGCCGGGCATGTGCACGGTTGTCGTCAGCCTCGATCCGAGCGCCAAAATTCCGCTGATCCTGATCGGGGTTCGTGACGAGTTCGTCGACCGGCCGTGGATTCCCCCGGGCGAGCACTGGCCGGGCCTGCTCGGCGGACAGGACCTCCAGGCGGGCGGGACCTGGCTGGCGGTCGATCCCGAGGCCAAGCGGATCGGCGCTCTGCTCAACGGCCGTGGAGTGCTCGCCCCGCAGGAGACGCGCCGGTCCCGGGGGGAGTTACCGCTCCGGGTGGCGGCCGAAGGCCGTCTGCCGGACCTGGATCTGACCCGCTACGACCCCTTCCACCTGGTCCTGGCCGATCCCGGCGGAGTCTGTCTGTGGCACTGGGACGGCGACGCGCTGGAGGAGGAGAACCTCCCCACGGGAACCCACATGATCGTCAACAGCGGCTGGGAACGGGGTGACGAGAACGCGCGCGTCGCCTTCTTCCGTCCCCTCTTCGAGAAGGCCGGCCGCCCCTCGGGGATCGACGGCTCCTGGGAGAGGTGGCAGGAACTCGCCACCGGGGCGGGCCTGCCCGACGACGACCCCCGCGCCATGATCATCCGTGCCGAACTGCCCGACGGGCGGGTCTACGGATCCCTGTCGGTCTCCCTGCTCGCCCTGGCCGCCGACGGCGTCCGCTACGACTTCACCGGTGATCCTCGCGATCCGGCGGCTTTCCGTCGCGTTCTGCCGGAATGATCGGGCGCATCCTCGCGGTTGAGATGAGTGCCCTGTATCTGCCGCCCCGGGGTGATCGGGGCGGTCTGTCTGCTGGATAGGCTCACTACATGAAATCGTGGTCTGCGCCGAAGGTTCCTCGGCTTCCCGGTGTTGGTGCTCCGCTACGGCTGTTCGACACCGCCGCGGGAGAGGTCGGCCCCACCCAGCCGGATTCCACGGCGCGGATGTACGTCTGCGGCATCACGCCCTACGACGCCACCCATCTGGGCCACGCCAACACCTACCTCGCCTTCGACCTGGTCAACCGGGCCTGGCGGGACGCCGGTCACGAGGTTCATTTCGTCCAGAACGCCACCGACGTGGACGACCCCCTTCTCGAACGCGCCGAGAAGACCGGGATCGACTGGCGGCAGCTGGCCGAGCGCGAGATCGAGCTGTTCCGCACCGACATGGAGGCGTTGCGCATCCTCCCGCCGCGCGAATACGTCGGTGTGACCGAGGCGATCGACCAGGTCGCCGAACTGATCGAGCGCCTGCGTGACAAGGGCGCCACCTATGACCTCGACGGGGACGTCTACTTCGACGTCGCCGCCGCGCCCAAGTTCGGCGCCGTCTCCGGATACTCGGAGGAGCAGATGCTCTCCCTGTTCGGCGAGCGCGGCGGCGACCCCGAACGGCCGGGCAAGAAGCACCCGCTCGACTGGCTGCTCTGGCGCGCCGAGCGCCACGGAGAGCCGTCATGGCCCTCGCCGTTCGGCCCCGGCAGGCCCGGCTGGCACGTCGAGTGCACCGCGATCGCGCTGGCCCGCCTGGGCAGTGGGTTCGACGTCGCGGGCGGCGGCTCCGACCTGATCTTCCCGCATCACGAGTGCGGTGCCCACGAGGGCCACGTCGCCTGTGGCGAGTGGCCCTTCGCCAAGGCCTACGTGCACGCGGGCATGGTCGCCCTCGACGGTGAGAAGATGTCCAAGTCCAAGGGCAACCTGGTCTTCGTCTCCCGGCTCCGCCAGGAGACCGACCCGATGGCCATCCGGCTGGCACTGCTGGCGCACCATTACCGCGCCGACTGGGAGTGGACCGCCGATCAGCTGGCCTCCGCGGAGGTACGGCTGGCACGCTGGCGCTCGGCCACCGGGCTGCAGACCGGCCCCGAGGCCGAGAGCGTGCTCGGTGAGGTCCGCGCCCGCATGGTCGACGACCTGGACGCCCCGGGAGCGCTCGCGATCGTCGACGACTGGGCCGAGCGCGCACTCGCCGAGGGCGGCACCGACCCGCAGGCGCCCGCGCTCGTCAGGGACACCGTGGACGCGCTGCTGGGCGTCGCGCTCCGGGAGATCGCCCGGTAGCCGACCGGACGCATGGGGCGACCACCGACCGGTCGTGACCGGTGTGTTCCGGTAGCCGGAAAGCACCCCCGCCAGGATCGATCCGGGTGAACGCGAGGCTGCGGGGGTGCCCGTTCATGGCTTCCCTCCCGAGCGGGCCTCTCTGAACAGGGCTCAGTCGTCCAAGACGGAGGTGTCGAGCAGGAGATCCGCCGGGGCGGGGATGTGAATCTTGTCGCCGAGCTCCACCGACGATGAGGTTCGGTAGCGCCCCTCGTCCGGGTCGCTGAACACGGTGATCCGCGCCGGGGAGCACTCCGGGTCGATGAGGATCATCACCGGCACGCCGCCCGAGGCGTAGGCGCCGGGCTTGAGCTCACGGTCGTCGCGGGCGCTGCCGGGGGAGACCACCTCGGCCACCAGGATCAGGCCGCTCGAGAGCAGCTCCCGCCTGCCCCAGCGAGGGGCGTCGCGTGGAGCGACGACCAGATCCGGGATGACCATGTCGCGGCTGCCTTCCAGGCAGACGCCGACCATTCCCGTCCAGACCCGCCAGGCCTGCTTGTCGGCAGCGGGGAATAGGGCACGGGCCAGCGACATCGCCTGGTCCGCGTGCTCGGGGGTGCCGGACGGGCTCACGACCATCCTCCCTCCGATGAATTCGATCTTCAGGTTGGGCAGCTCGGGGAGGGAGTCGTAGAGCTCCCGGGGAGTCCCCGGAAGGCGCCGCTCAGGATCGGCCGCGGTCGGGACCAGGTCGTGGGTGCGTTTCCCGCGCGAGACGGCGGCCATCGACAGTCGACCCTTCGTGTTCATGTGGACACGTTCAGTATTTCAGAGGGTGGCGGCCCGCAGGAAGTGTTCCCGCTCCTCGGCGGGGAGACGGTCGGCGAAGAGGATGCCGTCGAGGTGGTCGGTCTCGTGCTGGAGAACCCGCGCGAGCATGCCCAGGGCGCGGACGATCATGGGTTTGCCGAACATGTCGTGGCCGCGGGCGGTGGCCATGTAGGAGCGTTCCAGCGGCCACCAGACGCCGGGGGCGGACAGGCAGGCCTCGTCGGCGACGATCTTCCGCTCGGACAGCTCCAGGCGGGGGTTGATCAGGTGACCGGACCTGCCCTCCAGCTCGTAGACGACGACCCTGAGCGGGACCCCGATCTGGGGAGCCGCCAGGCCCGCACGGCCGGCGCCGGCCCGCATGGTGGCCTGGAGGGATTTGACCAGCCTCCGCAGCTCCCGATCGAAGGTGGTCACGGGTTCGGCTACGGTCCGTAGCACTGGATCGGTGAACAGTAGGATCGGCTGGACGGCCACGCGCACTCCCCGAGGCGACGAACGGACACGCACACGATTCCCGTTGCCTCGCGACCTCAACCGTGGCCGGCACATGCGTGATGTTTCCAGGATGTTGCGCGCGTGCGGCGTATGCATTGCACATTTCCGCTGTTAGACACACTTAACCTGCGCACCATCACCGACCGTGAATGTGCGTAACAGCTCCTCCTGAGAATTTCGATCGATCCCCGACGAAACAGGAGGAAGCATGGTCAAGCCCTGGATCAGCGAGTGGAGGCCCGACGACCCCGGCTTCTGGGAGGCGCAGGGGCGGAAGGTCGCCCGGCGGAACCTGATCTTCTCGATCTTCGCTGAGCACCTCGGCTTCACGCTCTGGACGGTGTGGAGCATCGTGACCGTGCAGCTCGGCGCCTACAGATTCTCCACCGACCAGCTCTTCTGGATCGTCGCCCTGCCCAACCTGGTCGGTTCGGCGCTGCGCATCCCCTACACCTTCGCCCCGGCCCGGTTCGGCGGCCGGAACTTCACCGTGGTCAGCGCGCTGCTCCTGCTCGTCCCCGCCGTGCTGCTGGCCGTCGCGGTCAGCGACCCCGGCACGCCGTACTGGGTGTTCCTGCTGATCGCGGCCACCGCGGGCCTGGGCGGCGGCAACTTCGCCTCCAGCATGGCCAACATCACCTACTTCTACCCCCAGTCCAAGCAGGGCGCGGCGCTCGGTCTCAACGCGGCCGGAGGCAACATCGGCGTCAGCTCCGTCCAGCTCCTCATGCCGTTGGTGATCGGGGCCTTCGGGCTCGCCGCCGCCGGGCTGTTCTGGGTCCCGTTCATCCTGGCCGCCGCGGTCGGCGCCTACTTCTTCATGGACAACCTCACCTCCGCCAAGGCGAGCCCGAGGGACCAGCTGAAGATCGCCGGACGGGCCCAGACCTGGATCATGTCGGCCCTCTACATCGGCACCTTCGGCTCGTTCATCGGGTACTCCACCGCGCTGCCGCTGCTCATCAAGAGCCAGTTCCCCGAGCGGGCCTCCCTGGTCACGCTGGCCTTCCTCGGGCCTCTCGTCGGCTCACTGATCCGCCCGGCCGGAGGCTGGCTGTCGGACCGGCTCGGCGGAGCCCGGGTGACGCTCGTCAACTTCGCGGCCATGGCGGGCGCGGTGGCCCTGGTCTGGCAGGGCCTGGTCCGGCACGACTTCACGCTCTTCTTCGGCGCCTACATACTCCTGGTCGCCACCGCAGGCATCGGCAACGGCTCCACCTACCGGATGATCCCGGCGATCTTCCGGGCCAAGGCCACCGCGGGGATCGCCGAGGGCACGCCCGCCTACGAAACCGCGCTGGCCGTCGGCAAGCGCGACGCCTCCGCCGCGATCGGGATCATCTCTGCGATCGGGGCGTTCGGCGGCTTCTTCATCAACCGGGGATTCGGCAGCTCCATCGCGGCGACCGGCGGCGCGGGCGTCGCCCTGGGCGCGTTCGCCGCCTTCTACGCGGTGTGCGCGCTTCTGACCTGGTCCTGCTACCTGCGGACCGTGGGTCCGGTGCCGAGCCTGGCGGCCGCCCGCGTCTGAGTGCTCACACCCGTCTCATCGCGAACGTGAACTTGGTTAGCGGCTTGTAGCACATCGGTAACAGAGGGGACCCAGCGGTGAAACCGCCTGAAAGCACCATCGGACACATGCCGACCTCACTTCCCGCCCAGATGCCTGTGAAAGCGGGGACGGCGACGCACTGCCCCTACTGCGCGCTGCAGTGCGGCATGAACGTCGCCGTGGGAGAGACGGTCACGATCGTTCCGAGGGAGGACATCCCCGCCAACGCGGGCGGTCTCTGCCAGAAGGGCTGGACCGCCGGTGAGCTGCTGGCCAGTGGAGAGCGGCTCACCACCCCGCTCCTGCACGGCGAGGCGGTCGGCTGGGACGAGGCGCTCGACTTCGTCGCCGGCCGGATCCGCACGCTCCAGGAGGAGCACGGCCCCAACGGCGTGGCCGTGTTCGGCGGCGGCGGGCTCACCAACGAGAAGGCCTACCAGCTCGGCAAGTTCGCCCGGATGGTGCTGCGGACCAGCCAGATCGACTACAACGGCCGGTTCTGCATGTCCTCGGCCGCCGCGGCCGCGGGCCGCGCCTTCGGCATGGACCGCGGTCTTCCCTTCCCGATCACCGACCTCGCCGGAGCCGACGCGGTCCTGGTCGCGGGCGGCAACATGGCCGAGACCATGCCGCCGTTCATGCGCCACCTCGCCGCGATGCGCGGTGGGGGCGGCCGGTTGATCGTCATCGACCCGCGGGTCACCGCGACCGCGCGGCAGGCCGATCTCCACCTCCAGCCGGCTCCCGGAACCGACCTGGCGCTCGCCCTGGGCCTGCTGCACATCGTGATCACCGAAGGGCACGTGGACGAGGCGTACGTGGCCGGCCGTACGAACGGGTTCGGCGAGATCCGCACCTCGATCGCCGCCTGGTGGCCCGAGCGGGTGGAACGGATCACCGGCGTGCCGATCGCCCAGATGCGCCTGGCCGTGGGGATCCTCAGCGACGCGAGCCGCGCGGTGATCCTCACCGGGCGCGGCGTCGAGCAGCACGCCAAGGGCACCGACACGGTCAGCGCGTTCATCAACATGGCGCTCGCCCTCGGGCTGCCGGGCCGCGAGGGATCCGGCTACGGCTGCGTCACCGGGCAGGGCAACGGGCAGGGCGGCCGCGAGCACGGACAGAAAGCCGACCAGCTCCCGGGCTACCGCAAGATCGACGATCCCGCCGCACGCGCCCACGTGGCCGCCGTGTGGGGGATCGAGCCGGAGGACCTGCCCGGACCCGGACGCTCCGCCTACGAGCTGCTGAACGCGCTGGGCACCGAGGACGGCCCCCGGGCGCTGCTGCTGTTCGGCTCCAACCCGGTGATCTCCGCGCCCCGGGCGGGGCACGTCACCGAGCGGCTCGGCTCGCTGGACCTGCTCGTGGTCTCCGACTTCGTCATGTCGGAGACGGCCGCGATGGCCGACGTCGTGCTGCCCACCACCCAGTGGGCCGAGGAGGGAGGCACGATGACCAACCTGGAGGGCCGGGTGCTGCTGCGCCGCCAGGCCGCCGTCCCGCCGCCGGGCGTGCGCAGCGACCTTGAGATCCTCCGGGGCCTCGCCGTACGGCTGCGCGGCCCGGAGGGCTTCCCCACCGGCCCGCGCGAGGTCTTCGACGAGCTGCGGCGGGCCTCGGCCGGAGGGATCGCCGACTACGCGGGCATCACCTACGAACGGATCGCCGCCGAGACCGGCGTGTTCTGGCCCTGCCCGTCCGAAGACCACCCCGGCACGCCCCGGCCGTTCCTGGACCGCTTCGCCACCGCCGACGGCCGCGCCAGGTTCGTTCCCGTCGAGCACCGCCCGCCGGAGGAGGACATCGACGGGGACTACCCCCTGTACCTGACGACCGGCCGGGTGCTCGCGCACTACCAGAGCGGCGCCCAGACCCGGCGCGTCGCCGCCCTGAACGCGGCGGCGCCGGAGGCCTTCGTGGAGCTCCACCCCGACCTCGCCGAGCGTCTGGAGGTGTCGTCCGGGCAGAGGCTGCGGGTGGTCGGCCGCCGCGGTGCGGCCGAGGCCGTGGCCAGGGTCAACCGGGCGATCCGGCCGGACACCGTGTTCATGCCGTTCCACTGGGCCGGGGCCAACCTGCTCACCAACCCCGCGCTGGACCCCGTGTCACGAATGCCGGAATTCAAGGTGTGCGCGGTGAGAGTGGAGCGTGCCGGATGACCCGGCTGGTGATCGTGGGAAACGGGATGGCGGGCGCCCGTCTCGTGAGCGAGGTGCGCGCCCGGGACAAGCACATCAAGGTGACCGTGTTCGGCGCCGAGGCCAGGCAGCCCTACAACCGGGTGCTGCTGTCGAACGTGGTGGCCGGGACGATGACGCCGGACCAGGTGCGGCTGCTGGACCCGGCCTGGTACGCCGACCACGGGGTGACGGCCCCGCCGGGCGTCGAGGTGACCGCGGTCGACCGGGAGGCCCGGGTCGTGCTCACCGCCGACGGCAGGCGCGAGCCGTACGACATCCTCGTGCTGGCGACGGGCAGCGAGGCCGTGGTGCCACCGGTGCCCGGAGTGGACAGGGCCGTGGCGTTCCGGACGCTGGACGACTGCCAGGCGATCGTCGCCGCGGCCGGTACGGCACGGCACGCCGTGGTGGTCGGCGGCGGGCTGCTCGGCATCGAGGCGGCTCGCGGCCTGGCCGGGCGGGGACTGCCGGTGACGCTGCTCCACCTGGCCGGGCACCTGATGGAACGGCAGCTCGACGCCGAGGCCGGGCTGGTGCTGGGGGAGACCCTCGCGAGGCTGGGTGTGGGGATCCGCACCGGCGCGGTCATGGAGGAGATCCTCGACGACGGCGTACGGCTCGCGGGCGGCGAGACGGTCGAGGCCGACCTGGTGGTGCTCGCCTGCGGGGTCCGGCCGGTGACCCGGCTGGCCAGGGACGCGGGGCTGGAGGTGGCGCGCGGGGTCGTGGTCGACGACGAGATGCGGACCGACGACCCGTCGATCTTCGCGATCGGCGAGTGCGCCGAGCACGACGGCACGGTCTACGGCCTGGTCGCCCCCGCGTGGGAGCAGGCCGCCGTGGTCGCCGACCTCGTGACCGGGACGGACAAGGCCTCCCGGTACCGGGGGTCGCGCCTGGTGACCCGGTTGAAGGCCAGAAGCGTGGAGCTGGCGGCGATGGGCGAGACCCACCTGACCGAGGACGACGCAGAGGTCGTGCGCTTCAGCCACCGGGCCCAGGGCACCTACCGCAAGCTCGTCATCCGCGACGACCGCCTGGTCGGCGCGATCCTCCTCGGGGAGACGGCCGTGGTGGGCACCCTGACCCAGCTGTTCGACCGCGGCGCGCCGGTGCCCCTGGACCGCGCCGGATTGCTGTTCCCGAACCTGGCGGGCAACGCGGTCGCCGACAGCCCGGTCCGGATGCCGGACGCGGCGAAGGTCTGCCAGTGCAACAACGTGACCAAGGGACAGATCCGCGGCTGCTGGGAGTCCGGCGCCCGCGACGTCGAGGCGGTGGCCGCCGCCACGCGCGCCACCACCGGCTGCGGCAGCTGCCGCGACGCGGTCGAGGGCATCGTCGGCTGGTTGCGAGAGCAGGAAGGAATCTCCGTATGAGACTCGTCGTGGTGGGACACGGGCCGACGTCGAGCCGGCTGGTCGAGGCACTGGCCGCCAAGGGGTTCGACGGGCGGATCACGGTGCTGGGGGAGGAGCCCCGGGCGGCGTACGACCGGGTCGCGCTGACCTCCTACCTCACCGGCAAGAGCGTCGAGGACCTCACCTACCCGGTCCCGGAGGGCGTCGTGCCGCGGCTCGCCTCCAGGGTCGTCGGGATCGACAGGGACGGCCGGAGCGTGACCACCGCCGACGGTCATGTGGAGCCCTACGACGTGCTGGTGCTGGCCACCGGTTCCAGCCCGTTCGTGCCGCCCGTTCCCGGCAGCGAGCTTCCGGGCTGTTTCGTCTACCGGACGATCGACGACCTGGACGCGATCAGGGACGCCTGCGCCCGCGCCACGAGCGGCGTCGTCATCGGCGGAGGGCTGCTGGGGCTGGAGGCCGCCGACGCGCTGCGCGGGCTCGGGCTCTCGACCCACATCGTGGAGATGGGCGGCTGGCTCATGCCCCGGCAGGTGGACGAGGGCGGCGGCGCCGTCCTGCGGGGCCACATCGAGGCCCTCGGCCTGAACGTGCACACCGGGGCCGGGGTGAAGGAGGTCGTCACCGGAGCGGACGGGCGGGTCGCGGGCCTGGCCATGCCGGACGGGCGGAAGATCGAGGCACAGGTCGTGGTCTTCTCCGCGGGCGTCAGGCCACGCGACGAACTGGCCAGGCAGGCCGGGCTGGAGGTCGGCGAGCGCGGCGGGATCGCCGTGGACGACGGGATGCGCACCAGCGACCCGTCGATCTACGCGGTGGGGGAGTGCGCCCTGCACGACGGCATGGTCTACGGGCTGGCCGGGCCGTGCTTCACGATGGCCGAGGTCGCCGCCGACCGCATCCTCGGCGGCGAGGCGGCCTTCGCCCGCGCGGACCTGTCCACCAAGCTCAAACTGCTCGGGGTGGAGGTCGCCCAGTTCGGCGCCATGGAGGGCGCGCTCGATGTGACCTTCATGGATCCGGTGGGCGGGGTCTACCAGAAGCTGTTCGTCAGCGACGACGCCCGCACCCTGCTCGGCGGGATCTGCGTCGGCGACGCCACGCCGTACAACACCCTCAAGCCCTTCGTCGGCCGGGCCCTGCCGGGCGCGCCGAGTGAGCTGCTGTTCACCGGCGGTCCGGCGAACATGGATCTGCCCGACGACGCGCAGGTCTGCTCCTGCAACAACGTCACCAAGGGGCAGGTGTGCGCGGCCATCGCGGGCGAGGGCCTCACCGACGTGGCGGGGATCAAGGCCTGCACCCGCGCCGGCACCACCTGCGGCAGCTGCGTCCCGACGCTCAAGCAGATCCTGGTCAGGTCGGGCGTCGAGGTCTCCAAGGCGCTGTGCGAGCACTTCGCGTACAGCAGGGCCGAGCTGTTCGACATCGTCCGGGTACGCGGCATCACCACGTTCTCCCGGCTCATCGCCGAGCACGGCACCGGGCGCGGCTGCGACGTGTGCAAGCCCGTCGTCGCCTCCATCCTGGCCTCGCTCGGCAACGGCCACATCCTCGACGGGGAGCAGGCCGCCCTGCAGGACACCAACGACCACTTCATGGCCAACATCCAGCGCAACGGCACCTACTCGGTGGTGCCCCGCATCCCCGGCGGGGAGATAACCCCCGACAAGCTGATCGTGATCGGTGAGGTGGCCCGCGACTTCGGCCTCTACACCAAGATCACAGGCGGGCAGCGGATCGACCTCTTCGGGGCGCGCGTGGAGCAGCTTCCGCTGATCTGGAGGCGGCTGGTGGACGCCGGGTTCGAGTCCGGCCACGCCTACGGCAAGGCGCTGCGCACGGTGAAGTCCTGCGTGGGTTCCACCTGGTGCCGGTACGGCGTGCAGGACTCCGTGGATCTGGCCATCTCCCTGGAGCTGCGCTACCGAGGACTTCGCGCGCCGCACAAGCTGAAGTCGGCCGTCTCCGGCTGCGCCCGCGAGTGTGCCGAAGCCCGGGGCAAGGACTTCGGCGTCATCGCCACCGAGAAAGGCTGGAACCTCTACGTCGGGGGCAACGGCGGGTTCACCCCGCGGCATGCCGACCTGTTCGCCGCGGACCTGAGCACCGAGGAACTGGTCAGGACCGTCGACCGGTTCCTGATGTTCTACGTCCGCACCGCCGACCGCCTGCAGCGAACCTCGGCCTGGCTGCAGGCCCAGGGCCTGGACTACGTCAGGGAGGTCATCCTGGAGGACTCGCTCGGCATCTGCGCCGACCTGGACGCCCAGATGGAACGGCACGTCGCCGCCTACGCCGACGAGTGGCGCGCCGCCATCGAGGACCCGGAGAAGCTGAGGCGCTTCGTCTCCTTCGTCAACGCCCCGGCGACCCCGGACCCGTCGATCGCCTTCGAGGTCGAACGCGACCAGATCAAGCCCGTCCTGATCCCGCTGGAGGTGCTCCGGTCCTGACCTCCGCCCGCCGTGCCCGCCGACGACAACCGCACCGACGACAACCGAAGGAAAGGAGACCCTCCCGATGACCGTCATGCGTGAAGACGTGGAGACGACCAGGTGGACTCCGGTGTGCGCCTACACCGACCTGCTGCCCGAGCGCGGGGTCTGCGCGCTCGTCGGCCGCCACCAGATCGCGCTGTTCCGGACTTTCGACGGCGAGCTGTTCGCCATCGGCAATCACGACCCGTTCAGCGGTGCCCAGGTCCTCTCCCGGGGGATCGTTGGGACCCGGGCGGGTGAGCCGATCGTGGCCTCGCCCATGCACAAGCAGGCGTTCTCCCTGGTCACCGGGGTGTGCCTGGACGACCCCGCGGTAGCCGTACCGACCTATCCGATCCGTGTCGACCACGGCACGGTGGAAGTGAGCGTGGCTTGACTTCCTCCCCACGGCTGAAGCCGGGGGACTCCAGCCCTCACGGGCCGGACCTTCCTGCTTCACCGGCGACCGCCGTCCCGGTTAAGGCGAGGGACGGGGAACCGTCCAACGGTCTTACGTGGCCTTCACAGGCGTCACATCCCGCCAGCCCGGCGGTAGGCCCGGCGGCTTGGTTCTCGCCGCCGGACAGCCGAGACCTTACCAAACCACTGTGCGGCACGTCCTGCGTTTCCTCCCCAGGGCTGAAGCCCGGGGTCTCCACGCTCAAGGAGTTTCGATGAGTAGCGCGCTTCTGGACAGTCCCGCGGAGTCTCCCGAGACCGCGCCCGACGCGCTGGCCGGATTCACGATCGGGGTCACCGCGACCCGGCGGCGTGAGGAGTTCTGCGCGCTGCTGGAACGGCGGGGCGCCAGGGTGGTGCGCGCCCCGGCGATCCGGCTGGTGCCGCTGGCCGAGGACGCCGACCTGCTGACCGCGACCCGGGCCAGCCTGGCGGGCCCGATCGACGACGTGGTGGTCACCACCGGGGTCGGGTTCCGGGGATGGATGGCCGCGGCCGAGGGCTGGGGGCTGTCGGGCGACCTGGCCGCGCACCTGACCGCCGCCCGGTTGCTGACCCGCGGTCCCAAGGCGCGCGGCGCGGTGCGGGCCGCCGGGCTGAACGACCACTGGACGCCGTCCACCGAATCGTGCGAGGAGGTCAAGCAACATCTCCTCGCCCAGGACCTGCGTGGTCGCCGCATCGCCGTGCAGTTGCACGGGGAGCCGCTGACCGATTTCGTGGCCGCGCTGCGCGAGGCGGGGGCCGAGGTCATCGAGGTGCCGGTCTACCGGTGGCTGCCCTACCGCGATGTCTCCCCGCTACGCCGCCTGATCAGCCAGGCGATCTCCGGCGGGGTGGACGCGGTGGCCTTCACCAGCGCCCCGGCCGTGCTGGCCATGCTCGGCGCGGCTCGTGCCGACGGACTGGAGGACGCGCTGGTCGCGGCCTTCGCCGACCGGGTCGTCGCGGCCTGCGTGGGCCCGGTCACGGCAGGGCCGCTGCGGGAGCGGGGGGTGCCCGTCGTGCAGCCCGATCGTGCACGCCTGGGTGCGCTGGCGCGAACGCTCGCCCGGCACCTGCCCCAGCACGGCGTCACCCGCCTGGTCGCGGGCGGACACGAACTGGAGATCCGCGGCCATGCCGTCCGGGTGGACGGCGAGCTCAAATCGCTGCCGCCCGCCCCGATGGCGGTGCTCAAGCGCCTGGCCGACAAGCCGGGCCACGTGGTGGCCCGTTCCGAGCTGCGGACCGTGCTCCCCGGCAGTCCGTCCCGCGACTCCGCCGAGCACGCCGTGGAGATGGCCATCACCCGCCTGCGCCGCGCCCTGGGCCCCTCCGGCATCGTCGAGACGGTCGTCAAGCGTGGCTACCGCCTGGCCTGCGACCGCGGGGAGGGCACGTGAGCGGGCACATCGCGGCACCGGCGGGGGGAAGGGCATGACGACGCTGGTCCTGGCCGGGCACGGGACCCGCAGCGCGCGGGGGGAGGAGACGCTCGCACGGCTGCGGGACCTGGTACGGCGGGCACGCCCCGGAAGCCGGGTCGAGCAGGGGTTCCTGGAGATCAGCTCACCCCTGCTGGCCGAGGTGCTCCCCGGACTGCCGGGCCCGGTGGTGGTGGTCCCGCTGCTGCTGGCGGGCGGCTACCACGTCCACATCGACCTGCCCTCGGTGATCGCCGCCGCCCGGCCCGGCACGACGGTGGCGGCCCCGCTCGGGCCGGATCCGCTGCTCGCCGCCATCGTGGCCAGGCGCCTGGCGAGCGCCGGGCTGCGGTCCACCGACTCGGTCATCCTGGGGGCGGCGGGTTCCTCCGACCCCGCGGCGCTGGCCGACGTGCGGGCGGCGGCCCGGC
This sequence comes from Streptosporangium sp. NPDC000396, assembly GCF_042898655.1. Taxonomy (NCBI): domain Bacteria; kingdom Bacillati; phylum Actinomycetota; class Actinomycetes; order Streptosporangiales; family Streptosporangiaceae; genus Streptosporangium; species Streptosporangium sp. NPDC000396. The sequence goes on from NZ_JBIAZA010000003.1 coordinate 151,832, forward strand.
TGCTGGCGGTACGGCTGTCGCGCCCGGTCACGGCGGCCTTCGCCGCGACGGGCACCCCTTCGGTCGGCGAGGCCCTGGAGCGTCTGCGCTCGGGGCCCGCTCCCCGGATCGCTCTGGCGTCCTACCTGCTGGCCCCAGGCTTCTTCCAGAGCCGTCTGGAGGAGTCCGGCGCCGACCTGGTCGGTGCCCCGCTGGGAGCGGACACCGACCTGGCCGCGCTGGTGTGGGCCCGGTTCGATCAGGCCTGCTGGAAGGCCAGTCTCAGCTCCCGGACGATCTCCTCGGCGCTGTCGTCCCGCGAGGGCAGGAAGTCGACGCCGGCGAACATCTCGTAGTAGGCGTGGCGGAAGCAGCCGGCCAGCAGCAGCCGGGCGCTGGCCAGAGGGTCCACCTCGGGTGAGATCCGGCCCGCTTGCTGCTCGGCCGCCAGGTATTCGGTCAGCGGGATGATCTCCGACATGGGGCCGAGTCCCACGTCGCGCAGTGCCTCACGGAATCGGATGGTGACCGAGAGGGAACTGAAGGCGGGCAGCGCCGCCGACTGGACCTCCGAGTAGTAGTCGATGCCTGCCCTCGCGATGGGCAGCAGGTTGTCGTTGACCTGCCCCTTGCCGACCAGGTGCATCAGGTCGTCGAGGATGTGGAGCCAGACCGGGAGCCGGTCCTGGAGCAGGGCGAGGAACATGTCCACGGCCTGGCCGGGGGCGGTGCCCCGCAGCCGTGGGTACGAGGTGGCGTTCTCACCGTTTTCACGTTTCATGAGCACGGCCATCTCAAGAACGCGACGTCGCGTCTCCTGTGCTTTCTGGTACGGGTCGAGCTGTGGAGTCGCCATGGTTGCCCTAACGTGCGCAGTCACAGGGACAATGTTCGGCGTGGTGATGGCGCCATTCACCGATGTTTACAGAGCCGTGTTTCTCCTGGTGGCGGAATCGTTGCCGGTTGGTGTCCTTGAATCGGCACATCCCAGGCGAAACAGGTGGGCACCGATTATTACTCGGAACCGGTGAGAAAAGGCGTAAATAACGGTAACTATGTGCTGTGTGTTTCAGCTGTCGCCGTCGCGGTCCCGGCGGCGCAGGTAGCGCTCGAACTCCGCGGCGATGGCGTCGCCGCTCGCCTCGGGCAGCTCGGCGGCGTCCTTGCGCTCCTCCAGCTCCTTGACGTAGTCGGCGACCTCGCTGTCCTGGGAGGCCAGCTCGTCCACGCCGTGCTCCCAGGCCCTGGACTCCTCGGCCAGCTCGCCCAGCGGCATCGGGATGTCGAGGAGGTCTTCCATCCGGCTGAGCAGCGCCAGGGTGGCCTTGGGGTTGGGCGGCTGGGCGACGTAGTGCGGAACCGACGCCCACAGCGAGACCGCGTGCATCCCGGCGGCGCCCAGGGCGTGCTGGAGCACGCCGACGATGCCGGTCGGCCCCTCGTAGCGGCTCAGCTCCAGGTTGATCGCCCGAGCCAGCCCCTCGTCGGTCGCCGAGCCCACGATCGGGACCGGGCGGGTGTGGGGGGAGTCGTTGAGGAGCGCGCCGAGCAGCACCGCCAGTTCCACCCCGATCTTGCGGCAGACCGTGACGATCTCCTCGCAGAACGTGCGCCACCGCATGTTGGGCTCGATGCCGCGCAGCAGCACCACGTCGCGGTCGACGCCCGGCGGCCGGGCCACCAGGAGCCTGGTGGTCGGCCAGGTGATGGACCGGGTCAGCCCCTCACCCATCTCGACGATGGGGCGCGTGACCTGGAAGTCGTAGTAGTCCTCCGGGTCGAAGGAGATCAGCGGAGTCGCCTTCCACTCGTTCTCGAGGTGCGCGACCACTCCGCTCGAAGCCTCGCCCGCGTCGTTCCACCCCTCGAACGCGGCGATCAGCACCGGGTCGACGAGCTCGGGTAGACCTTCGAGTTGGATCACGCGCGGCCTCCTTCATGCCTCGCCGTACTATGCAGCTAAGCCTATGCGGTGAGGGGGGCTTTACGTCACCTCCCCGAGGTGGTGTGAACGATCAGTACGTCACAGGCCGCCCGCTGCGAGACGCTTGACGGAACCGAGCCCAGCAGCCGCCCGGCCAGGCTGTTGAGTCCCCGGTTGCCGACGACCAGCAGGTCGGCCGCGTGCCTGTCGGCCAGGGTGACCAGCACGTCCACCGCGTCGCCCTCCTCGGCGGCCAGCTCGATCGTCCGGGCGCCCGCGGCCACGGCGTGCTCCCGGGCGGCGCGCAGGGCGTCGTCGGCGGGGGTGGAGCCGCTCACCTTGTACGACAGCTCGCCGAGGGCGTCGGCGGCCGCGCTGCGCTCACGCTCGCGCATGGGGAGGTAGGCGCAGGCCAGCACCAGGGTGGCATCGGTCGCGGCGGCGAGGGAGGCGGCCGAGGAGACCGCGCGGAAGGAGGAGGCGGAACCGTCGGTGCCGACGAGGATGGTGCGGTAGGTCGCCATGTCTGCCTCGCAAGGGCTAATTGGACGAAATGTGTAATTGACACTATGAAAGATAAACGGCTGGACGGTTCCCAGTAGTCTTGTCCCCATGACAAGCACCCCGTCCTTCCGTGATGTCCTGGCCGAGCGCGTGATGGTCGCCGACGGGGCCATGGGGACGATGCTTCAGGCCCACGACGTCACCCTCGACGACTTCGAGGGTCACGAGGGCTGCAACGAGGTTCTCAACGTCACTCGCCCCGACATCGTCCGCGTCGTGCACGACGCCTACTTCGAGGCCGGCGTCGACTGCGTCGAGACCAACACCTTCGGCGCCAACCTGGCGGCCCTGGGCGAATACGACATCTCCGAGCGCGTCTTCGAATACTCCGAGGCCGGAGCCCGGGTTGCCAGGGAGGCCGCCGACCACTGGTCGGCCCCCGACCGGCCCCGTTTCGTCCTCGGCTCCATCGGCCCCGGCACCAAGCTGCCCACCCTCGGGCACAAGCCGTACCAGGCGCTGCGCGACGCCTACTACGACAACGCGGCGGGCCTGATCTCCGGCGGCGCCGACGCGCTGATCATCGAGACCTCCCAGGACCTGCTCCAGGTCAAGGCCGCGGTCGTCGGCTCCCGCCGCGCCATCGCCGACTCCGGCCGGGACGTGCCGGTCATCGCCCAGGTGACCATCGAGACCAACGGGGCGATGCTGCTCGGTTCGGAGATCGGCGCGGCGCTGACCGCGATCGAGCCCCTCGGGGTCGACGTGATCGGCCTCAACTGCGCCACCGGCCCCACCGAGATGAGCGAGCACCTGCGCTACCTGGCCCGCCACGCCCGCGTGCGCCTGTCCTGCATGCCCAACGCCGGGCTGCCCGTGCTGACCGCCGACGGCGCCTACTACCCGCTGAGCCCCGACGAGCTCGCCTCCGCCCACGAGACCTTCGTCCGCGACTACGGCCTGTCGCTCGTCGGCGGCTGCTGCGGCACGACCCCCGAGCACCTGCGCAAGGTCGTCGAGCGGGTCCGGGGCCAGGAGCCCGCCGCCCGCCGCCCCCGTCCCGAGGCCGGGGCCGCCTCGCTCTACCAGCACGTGCCCTTCCGGCAGGACACCTCCTACCTGGCCATCGGCGAGCGCACCAACGCCAACGGCTCCAAGGCCTTCCGCGAGGCGATGCTCGCGGGCAACTGGGAAGAGTGCGTGGAGATGGCGCGGGACCAGGCCCGCGACGGCGCGCACATGCTCGACCTCTGCATCGACTACGTGGGCCGCGACGGCGTGGCCGACATGAAGGAGCTGGCGTTCCGCTTCGCCACCGCCTCCACGCTGCCGATCATGCTCGACTCGACCGAGCCCGCCGTGCTGGAGGCCGGTCTGGAGATGTTCGGCGGGCGCGCGATGATCAACTCGGTCAACTACGAAGACGGCGACGGCCCGGACTCCCGCTTCCAGAAGATCATGCGCCTGGTGCGGGAGCACGGCGCCGCCGTGGTCGCGCTGACCATCGACGAGGAGGGCCAGGCCCGCACCGCCGACTGGAAGGTGCGCGTCGCGACCCGCCTCATCGAGGATCTGACGAAGAACTGGGGCATGAGGGTCGAGGACATCCTCGTCGACGTCCTCACCTTCCCCATCGCCACCGGCCAGGAGGAGACCCGGCGCGACGCGCTGGAGACGATCGAGGCCATCCGCGAGCTCAAGCGCCGCTACCCGGGCGTCCAGACGGTCCTGGGCCTGTCCAACGTGTCGTTCGGCCTCAACCCGGCCGCCCGCATCGTGCTCAACTCGGTCTTCCTCAACGAGTGCGTCAACGCCGGGCTCGACTCGGCGATCGTGCACGCCTCCAAGATCCTTCCGATGGCGCGCATCCCCGACGAGCAGCGCCAGGTCGCCCTGGACATGGTCTACGACCGGCGTCGTGAGGGCTACGACCCGCTGCAGCGGTTCATGGAGCTGTTCGAGGGCGTGGACGCCGCGGCGCTCAAGGCCGGCAAGGCCGAGGAGCTGGCCGCGCTGCCGCTGTGGGAGCGGCTCAAGCGCCGCATCATCGACGGCGAGCGCAAGGGCCTGGAGGCCGACCTCGACGAGGCTCTGGCCCAGCGCCCGGCCCTGGAGATCGTCAACGACGTGCTGCTGGACGGCATGAAGACCGTCGGCGAGCTGTTCGGCTCCGGCCAGATGCAGCTGCCGTTCGTGCTCCAGTCGGCGGAGGTCATGAAGTCCTCCGTCGCCTACCTGGAGCCGCACATGGAGCGGGTCGAGGGCGAGACCAAGGGCCGCATCGTGCTGGCCACCGTCAAGGGTGACGTGCACGACATCGGTAAGAACCTGGTCGACATCATCCTGTCCAACAACGGCTACGAGGTCGTCAACCTCGGCATCAAGCAGCCGGTGTCGGCGATCCTGGAGGCGGCCGAGGAGAAGAACGCCGACGTCATCGGCATGTCCGGGCTGCTGGTGAAGTCGACGGTCGTGATGAAGGAGAACCTCGAGGAGATGAACTCCCGAGGCATCGCCGGCCGGTTCCCGGTGCTGCTCGGCGGCGCCGCGCTGACCCGCGCCTACGTCGAGCAGGACCTCGCCGAGATCTTCCGGGGCGACGTCCGCTACGCCCGCGACGCCTTCGAGGGCCTGCGGCTGATGGACGCCTTCATGGCGGTCAAGCGCGGCGAGGAGGGCGCGAGCCTGCCGCCGCTGCGCGAGCGCCGGGTGAAGACCGGCGCCACCCTGGTCCGGACCGCCGTGGAAGACCTGCCCGCCCGCTCCGACGTGGCCGCGGACAACCCCGTCCCCGCGGCGCCCTTCCTCGGCGACCGGGTCGTCAAGGGCATCCAGCTCGCCGACTACGCCGCGTTCCTGGACGAGCGGGCGACGTTCATGGGCCAGTGGGGCCTCAAGGCCGCGCGCGGCGGCGAGGGGCCCTCCTACGAGGAGCTGGTCGAGACCGAAGGCCGGCCGCGCCTGCGGATGTGGCTGGAGCGGATGCAGACCGAGGGGCTGCTGGAGGCGGCGGTCGTCTACGGCTACTTCCCGTGCGTCAGCGACGGCGACTCGCTGATCATCCTGGACGACGCGGGCAACGAACGCACCAGGTTCACCTTCCCGCGCCAGCGCCGCGACCGGCACCTGTGCCTGTCCGACTTCTTCCGCTCGCGCGCGTCCGGCGAGGTGGACGTGGTGGCCTTCCAGGTCGCCACGATGGGCAACCGGGTCTCCGAGGCCGCCGCGGAGCTGTTCGCCAAGGACGCCTACCGCGACTACCTGGAACTGCACGGCCTGTCGGTGCAGCTCACCGAGGCACTGGCCGAATACTGGCACGCCCGGGTCCGAAGCGAGCTGGGGATCGGCGGTGACGAGTCGCTGGAGGACATGCTGAAGGTCAACGTCACCGGCTGCCGTTACTCCTTCGGTTATCCCGCCTGCCCCAACCTGGAGGACCAGGTCCAGCTGATGGAGCTGCTCGATCCCGCACGGATCGGAGTGAACCTGTCGGAGGAGTTCCAGCTGCATCCGGAACAGTCGACCTCCGCGCTGATCGTCCACCATCCCGAGGCCAACTACTTCAACGTCTGACCGTAAGGGGTTTCCGGGAATGGACGCGGTTCTCTTCGACATGGACGGGCTCCTCGTCGACAGCGAGAAAGTCTGGTTCCAGGTCGAGACCGAGGTGATGGAGCGGCTCGGCGCCGAATGGCGCCCCGAGGACCAGGAGCACCTGGTGGGCGGCTCCATGACCTCCTCCGTGGCTTACATGCTCAAGGTCTCCGGCGCGGACGCCGACCCCGCGGAGGTGGCGGCCTGGATGCTGGAGGGCATGACCCACAGGCTGGCCGACGGCGTGGAGATGATGCCCGGCGCGGCCGAGCTGCTGGCGGCGGTACGGCGGGCGGGCCTGCCCACCGCCCTGGTCACCTCCTCGGTCCGGCCGATCGCAGAGGCGTGCCTGAAGGGCATCGGCAGGCACAACTTCGACCACGTGGTGACAGGCGACGACGTGACGAGGACCAAGCCCGACCCGGAACCGTATCTGACGGCCACCCGGCTGCTGGGCGTGGCCGCGGCCCGCTGCGTGGCGTTGGAGGACTCCCCGAACGGGGTGACCGCCGCCACCACCGCGGGCTGTCGCGTGGTGGCCGTGCCCAGCATGCTGCCCATTCCCTCCGCCCCCGGTCGTCTCGTCGTGGAATCCCTGCACGAGATCGACCTCGAAATCCTCCGGACGCTGGCCGCGGGCGGCCTCTGAGCGGACCGGGTCCCTGCCGGGCGAGGCCCTGAGATCCCGGTTTCCGGGCGCTCGCGGTCTAAGGGTGACCCTTAAGGGGCGATCCCTCCCCAGGGAGGAGGAACCACCTCGGTCAGGCGTGTCAGGATGAATCTGATAAGCCGATATGAGGGGCGGTTTCGCTATGTCGTTCACCCAGATCGCCTGGTTGCCGCTCTGCGCCGGGGCGACCGGTGTGGGGCTGGTGCTCAGTTTCCTGTTGATGCGCCGCCGGGGGGTCGTGGCGGGGTTGCGTGGTGTGGCCTGGTCGCTGCTGCCGCTGGCGGCCTTTCTGACCGGCGCGCTGCCCACCCTGTGGCAGATCGGCACGGCGATCACCGGTTTCTTCGCCGGGCTGGTGTTCAATCCCACAGTGTGGGCCGGGGTGGCCGTGACCGGACTTTCCCTGGTGCTGTTTCTCGTCACAGGCGTGCTGCGCGGCCGCCGTAGGGCCGCGTCCGCGGAGGCTCCGGCCCGCTCGGCTCCCCCGGTGAGTGCTCCCGCGGCGCCGGCCGGATCCGTCGCGCCGGGCGGGGACGCCCGGCAGCCGCTGCCACAGCGCAAGGCCGCTCCCGCCCAGCCCGCCAAGTCCGCCAAGCCTGCGGACGACGACTTCTCCGACATCGAAGCCATTCTGAAGCGCCGTGGGATCGGGTGACTCTGAGTTACCCATCAGTGCAATGTCACAAATCCGAGACAGAAGCGGGACGGGTTCCGGACATTCGAACCAAGATCAAAACGAATGAATTTCGCGTGAATCACAGTTGAGCCACATAACGTCCCAGAGGGCTAGTCAGCGCAGATCAGCCCATAGATTCTGCGTCACGAGGCCGTGGAAACGGCTCATAGACTTCAGGACGCGAACCCAACCCGGGGCGCGTTCAACGGACAACGTCGTCTGGGATCCAGGGGGCCACTGTATGACCGCACCGCTCGATGTTCCTGGCTCGGCTACGGAGCCAGGTCCCGAAGCCGTGCTCGCGGGAGCGGAACGGAAGGCCATTCAAGGCCGTTCTCTCGGTCAGATCGCCTGGATGAGGCTGAAGCGTGACAAGGTTGCCATGGCGGGGGCGGCCGTCATCGTCTTCCTCATCCTGGTGGCGATCTTCGCGCCGCTCATCGTGAAGTTCTTCGGCCACCCGCCGCTGGAATTCCACCGCGAGAAGATCGACCCTTCCACGCTCACGCCCAAGGAGGCGTTCGGCGGCATGAGCGGGGACTTCCTGTTCGGCGTCGAGCCCCTCTGGGGACGCGACATCTTCAGCCGGATCGTCTACGGCGCGCGGATCTCCCTGCTCATCGCCTTCCTGGCCACCCTGCTCTCGGTGGTCATCGGCACCGTCCTCGGCATCGCCGCGGGTTACTTCGGCGGCTGGATCGACACCGTGATCAGCCGGGCGATGGACGTCTTCCTGGCCTTCCCGCTGCTGGTGTTCGCCATCGCGCTGGCCGGCGTCGTCCCCGACCAGGCGTTCGGCCTGTCCGGAGACACCCTGCGCGTGTCACTGCTGGTGTTCATCATCGGGTTCTTCAGCTGGCCGTACATCGGCAGAATCGTCCGAGGTCAGACACTGTCCCTGCGTGAACGGGAGTTCATCGACGCGGCCAGGAGCCTCGGCGCCCGCGGGCCGTACATCATCTTCCGCGAGCTGCTGCCCAACCTGATCGCGCCGATCCTGATCTACGCGACGCTGGTGATCCCGACCAACATCCTGTTCGAGGCGGCGTTGTCCTTCCTCGGCGTGGGCGTCCGTCCGCCGACACCCACCTGGGGAGGCATGCTCGCCGAGGCGGCGCGCTTCTACACCGTGCCGCACTTCGCGATCTTCCCTGGTTTGGCGATCTTCATCACCGTGCTGGCCTTCAACCTCTTCGGAGACGGCCTGCGCGACGCGCTGGACCCGCGCGGTCGTTGATTGCTTCTCGATCCCCGTAATTTCCCTGGCTCCTAACCTCAAGGGGTGTAGCGACAAATGCAGAGAAGACCCGCACTCGCGGCGGCCGCGGTTACCGCGGCGCTCGCCATGGGCCTGTCGGCCTGCGGCGGAACCAGCACGAATAAGGACAATGCCGGTGGTGGCGGGTCGGCGGCTCCGGCCCAGGCCGAGTTCAACGCGGCGATGACCAAGGTGTTCAACCCTTCGACCAAGAAGGGCGGCACCCTCAAGTTCGCCAACTCCGGTGACTGGGACTCCCTGGACCCGGCCGACACCTACTACGGCTACTCGTGGAACTTCATCCGCCTGTACGGCCGTGCGCTGACGGTGTTCAAGGCGGCGCCGGGCCCCGAGGGCGCGCAGGTCGCCCCCGACCTGGCCAAGGAGCTGGGCAAGCCGAGCGCCGACTTCAAGACCTGGACCTACACGCTGCGTGACGGTGTGAAGTTCGAGGACGGCACCCCGATCACGTCCAAGGACGTGGCGTACGGCGTGGCGCGCGCGTTCGACAAGGAGACCTTCCCGAACGGCCCCACCTACCTGAACGAGATGCTCGACTGGCCCAAGGGCTACAAGGGCCCCTACAAGTCGAAGAACGCCGACTACAGCTCGGCGATCGAGACGCCGGACGACAAGACGATCGTCTTCCACCTGAAGCAGCCCTACAGCGGCTTCGACTACATCACCCAGATGTCGCCGACCATTCCGGTGCCGAAGGCCAAGGACACGGGCGCGAAGTACCGCGAGCACGTGATCTCCTCCGGTCCGTACATGTTCGAGAAGAACGAGATCGGCAAGGGCTTCTCCCTCGTCCGCAACCCGAACTGGGACGCGGCGACCGACCCGAACCGCCCGGCGCTGCCGGACCGGATCGAGGTCCAGACCAACGTCAACGCCGACGACCTGGACAACCGCCTGCAGTCGGGTGACATCCACGTCGACGTCGCGGGCACCGGTGTGCAGCCGGCCGCGATGAGCAAGATCCTGCCGGACCCCGCCCTCAAGGCGCGGACCGACAACCCGACGCTGCAGCGTCTGTGGTACACCTCGATCAGCCCGACGGTGAAGCCGCTGGACAACATCGACTGCCGCAAGGCCATCGAGTACGCGGCCGACAAGACCGGCTACCAGGCCGCCTACGGCGGTGAGTTCTCCGGTGGCCAGATCGCGACCAGCCTCATGCCGCCGTCCGTCCCGGGCCACCAGAAGATCGACCCGTACCCCAGCGGTACGGACGGCACGGGCGACGTCGCCAAGGCCAAGGAGCACCTGGCCGCCTGCGGTCAGCCCAACGGCTTCGAGACCAACATCGCCTACCGCGCCGAGCGTCCGAAGGAGAAGGCGACCGCCGAGGCCCTGCAGCAGTCGCTGGCCCGCGTCGGCATCAAGCTGACCCTGAAGCCCTACCCGCAGGCCGACTACTTCTCGCTCTACGCCGGCAAGCCGCCGTTCGTCGTCCAGAACAAGCTGGGCCTGTCCGTCAACGGCTGGGGCTCGGACTACCCTGACGGTTACGGCTTCCTGCAGCAGATGACCGACAGCCGGGTCATCCGGGAGACCGGTGGCTCCTCCAACATCAGCGTCCGCATCCCCGACGTGGACAAGATGTTCGACAGCTCGCTCCTGGAGGCCGACGCCAAGAAGCGTGAGCCGATCTGGGCCGCGATCGACAAGCGCGTCATGGACGACGCGGTCATCCTGCCGGGTGTCTGGGCCAAGAGCCTGCTGATGCGAGGCAAGGGCGTGACCAACGTCTTCATCAGCGACGGCCAGCAGATGTACGACTACGTCGCGATGGGCGTCGAGTAACACCCTGTCAGTCAAACGAGTAGTTAGGCAGGTGAAGGCAGCGGTGGCCGCCGGGGAGCAACCCTCCCGGCGGCCACCTGGCCGGGCACTGTGGTCACATACATCATCAGACGCCTGATCGGCGCGGTGATCATGCTTCTCATCGTGAGCATGGCCACCTTCGCGATCTTCTTCCTCGTGCCCCAACTGGCTGGGGCGACTCCCGAGGGCATGGCCAGCCGATACGTCGGCCGCACCGCCACGGCGGAGACGGCCAAGCTGGCCGCCGAGCGGCTCGGATTCAACGATCCCCTGGTCGTGCAGTACGGCAGGTTTGTGAAGGGCATCGTCGCGGGCGCGGAATACGACTACGGCCCCGGGGTCGAGAAGTGCCCGGCCCCCTGCCTCGGCTATTCGTTCATCACTCGCCAGCCCGTCTTCCCCGACCTGATGAACCGGTTGCCGGTCACGCTGTCGCTCGCGATCGGCGCGGCGGTGATCTGGGTGATCATGGGTGTGGGCATCGGCGTGCTGTCCGCGTTGCGAAGAGGAACGCTCTTCGACCGGACGGCGATGACCTTCGCGCTGGCCGGAGTGTCACTGCCGATCTTCTTCACCGGACTGGTCTCGCTGCTGGTGTTCAGCTACGGCAACCCGTTCTCCTTCGCGGCGCAGGGCGGCCACTACACCACCTTCCTAGACAACCCCGCTGAGTGGGCCTACAACCTGATTCTTCCCTGGGTCACGCTGGCGTTCCTGTTCGCGGCCACCTACGCGCGTCTCACCCGGGCGGGCATGCTCGAGACGATGAACGAGGACTACATCCGCACCGCGCGGGCCAAGGGACTGCCCGAGGGCACCGTCGTCACCAAGCACGGCCTGCGCGCGGCCCTGACCCCCATCCTCACCGTCTTCGGCCTGGACTTCGGCCTGCTGATCGGTGGCGCCGTCCTCACCGAGAGCGCTTACTCCCTGCCCGGCCTCGGTAAGTACGCCATCGACGCCATCGTCAACCAGGACCTGCCCAAGGTGATGGGTGTGACGTTGCTCGCGGCACTGTTCGTGGTCGTCGCGAGCCTGATCGTCGACCTGCTCTACGCGGTGGTCGACCCGAGGGTGAGGCTGGCGTGAGCTTCCTTGAGCTGAAGGATCTGCGGATCCACTTCCCGACCGACGACGGGCTGGTCAAATCCGTCGACGGGCTGACCTTCTCGCTGGAGCGCGGCAAGACGCTCGGGATCGTGGGAGAGTCCGGATCCGGAAAGAGCGTGACCAGCCTGGGCATCCTGGGCCTGCACAAGGGCGGCCGGGCCAAGATCTCCGGCGAGATCTGGCTGGACGGCGAGGAACTGGTCAGCGCCTCCCAGGAGCACGTGCGCGGGCTGCGCGGCAAGAAGATGGCGATGATCTTCCAGGATCCGCTGTCGGCGATGCATCCCTACTACACGGTCGGCGACCAGATCATCGAGGCCTACCGGATCCACCACAAGGTGACCAAGAAGGTCGCCCGCAAGCATGCGATCGACATGCTCGGCCGGGTGGGCATCCCGGAGCCGGGCCGACGGGTGGACGCCTACCCGCACGAGTTCTCCGGCGGCATGCGGCAGCGCGCGATGATCGCGATGGCGCTGTCGTGCGACCCGGAGCTGCTGATCGCCGACGAGCCGACCACCGCGCTGGACGTGACGGTGCAGGCCCAGATCCTGGACCTGATGCGGGATCTGCAGCGGGAGTTCAACTCCGCTCTCATCATCATCACCCACGACTTGGGCGTCGTGGCGGAGCTGTCCGACGACATCCTGGTGATGTACGGCGGCAAGTGCATCGAGTACGGCACCGCCGAGGACATCTTCTACCGTCCCGAGCACCCCTACACCTGGGGTCTACTGGGATCGATGCCCCGTCTGGACCGGGAACGCACCGAACGGCTGATGCCGATCAAGGGCTCCCCGCCCTCGTTGATCAACGTCCCGTCAGGTTGCGCTTTCCATCCCCGCTGCCCCTACTCCGACCGGACGCACGGCAAGGCCGAGACCGAGGCGCCGGTGCTCCTGGAGTCCGGAGGCGGTCATCTGGTGCGCTGCCACATGACTCCGGAGGAGCGGCGGTCGCTCTGGGAGAACGAGATCAAGCCGATGCTGGAGACCACGTGACCACCCCTTCCAATGAGCTGCTGCTGTCCGTCCAGGACCTGCAAAAGCACTTCCCGGTGACCAAGGGGCTGCTCAAGCGGCAGGTCGGTGCGGTGAAGGCGGTCGACGGAATCACCTTCGACGTCTTCAAGGGCGAGACGCTGGGCGTGGTGGGCGAGTCGGGCTGCGGCAAGTCCACCATGGGACGGCTCGTCACCCGGCTGCTGGAGCCGACCGGCGGCAAACTGGTATTCGAGGGCCAGGACATCACCCACATGTCGCAGGGCCGGCTGCGCCCGCTCCGCCGCGACATGCAGATGATCTTCCAGGACCCGTTCTCGTCGCTGAACCCTCGCCACACGGTCGGCACGATCGTCGGGGCGCCCTTCCGGATCCAGGGCATCAAGACCGAGCAGGGCACGAAGAAGGCCGTGCAGGAGATCCTGGAGCTGGTCGGGCTCAACCCCGAGCACTACAACCGCTACCCGCACGAGTTCTCCGGCGGTCAGCGCCAGCGGATCGGCATCGCCCGGACCCTCGCCCTCAAGCCGAAGATGATCATCGCGGACGAGCCGGTGTCGGCGCTGGACGTGTCGATCCAGGCCCAGGTGGTCAACCTGCTGGAAGACCTGCAGAACGAGCTGGATCTCACCTATGTGGTGATCGCGCACGACCTGTCGGTGGTCCGGCACATCAGCGACCGGGTCGCGGTCATGTATCTGGGCAAGATCGTCGAGCTGGCCGACCGCCAGGGGCTGTACGAGTCGCCCATGCACCCGTACACCAACGCGCTGATGTCCGCGGTGCCGATTCCCGATCCGGCCCGGCGCACGGATCGCGAGCGCATCCGTCTCCAGGGCGACGTGCCCAGCCCGCTCAGCCCGCCGCCCGCCTGCCGCTTCCACACCCGCTGCTGGAAGGCGCAGGCGGTCTGCAAGACGGTCGAACCGCCGCTGGTCGAGCTGGCCCCCGGACACCAGGTGGCCTGCCACTTCCCGGAGAACGCCCCCAAGGAGACCGCGACCGCGGAGGCCGTCTCCGCCTGAGCCGCAGCCTCCGCCTGGGCCGCGGCCTCCGCCGCAACGCCCTCGCGCGTCCGCCTACTCGGCGACCGGGCCCCTCCTCGCCCCGGCTTCACGGCCGGTCGCCGGCGAGGAGGGGCCCGGTGTCTTCCTCAGTCGAGTGCGGCGGTGACCGTGCCGGCGCCGACGGTCCGGCCGCCCTCGCGGATCGCGAAGCCCAGACCGGCCTCCAAGGCGACAGGTTTGGCGAGTTCGACGGTCACCTCGACGGTCTCACCCGGCAGCGCGATCCCGGCCTCGTGCAGGTCCACCCGGCCGGGCACGTCGGTCGTGCGGAGGTAGAACTGGGGCCGGTAGCCGGTCGCGACAGCCGTACTCCGCCCGCCTTCCGCGCCGGTCAGCAGGTAGACCCTGGCGGAGAACCGGCGGTGGGCCGTCTGGCTGCCGGGCGCGGCCAACACCTGGCCGCGCCGTACCTGCTCGCGGCGGACTCCGCGAAGCAGCAGCGCGGCGTTGTCACCGGCCTCGCCTCGCTCCATGGTCTTGCCGAAGGTCTCCACCCCGGTGACCACCGCGGTGAAGCCGTCGCCGAGACCCACGGCCTGAACGGTGTCGCCGATCTTGATCGTGCCCCGCTCGATCGCCCCGGTGACGACCGTACCGCGCCCGGTGACGGTGAGCACGTTCTCCACCGGAAGCAGGAACGGCGCGTCGGTGTAGCGCACCGGAACGGGAACGTGGTCGTCGACCGCCTGGAGCAGAGCCTCGATGGAGGCGGTCCACTCAGGCGCGCCCTCAAGCGCCCGCAGCCCGGAGACCCGCACGACGGGCACGTCACGGTAGCCGTGCTCGGCGAGCAGCTCCCGCAGCTCCAGCTCGACGAGGTCGGCCAGTTCGGGGTCGGCGCCGTCGGCCTTGTTGAGCGCGACGACGACGTGCTCGACCCCGACCCGCTGGGCGAGCAGCACGTGCTCGCGGGTCTGCGGCATGATCCCGTCCAGCGCGGACACCACCAGGATCGCCCCGTCGAGCTGCGCCGCACCTGTGATCATGTTCTTCACGTAGTCGGCGTGACCCGGCATGTCCACGTGGGCGTAGTGCCGCGTGGCCGTCTCGTACTCGACATGGGAGATGTTGATGGTGATGCCCCGGGCGGCCTCCTCGGGGGCCCGGTCGATCCGCTCGAACGGCACGTAGGAGGCGCCGCCCCGGTCGCTGAGCACCTTGGTGATCGCCGCCGTGAGCGTGGTCTTGCCATGGTCGACGTGACCCATGGTGCCGATGTTGAGGTGCGGCTTGGTCCGCACGTAGGCCTGCTTGGCCATGTTCCCTTTCCTTCGATGCCCGTCTCCTCGGTGACCCGTGCGTTCGGCCGACCCTTCCCCGAGGGTCACCAGGACGTCCGGGAAAGGGTCAGCGCTCCGCGCCGTCGAGCAGCATCGAGGCACGCGCCGGTGCGCCCGCGGTGGCGGGCGTCACGAGGAGGGCGTGCCGGAACATGCCTTCATGATCTGGTACGGCGTCCCGCACCGGCAAACGGTTTTCCCGCCCGAAGACCGATGCCGGGCCGGCCACCGCGCCGGATCCGGCCGACTCCGGTCGGCTGTTCTCGACCGGGGCCCCGCTGGGAGGCGCAGGCAGGTGCCGAGGACGCCGGGGCCGGTTCGCGGACCTCGTCAAAAGCCTGCGGCGGCCGAAAGGGCTCCGGCGGCGGTCCCCAGGAGCACGCCGGGAAGGAATCCGAGGCGGCGGGCGGTCACCCCCGCCACGATGACGGCGAGAATCAGGCGCGGTCCCGGGCGGCCACCGGGCGCGGCCTGGACGATCACGACGGCGGCCAGCAACGCCACCGGCAGCAGGGCGGTGAACAGGTTCCACCGTCCGTCAGCCTCGCCCCGGGCGGCCGTGCTCACCCCGCCCAGCCGGAGCAGGTAGGTCACGACGGCCAGCCCCGCGATGAACAGCGCGACCCTCATGCCGGCCTCACCGTGAACGGGACGGCGGCCAGCGCGGCCAGGAGGACGGGCAGGCCCGGTGGCAGCCACCACGACGCCACCAGCGCCAAGGCGCCCGCTCCGGTGGCGACGGCCAGGTCGCGCCGGGTGCGGAGCAGGGGAGCCAGCAACGCCGCGAAGGCCGCCGCGGCGGCGCCGTTCACCGCCTCACGCGCACCGGCGGGCAGCGCCGAACCGAGCACCGCCCCGGCGCCCGTGCCGCCCACCCAGCCGGCGAACAGCAGCGACCCGACCACCAGGAACGTCCGCCTGCGCGCGGCCGGGGCCTGGCGCGTCACCGCGGCCGCCACCGACTCGTCGGAGACCAGGTGCGCGGCGAGCCACCGGCCCCACCGGGTCCGGAAGACGTCGCCGAGCGCCAGGCCGAAGGCGGTCAGCCGCAGGTTGACCAGCGACGCCGCGACCACCGCCGCCACCAGCGATCCGCCGTCCAGCCCGGCGGCCCAGGACGCCCCGCCCGCCGCTCCCGGGCCGGCGCCGCTCAGGGCGGACAGCCCGACGATCTGGCTGCCTCCGGCGTGCACCGCCACGCTGGCCAGCACCGCTTCCCAGGCCGACCAGCCCTGATCCACCGCGGCCGCGCCGAACACCGCGGAATAGGTGGCCGCTCCGGCCGCCGCGCCCAGCGCGAGCCCGAGATCTGACCGTATGCCGCTTCGCCCGCTCGGTTCCGGGCGCGCAGTCACGCGACCCGCCGGTCCGGGGCGGATTGGGGTGGGTTCCGGGGTTGGGGGCGTGCGGTCGGCCGGTTTGGGGCGGACCGCGGCGGGTTCCGGGGGCGCGGTCGCGTGGCCGGCGGGTTTCGCGCCCGGAGTCCGGGCGTCGCCTTCGGCCGCCCGCGCGTTCGGCTGATCTGTCATGGGTCGATACTCGGCGAGAGGGCCCGAGGCAGCTCAATAGTTTCCGGCTATGCCGATAGCCGATGGCTATTCTGGCCGGGTGGACCTCACTCTGCCGGCCGTACGGGCATTCGTCGCCGTCGCCCGCGCCGGTTCGTTCCGGGACGCGGCGACCTCGCTGGGAGTCAGCCAGCCGACCGTGAGCGCCGCCGTGAAACGCCTGGAGGCCGTCGCCGGGCGGCCGTTGCTGTTCCGCGACCGCGACGGCGTGCGCCTCACCGAGATGGGCGGCAAGGTACTGGCTCACGCGGAGGTGGTGACGGCCGCCGCCGGCGAGCTTGAGGCCCTGCTGGCCGGGGAGGATCCCGGACTGACCGTGGGTTTCATGGGTGAGGCGGCCGGCGCGCGCACCTCCCGGCTGCTCGACGGAGTACGGCGAGTCTCCGGCAGGGAGGTACGGCTGCGCCGCTTCGACTTCGACGACCCGGCCTGCGGCCTGCTGTCCGGGGCCACGGACCTGGCCGTGGTGTGGCCGCCGCTGGCCACCGGCGAGGTCGTGGACGTGCTGGTCCTCGGCAGCGACCGGCGGGCCGTCGCCGTGCCGGTCGGCGACCCCCTGGCCAGGCTGGCCGTGGCCGGTCCCGCCGACCTGGAGGGCCGGGTCTGGGTGGTGCCCCGCAGCCCCGACCAGGTCTGGCGGGCCTTTCGCCACCCGAGCTCTGTCGGTGTGACGGACGTCGCGGCCGAGGTCGGGTCCGGCGCGATCGAGGAGACCCTGGAGCTGGTCGCGGCCGGCCGGGGCATCGCCCTGCTCTCGCAGAGCACTGATGAGCACTACGCCCGTGCGGGAGTGGCGTTCGTCCCGCTCTCCGACGACCGCAGGTGCACCACCGCCGTCGCCTGGCGGCGCGCCGACACCCGGCCGGTGCTCACCCGGATCATCGAGGAGCTCAGGGAAGGGGCATCTGAGGTGGCCGGCGAAGGGCGCGCGGGGTGATCAGGGGAGGGCGTCCGGTCAGGGGAGGGCGCCCGGGGCGGTCAGGGGAGGGCATCTGGTCAGGGGAGGGCGCCCGGGGTGATCAGGCCGGTCTCGTAGGCGAGAACCACCGCCTGGACGCGGTCGCGCAGGCCGAGCTTGGTGAGCACGTTGCCGACATGGGTCTTGACCGTCGTCTCGCTCACCACGAGTGAGGCGGCGATCTCGGCGTTGGACATGCCCTTGGCGATCAGCCGCAGCACCTCCAGCTCACGCTCGGTGAGCCGGTCCAGTCGCGCCGGGGTGGACTGCTGGTGGGCGGGAGGCAGATGCGCCCCGAACCTGTCCAGCAGCCGCCGGGTGACGCTCGGCGCGACGATGGCGTCCCCCGCCGCGACCACCCGGATGGCCTGCACCAGCTCGTCCGGCGGGACGTCCTTGAGCAGGAAGCCGCTGGCTCCGGCGCGCAACGCCTCCACGATGTATTCGTCCAGGTCGAAAGTGGTCAGCACCAGCACTTTGGGCACGTGGACTCCGCCGACGGCCTCCCTGACGATCCGGCGGGTCGCCTCGATGCCGTCCACGCCCGGCATCCGGATGTCCATCAGCACCACGTCGGGCAGCAACGCCCGCGACTGGTCCTGGGCTGCCTTGCCGTCCCCGGCCTCGCCGACCACGGTGACGTCCGGCTCGGCTTCCAGGATGAGGCGGAAACCGGTGCGCAGCAGTGGCTGGTCGTCCACCAGCAGCACTCTGATCGTCATCACACCTCTTTGAGGGGAAACCGGGCATTGACCTCGAATCCGCCCTCTGGGCGCGGGCCGACTCTCAGGATTCCACCATAGAGGGCGACACGTTCGCGAATGCCCACCAATCCGTGGCCGGTCCGGTCACCGGCGGAGCGGGGAGGCTTCGGGCCTTTGCCGTCGTCCTCGACCTGGACGGCCAGCTCGCCCGGCCCGTGCCGCACGGTCACCCAGGCCTGGGCCCGTGGTCCCGCGTGCCGCAGGCTGTTGGTCAGCGCCTCCTGGACCAGCCGGTAGGCGGCGAGGTCGACGCCGGGTGGCAACTGCCCTCGCTCACCCTCGATCCACAGCCGCGTCCGCAGGCCCGCCTCACACATCTGATCGACCAGCGCGGGAATCTCCTGCACTCCCGGCTGGGGATTCCGCTCGGCGGGCGCCGCGTCGGTCCTGAGGACGCCCACGATGCTGCGCATCTCCGCCAGCGCGGTCCGGCCCATCTCCTCGATCGCCGACAACGCCTCCCGGGCCCCGTCGGGGTTGGTGGCCAGCACCCGGCGCGCCGCGGAGGCCTGGACGGTCATCACGCTCACGTGGTGGGCGACCACGTCGTGCAGCTCACGGGCGATGCGGGAGCGCTCCTCGGCCCTGGCCGCCCGGGTGTCGGCCTCCCGGGCGCGTTCCGTGCGCTCGGCCCGGTCACGCAGCTCGGCCAGGTAGGCCCGGCGCAGCCGTACGCTCCTGCCGGTGATCCACAGAGTCGTGGCGGAGACGGCCACGAACAGGTGGGCCATCCAGTCGCCGGACTGCCCGGTCGCCACCGCGGAGAGGGAGTGACAGGCGAAGCTCAGCGTCAGCGCGCACAGGCTGAGCGCCAGACCGCGATGGGCGGCGACCGTGTAGACCAGCACCAGCGCGGCGACCCAGAGCAGGGAGCCGTGCTGGGACAGCGAGGCCAGCGTCAGGACGGTAAGGCTGATCAGGGAGAGCATCAGGAACGGCCGGCGGCGGCGCAACGTCAGAAGCAGGCAGCCGGCCACGATCAGGACGAGGCCCGGGGCGTCCGGTTCGTTCAGACCGGCCGTGTCGCGAAAGGGAAAGGTGACATAGGCGCAGGGCACCGCGACGACCGCCAGCAGCGCCGCCAGGAGTGCGTCGGGGATCAGCGGGTGCCGGTGGAACCAGGCCCGCAGCCGGCCGGGGGTGTTGCGCACACAATCAATCTAGGCGGCCCACCTCCGCAGCCACCCTGCTGCAGGGGGATATCGCCCTCATCCCCACGGATGACCCACCAGACCCGCCGGGCCCGCGCCTCGCCCGACCGGACGCTCAGAGGTCGTCGGTGGCGGCCATGGGCATGCGGCGGGTGCTGCGCACGGTGTCGCCCGGCTGCCGCTCGGGCAGCGGCGGGGGAGTGCCGCCGAACTCCGGGCACAGCTCCTTGTGACTGCACCAGTCGCACAGACGGCTGGGCCGCGGGGGCCACTCACCGGTCTCCATCGCCCGCTCGATGGCCGTCCACAGGGCCTGCACCTTGCGCTCGGTGGCGAGCAGGTCGGCTTCGTCCGGGGCGTAGCGCAGGACCTCGCCGTCGCCCCCGAGATACATCAGTTGGAGCAGGCGGGGCACCGAGCCGCGCAGCCGCCACAGCGTCAGAGCGTAGAACTTCATCTGGAACAGGGCCCTGGCCTCGAAACCGGCCCCTGGAGCGCTGCCGGTCTTGTAGTCGACCACGCGGATCTCGCCGGTGGGCGCGACATCCAGCCTGTCGATGTAACCGCGCAGTATCAGGCCGCTGTCGAGCACCGCCTCCACATACAGCTCCCGCTCGGCGGGCTCCAGGCGGGTGGGGTCTTCAAGGGTGAAGTAGCGCTCCAGCATGGAGCGGGCCTGGGCCAGCCACCGGGTCTGCTCCTGCTCGTCGGCGAACATGTCGCGGTAGGCGGGCTCCTCGGCCAGCAGTTTGTGCCACTGGGGCTCCAGCAGCTCCAGGGCCGCCGCGACCGTGCGCGCCGGGGCGGGCAGGTCGTAGAGGCGCTCCAGCACCGAGTGGACCATGGTGCCGCGCACCGCGGCGGGCGACGGCGGCTCGGGCAGCCGGTCGACCACTCGGAACCGGTAAAGCAGCGGGCACGTCATGAAGTCACCGGCGCGGGACGGCGACAGCGCTCCGACGATCGTTGGCTCGGTCACTGACATGCCCGAACTGTAGGCCACGGTGGCGACAGTTTGGGACCAAGGTGGTCTCGTGGCGTCTGCGGGCGGCGTGATGGCGCGTAGCATCGAGGCTTGAAGGCGGAGTGAACGAGAAGTGGTGAGCCAGCGGTGAGCAGCGAGAGCCCGCGCCAGGGCAGTCCGGGACTGCGGATGGGACAGCCGTTCGGCATCCCGGTGTATGTCTCCCCGACGTGGTTCATCGTGGCGGCGTTCATCACGATCACCTTCCAGGGGGTCGTGACCGCCCAGCTGCCCGAGCTGAGCACCCCGATGACCTACCTCGTCTCGTTCGTCTTCGCGGTGCTGCTGTATGTGTCGGTGCTGCTGCACGAGCTGGCGCACTGCGTGCTCGCCAGGATGTACGGCCTGCCGGTCCGCCGCATCACGCTCTACTTCCTCGGCGGGGTCTCCGAGATCGAGCGCGAGCCGGAGACGCCGGGCCGGGAGTTCATGGTGGCCTTCGCCGGGCCGCTGCTCTCGCTGGGGCTGGCCGGGCTCGGGTTCGTCGCCTACCGTTTCGTCGAGCCCGACACCATCCTCGGGGTTCTGATCTTCCAGCTCTGGCTCGCCAACCTGATGGTCGGAATCTTCAACCTCCTGCCCGGGCTGCCGCTCGACGGCGGTCGCATGCTGCGTGCCGGGGTGTGGAAGGTGACCAGGAACCCGGGCTCGGGCACGATCGCGGCCGCCTGGGTGGGCCGGGGGCTGGCCGTTCTCCTGATCGCCTGGCCCGTCGGCCTGGCGCTGATGAGCGGGCAGACACCCGGGAGCATGCTCATCTGGTCGGTGCTGCTGGCCTCCTTCATCTGGTTCGGCGCCACCCAGGCGCTGCGCGGCGCCCGGGTACGGGCCCGCATCCCCCAGGTGAGCGCCCGCGCCCTGGCCAGGCGGGCCATCGCGGTGACCGGTGACGTGCCGCTGGCCGAGGCTCTGCGCCGGGCCACGGAGGCCCAGGCGGGGGCGATGGTGGTGGTGGACCACGAGGGGCGCCCGACGGGGATCGTCAACGAGGTCGCGGTGGAGGCCACCCCGCAGAGCCGCCGCCCGTGGGTGACGGCCGGTTCGCTGTCGCGCAGCCTCGAACCTTCGCTGGTGCTGGCCGCCGACCTGTCGGGGGAGTCCCTGATCGACGCCATGCGCGAAGCGCCCGCGGGGGAATACCTCCTTGTGGAGCGCAACGGCGATGTCTTCGGGGTGCTGGCCACATCGGACGTGAACCGGATGTTCAGCGGTGTTTGAGCCGGCGGGGCGAACCACGGGTGGTCTTCGGGCGTCTGACTGATTGCATGCGAAAACGATCGGGAAGAGCGAAGATCACCCCCGTTTGTCCCACTCGTTTTCGGTGCGTACCACGACTAGTGTTCTGGTCAACTGAACCGGTTGGCCATGGAGCTAAGGGACGCATCAATTGGCACCCCCCAACACGCCGGCCTCGACCGGTGACCTCACTCCGGAACTGCTCGGCGCATCCGAGTGGAGCGATCAGCTGGTCGCCGCCGCCGGGATCCCCATGTACGACATTCCGTTTCTCACGGTGGGCGGTGGTATCGGGTCCTTCGTGACGCTCGACTACCTGCGGATCTATGGCGTTCCCACCTCTCAGATGCGCGTGGTGTCCAACATCGACCATCCCTGGCAGACCTACGAGTTCCTGACCAGGTCCTCGCAGATCCCCCGCGGTGAGCGGATCCGCTCCGACTCCGCCTCGCGACCGGACAACATCTGGGGCTTCCCGTCCTACGGCCTGCAGGAGACCTGGAGGGACAAGACCCCGGCCTACCTGTGGCAGCTCCTGACCGAGCCGCTCCTGAACGACTACTGGACACCCCGCGCCGGCACGGTCTTCGAGGGCCTCGAGCGCGAGGCCAGGCGCATCGGCTACTGGGACATGCTGGTCAAGGGCCAGGTCCGGATGGTCCGCCGCCGGGCCGGTGGCGGCTACTTCACCGTGGTCACCCCGCCGGAGGGCACCGCGCCCACCAAGCGCATCATCTTCCGCTCGCGTTTCGTGCATCTCGCGGTCGGCTATCCAGGCCTGAAGTTCCTGCCCGACCTGCAGGAGTTCCGCACCCGGTACAACGACTACCAGCACGTGGTGAACGCCTACGAGCCGCACGAGCAGGTCTACGAGTTCCTCAAGACCCGCCCCGGCACGGTGGTCATCCGGGGTGGCGGCATCGTCGCCTCCCGCGTGCTGCAGCGCCTGTTCGACGACCGGGAGAAGTTCGGCCTGAAGACCCAGATCATCCACATCTTCCGGACATTCGTCACCGGATCCCACGGCCCGCACATCTGGGCGCGCCGCAAGGGCGGCAACGGCTGGGCCTACCAGGGCTTCAACTACCCCAAGTCGGTGTGGGGAGGCCAGCTCAAAGCGCAGATGCGAAAGCTTGAGGGCACCGCCCGCGCGCAGAAGTACAAGGAGATGGGCGGCACCAACACCCCCTACCGGCGGCGCTGGCAGGAGCAGATGCGCGAGGGCCGCAACGGCGGCTACTACCACGCCGTGCAGGGCACCGTGGACAGGGTGGAGCCCACCCCGGACGGGCGGATGGTCAGCTACGTGCGCAGCAACGACGGCATCGTCCGCGAGCCGGTGGCCGACTACATCATCGACTGCACCGGCCTTGAGGCCGACATCTCCGAGCACCGGATCTTCGCGGACCTGCTCCAGCACACCGGAGCCCACCGCAACCCGGTCGGCCGCCTGGAGGTGGAGCGCCACTTCGAGGTGAAGGGGACGGACAGCGGTGACGGCGCCCTCTACGCCTCCGGGTCGGCGACGCTCGGCGGCTACTTCCCGGGCGTCGACACCTTCCTCGGACTGCAGATCGCGGCGCAGGAGATCGCCGACGACCTGGCAAGGCGAGGGTTCGTCCGGAAGATGGGACCGCTGCGCTCGACCTCGCAGTGGTTCAAGTGGGCCTTCAACTCGCCGCTGTAAGGAGTGATCCCGTGGTTCCGACCCTGGTGGGGCGTATCCAGACGCGCCTTTTTCTGCTCGCCACAGTGGGCGTGATCATCACGCTGCTGATCGTTCCGGTGCTGCCGGGCTCCTCCGGGCTGCTCGGCGACCGCTATGTCACCGGGCTGCTGATCCTGGCGGCGGTGGGAGTGATAGGCATCGGCTGGGAATTGATCTATCACTTCCTCATGCAGTTCCGGTGGGAGAAGGACTGGCCGACTCTGTTCGGTTTGCTGACGCTCGTTCCCGAAGGCCTTCTGCTGTACTTTTTGCTACGGTCCGGTGCGATTGATTTCATCGATCCGGTGCCGCCCGCCGCATTCTGGACGCATTTCACCGTCGTGTGGATCTGCATGTGGCTGGTGGCGAACGGGCCGATGCGGGTGCCGTTCATCCGATGGCGTTTTCGGGGAGGGAGAGTTCTGTGACCGCGCGGAGCGAGGGAACCAGTAAGCACAGCACCTCGGTCATGGAACCGACGAAGGAGGTTTCATGACCGGCGAGGGCTTCGGAGTGGTGCGTCCGCTTCCGGGCAACGGGCTGGTCGCCCATGTGGGTGGCCTGCTGCTGGTGTGCGATGCGGCCGAGGCCGTCGTCGAGGGCCTGCTGGGGGCGGTGCGGGAGACCGCGGCCTCGGGCGGCGACGGCCGGGCGCTGGCCCGCCGCGTCGCCCAGGTGCTGGCCGTCATGATGGGTGAGCCCGTGTCGTGCGCCGTCGCCGGTCCCGCGGGCGGGGGAGTGGCCGTGCTGGTCAGCGGCTCGGCGTCCGCGTCGGTCACCGGCTCCGGCGGCGAGATCCACCTGGCCGGGCGGGACGCGCTCACCTGGTCCGACCGGCTGGTGCCCGGTCCGGTGACCCGCGTGGAGCTGCGCCTGCCCGAGGCCGGTGCGGCACACCCGCTCACCCGGCTGGACGGCGGTGTGATCGTCGGCGGCGGCGTCTGGTGCGATCCCACCGAGGCCGGAATGCCGTCGACCGTCCAGCCGTCGGTGTCCCAGATGGAGGCCGCGCCGGCCGTTCAGCGGCCCGCCCCTCCGCTGGAGGCCGCCCGCCAGGCCGAGGCGGCCCCTCCGGTGGCCTCAGCGCCCCCCGAGCGGCCGATGCCCCCGGTGGAGACGGCGCCGCCCGTGCCGCCCGCGCCCTACCCGATGGGTCATCCGGACAGCTATCCGCCGGCCCCCGCCTCGCCGTCCATGCCACCGGAACAGCAGGTTCCCGCGCCACAGGCCTGGCAGCCCGACCCCATGCCGATGCCTCAGCCGCAGGGGCCGGTCTCCGGTCCCATCCCGGTCGTCGCCGCGCCGGAGGAGGTGGAGATCGCCCGGGCCGACGGGCTCGGTGGTGATCCCGTCGATGTCCGCGAACAGCCGTTCGAGTACGAACTGCTGACGCCGGGCGGCTCGCAGGCCGCGCCCGAGTCCCTGTCGCCGGAGCCGGAGCCGGAGGTCGAGTCACGGCCGCTGGTCTACGGGGTCGACTGCAAGAACGACCACTTCAACGACCCGCGCGTGCCCTACTGTGCGGTCTGCGGCATCGCGCTGGTGCAGCGCACGCTCGTCCCCTACAAGGGGCCGCGCCCGCCGCTGGGCGTGTTGCTCCTGGACGACGGCATGACGCTCCGCCTCGACACCGACTACCTGGTCGGCCGTGACCCCGAGCGTGCCCCGGAGGTCGCCGACGGCTCGGTGCGCCCCGCCAAGGTCACCAGCCCCGACGGCTCGGTGTCCCGGCGCCATCTGCGGGTGGCCCTGGACGGCTGGGATGTCAACCTGGTGGACCTGGGCTCGGTCAACGGCACCCAGATTCAGCCGCCGGGCGACCCCAACTTCTATGACATCCCGCCGAACGAGGCGGTGGCGATCCTGCCCGGCACGACCGTGCGAATCGGCGTCTCCCGCACCATGCGTTACGAATCGCACCGCAACCGCTAGGGCGACCGCAGCAGGCGGAAAGATCCACAAAACAGATCCCGGACGGCCGCGACAGGTGAGAGCTCGGGGGAGTGTCCCGTGGACCTCCCCCTTCTGCCCGATGCCCGTACGGCGCCTCACCGCGGAAATCCTGCTTTAGGGCGGGTACGGCATGCGCCGTACCCGCCCTGGCCTTGTTCGGAGCCGGAGCCGGAGCCGGAGCCGGAGGCGAGGGTGGCGCGGGTCAGGCCTGGAGGGCCGGCGCGCGCAGCGCGGCGACGGCAGCGGTCCAGTCCACCGGGTCGGCGTCCTGCTCGGCGCGGACCAGCAGATGCGCGCCGTCCGTGGCGGTGCCGGTGTCGGTGCCGGTATCGGGGGCCACGACCAGCGCGCCGGCGGGGATCGGGCCGGAGCTGGCCGTCACCCCGAGCTTGGCCAGCCGCTGGGCCAGGGCGGAGGCCCGGCTGCCGCCGGTGATGATCAGCGGGAGGTCCCGCAGGAGCGCGAGGGTGAGCGCCACGTGAACGGCGGCGTCGCCGCCTGCGCCGTGGCGCACCGCGATCGGCCCCGCCGGGGACTCGGACGGTCCGGCCTGGTCCGGGGAGTGCGGCGGTGACACCGTCACGACGCGGCAGACGGCGCCGGCGCGGATCTCGGCGTAGCCGGGGACGCCGGCGGGCAGCACCACCAGGTCGGGCTGGGCCCCGGTGACCAGCTCGGGCAGTTCGGCGGCCACGTCGGCGCTGAACCGGCTCACGACCTTGGCCTCCGTGCCGTGCGCGCGGGCGGTGCCGGCGAGGGTCTCCAGGTCGTGGAGGGTCTCGGCCAGTTCGGCGAGTTCGGACGACAGTCCCGTGCCGACCTCCAGGCGGCCCTGCGGGTAGGGCCGCAGATGGGCCAGGACCACCTCGGACGAGGGTTTGGCACGTGCCAAGGTGGCCGTGAGGTCGACCAGCGGCACCTGCTCGGCCGGGGAGTCCGGGACGACGGCCAGCACCTGGTGGGCGGCGATCACGCCGAGGGCGGCGCGTTCCGCCTCGGCGATGTCACGGGCCACGCGCCGCTCGGGATAGATCCTGCGCAGCAGCGGGCCGGTCATCGCGGTGGTGACCAGGGCCATCACCACCATCAGCGAGTACAGCTCGTTGTCGAGCACGCCCTTCTGCAACCCGACGGTGAGGATGACGATCTCGGTCAGTCCCCGGGTGTTGAGCAGGGTGGCGATCGCCCAGGCCTGCCGGTTGGGCAGCCGGGTGCGGGCCGCCGCGTAGGAGCCGAGCAGCTTGCCGCCGATCGCCACCGCCAGGATCGCGGCGAGGGTGCCGAGACTGGACAGGTTCAGCGCGCGGAGGTTGACGTTGAGTCCCGCCATCACGAAGAACATCGGCAGCAGCAACAGCACGGCGAGCTGCTCCAGCCGTGACAGGACCTCGTGGTTGAGCCGTTCGGCGCCCTCGCGGGGCATCACCGCGCCGAACACGAAGGCCCCGAAGATGAAGTGCACGTTCATCCACTCGGTGGCCCAGGCCGAGCCGATGAGGCCGATGAGCACCAGCGAGAGCAGGCCCGGCGTCAGCCGCCCCGCCTTCTCGTAGGTGGGCACCAGCCGGGCCAGCAGCGGCCGGACCACCAGGAACATCAGCAGCGCGTACGGCACGGTGAGCAGGACCTTCCACTGCCCCTCGGCCTCCCCGGCTCCGGCGATGCCCACCACCACGGCGAGGACGGTCCAGGCGAGCACGTCGATCACCGCGGCCGCGGCCAGCGACAGGCCCCCGAGCGTGATGCGGTGCATCCCCCGGTCGGTGAGGATGCGCGCCAGCACGGGGAACGCGGTGGCGGCCATCGCCGCGCCGAGGAACAGCACGAACGGCAGCGTCCTGCCACCGTCCGTGTGGTCGTCGGAGATGGCGAGCGCGAGCGCGCAGCCCAGGACGAACGGCACCACGGTGGAGCCGAGCGCCATGGTCGCCGCGATCCGGCCCTTGCCCCTGACTAGTTTCTGGTCCAGCTCCAGGCCGACGACGAACATGAACAGCACCAGCCCGACGTTGGCCAGGGCCTGCAGCGGGGGGCGCATCTCCGCGCCGAACAGCCGCTCGCCGATCAGGGGGCCGAGCAGGGTGGGCCCGAGGAGGATGCCCGCCACGATCTCGCCGATGACCGGTGGCTGGCCGAGTCGTTTGGCCGCGGCCCCGGCCAGCCGCGCGGCGGCGAGGACGATCACCAGATCGAGTAGAAGCAGATCTACGTGGAGCACTGGCCACACGCTTCCCGTAAGTAATGGAAAACCCCGAGAATGACCATGACGACGTTACCGTGTACGGAACGTCGCCGCGAGCGCCGTCCTCCCCCACGCCCGTGGGGTGAGTCGCATGGAGGGGAGACGTTGGTGGAAGGCATCGCCGACTACGAGTTCATCCGCTCGCTGGGGGCGGGCAACCATGGCGAGTTCTTCCTGGCGAAGAGGCCCGAGCGGCTGCCGGTCGAGGCGGAGCTGGTCGCGGTGAAGGTGGTGGGCGGCACCGGCACCGACGCGTTCCGGCGGGCGACGAGGGAGCTGAAGGCCTTCGCGGCGGTGCGCTCGCCGTACCTGGTGACGCTCTACGACGCGGGCCAGCAGGGCGGGGTGTTCTACTACTCGATGGAGTATCTGCCGGGCGGCTCGCTGGGCCAGCCTGCCGAGCCGCTGTCGCGGGAGAGGGTGCTGCGCTCGATCGCCTGCGCGGCTCACGCCGCGCAGGCGCTGCACGAGGAGGGCATCGTGCACCGCGACATCCGCCCCGGCAACGTGCTGCTCACCGACGCCGGGGGCAAGCTCTCGGATCTGGGCCTGTCGCAGGTGCTGACGCCGGGTGTGACGGTGACCGGGATGGGCGGCATCGGGTCGGTGGAGTTCACCGACCCGGCACTGCTGCAGGGGGACAGGCCCACCCCCGCGGGGGACGTGTGGTCGCTCGGCGCGACGCTGCACTGGGCGGTGACCCGCACCGGCCTGTACGGCGAGCTGCCCACCCACGATCCTCTGCTGACCTTGCGCAAGGTTTACAGCACGCCGCCGTCGGTCCACATGGATCTTGAGCCCGAGCTGTCGGAGCTCGTCCACGCCTGCATCGGGGACGTGGCCAAGCGGCCCACCGCCAGAGGGGTGGCCGACCGGCTTTACGCGCTGGTGACCTGAAGCCGGTCCAGTTCGGCGCCGAGCAGCCTCTCCAGGCGCTCGGCGCCGAGCCGGTCGGGGTAGAGCAGGCGGTGCACGCTCAGCCCGTCGACCAGGGCCAGCAACCGTTCGGCGATGTCGTCGAGGCTCTCCTCGGTGGTGATCTCTCCGGCGTCGGCCGCCGCGCCGAGCAGGCTGCGCACCAGGTAGCGCAGGTCTTCGGCCTCGGCGCGCTGCGCCTGCAGCATCGCCGGGCTGGTCAGGCTCCGGCTCCAGAAGCCGATCTCCAGCCCGCTCTCCCGGACGCGCTCGTCGTCCAGCGGCAGGTTGTCGAGCAGGAGCTCGCGCAGTGCGGCCAGCCCGCCGAGACCGGCCAGCTTGCCCTGCAGGCGCTCCACGATGTGCCGGTGGGAGGAGCGCAGCGCTGACAGCATGATGTCGTCCTTGTCGGCGAAGTAGTGGGTGAGCACGCCGTTGGAGTAACCGGCCTCCCTGGCGATGGCCCTGGTCGTGGCCGCCTCGATGCCTTCGCGCAGGATGATGCGGCGGGTCGCCTCGACGACCTCCTCGCGACGTTCATCGTGATCGACGATCTTCGGCACCTGCTTCCTCCCTGCTTTCTCGTTGACATTTTATTCGGTCGCCCGTCTATTATCGCCTCAGACATGAGGAGGGCTCACTATGACCGTCGTCACCCTCGGGGTGCACATCGTGGACGTGCTCGCCAGACCCGTGGAGTCGATCCCGGACGGGCAGGACACCCACCTGCTGGAGCAGATCCGCATCACCGCGGCGGGCGCGGCCGCCGGGACCGCCGTGGACCTGGCCGGGCTCGGCGTCCCGGTCGCCTCGATGGGAGCGGTCGGCGACGACGAACTCGGTGACTTCCTGGTCATGATCATGGAGCGACGCGGGGTGGACGTCACCGGGATCGTCCGCAAGGCCGGCGAGCAGACCGCCGCCTCGATCCTGCCCATCCGGCCCGACGGCGGGCGCCCGTCCTTCCACGTCCCCGGCGCCAACCTGAGCCTGTCCCCGGCCGATCTCGACCGCGGGCGCCTCCTCGGTGCGGAAGTCGTGCACCTGGGCGGCATGGACGTGACCTGGGGCCTGTACGACCCCGGATTCTTCGCCCTGCTGGACGAGGCGCGGGAGGCGGGCGTGATCGTCACGATGGACCTCCTGTCCAATATGCGGGACCTGATGCAGGGGGCGCGGAGTTTTCTCCCGCACATCGACTACCTGCTGCCCAACGAGGAGCAGGCGCTCATGATGAGCGGCGCGGCCGAGGTGGAGGAGGCGGCGCTCACGCTGCTGGGCGAGGGCCCCAGGGCCGTGCTCGTCACCCTGGGCGGCGAGGGCAGTCTGATCGCCACCGCGTCCGGGATCACCCGCGTTCCCGCCCTCGACGTCCCGGTGGTGGACACCACCGGCTGCGGCGACGCCTACTGCGCCGGGTTCATCGCCGGTCTGGTCGACGGGCGTGACGTCGTCGGCGCGGCCGGGCTCGGCACTGCGGTGGCCGCCCGTGTCGCGGGCGGCCTCGGCTCCGACGCCGGTCTCGACGGGGTTCGGGAGCTGCGCGCGGGGGAGCGGGCGGGCGAGCCGGTGCGCGACTGACGGGCTGACGGTCTCCTGCGTTTCCTCCCGTCCGGGAAGGACGGGGCATCCACACTGTAGGCGCTTGGTGAAAGGGCGACACATGTCCATCGACGCCACCCTCCGGGAACGAGCCGCCAAGGTCGTTCCCGGCGGCATGTACGGCCACCTCAACGCGGCCCTGCACGGTCCCGGCTATCCGCAGTTCTTCGTCGGCGGCCAGGGGTGCCGCCAGCTCGACGCCGACGGCCGCGAGTACATCGACCTCATGTGCTCCTGGGGCCCGATCGTGCTCGGCCACCGCCACCCCGCCGTGGAGGCCGCCGTCGCGGCCCAGCTCGCCGCCGGCGACTGCCTCAACGGTCCGGGCCCCGTCTACGTGGAGCTCGCCGAGCTGATGGTGGAGACCATCCCGCAGGCCGACTGGGTGATGTTCTCCAAGAACGGCACCGACGCCACCACCCAGGCCCTGATGGTCGCCCGTGCCGCCACCGGCCGGACCAAGGTGCTCATGGCCCACGGCTCCTATCACGGGGCCGCCCCCTGGTGCACGCCCGGCCTGTCGGGCACCACGCCCAACGACCGCGCCGACCTGATCGAATACACCTACAACGACCTGGCCAGCGCCGAGGCGGCCGCGGCCCAGGCCGAGGGCGACGTCGCCGCGATCATCGTGACGCCCTTCAAGCACGACTCCTTCGAGGATCAGGAGCTCGCCGCTCCCGCGTTCGCCCAGGGGCTGCGGGCCCTGGCCGACCGGCTCGGCGCCGCGCTGGTGATCGACGACGTGCGCGGCGGCTGGCGGCTCGACCTCGGCGGCTCCTGGGAGACCCTCGGTGTCCGCCCCGACCTGTACGCCTTCAGCAAGGCCATGGCCAACGGCCACCCGATCGCCGCCGTCACCGGCGTGGACTCCCTGCGCGGCCCGGCCCAGACGATCTACTCCACCGGCTCGTTCTGGTTCAACGCCGCCCCGATGGCCGCGGCCAAGGCCACCATCGAGACCCTGCGCGAAATCGACGGCGTCGCCCTGATGGAGCGCGCGGGCACGCGCCTGCGCGAAGGCCTCGCCGCGCAGGCCCGCTCCCACGGCTTCGTGGTCAGCCAGACCGGCCCGGTGCAGATCCCGTGGCTCTCCTTCGAGGGCGACGCGACCCTGGAGAAGGGCATGTTCTGGTCCTCGGCCTGCCTGGAGGAGGGCGTCTACCTCCATCCCTGGCACAACTGGTTCCTGTCGGCCGCCCACACCGACGCCGACATCGACCGGGCACTGCAGGGCACCGACGCCGCCTTCGCCAGGCTCAGGGCCAAGTTCGGCGCTGACTGAGCCCGGTGACGACCGGGACACGGAGCCGGGACACGGAGCCGGGACACGGAGCCGGGCGGGAACGCCTCCCGGCGCGGCCGGCGCCCGGGGCCGCCTACCCTCTCGGGCGCAGGCGGTACCACTGCAGGTCGTCCAGGCGCGTGCCGTCCGGGCCCGGCAGCAGCCCGTGCAGCAGTGCCTCCTGGGTGAAGCCCGCGCGCTCCAGCACCCGGTGGGAGGCGAGGTTGTCCGGGGAGGTGCCCGCGATGATCCGGGCCAGGGGAGTGTGCTCGAAGGCCCACTCCGCGAGCAGGTTCGCCGCCCGGGTGGCGAAGCCCCTGCCCCGGAACTCCGGCAGCATGCTGTAGCCCATCATGGCCTGGCCCAGCGGCGGGATGATCGAGGTGAGCTGGATGTGGCCGGCGAAGGCGCCGGTCCCGGCGTCGCGGATGGCCGCCTCGGCCCGCTCGCCCGCCAGCCAGCGCATGCCCGCCTCCTGGCAGAATTCCTCGGTCTCCGTCGGATCGGGAGCCTGCGGGGGAACGCTGTGCTCCACGACCTCGGGCAGGCTCTGCAGCGCGTGGTAGTCGTCGGCGTCCGTCACGGTCAACGGCGTCAGCCGTACCGTTCCGTCGGACAGCGCGCCGCCGGGGAAACCGGGCAGGAACGGCCGCACGCGGTCACCGGAGTCGTCGCACAGCCTGGCGAAGGACACCAGATCGCGGCGGGTTCCGTCGCGCTGGGGCTCGGCCGAGCGCAGCAGGCCCTCGCGCTGGAAGCCGGCGGCCAGCGCGACCCGCTGGCTGGCCAGGTTCTCCACGTCGGCCAGCAACTCCATGCGTCCCACCCCGTGAGCGAAGGCCCACTCGGTCAGAGCCCTGGTGGCGGCCGTGGCGACGCCGCGGCCCCGCGCCCATGGGGCGATCATGTAGCCGACCTCGCCGTTGCCGCGCGAGTCGAGCGGCTTGAGCCCGGCGTTGCCCAGCCACTCGCCCGTTCCGGCGTCCGCCACGGCGAACGAGGCACCCCCGGAGTCCCACAGCTGCTCGGCGACCTTCAGGTAGGAGGTCGCGTCCTCCCGGGTGTACGGCACCGGCACGCTCGGGATGAAGCGGATGATCTCCGGGTCGGCGCAGGCGCGGGCCATCGGCCCGAGGTCGGCGTCGACGAACGCGCGCAGGACGACCGGGCCCGCGGGAATCACATCTCGGGGAAACATCCTCCAGTGCTACCAGGTACGCAGAACGAGGGCGAATCCTTTTCGACCTTCCCGGGGCGGGGATGCGGGCCATGCCCGTGAGGCCCTGCGGGGCCGGTGGATTGGAACGGGCGGCAGCCGTACGCAGATAACCTTGCGGGCATGGGTTTTCGCAGGCATGGGCCGTTTCAGGCCGGGGATCAGGTTCAGCTCACCGATCCGAAGAACAAGCGCCACACGGTGACGCTGAAGGAAGACGGGGTCTTCCACACGCACAAGGGGGCCATCCCGCACAGCGACCTGATCGGCCAGCCTGAGGGCTCGGTGGTGCGCTCGTCCGGCGGCACCCAATATCTCGCGTTCAGGCATCTGCTCCAGGACTACACGCTGTCCATGCCGCGCGGCGCGGCGGTCATCTACCCGAAGGACTCGGCGCAGATCGTCGCCATGGCCGACATCTTCCCCGGCGCGCGCGTCGTCGAGGCCGGTGTCGGTTCCGGCGCGCTCACCTGCTTCCTGCTGCGGGCGGTGGGTCCGGAGGGCCGTGTCACCTCCTACGAGCGGCGCCAGGACTTCGCCGAGGTCGCCACCAAGAACGTGGAAAAGTTCTACGGTGGCCCCATGGACCAGTGGCGTCTGGTCGTCGGCGACTTCGTGGACGCGCTCGACGAAAGCGATGTCGACCGGGTCATCCTGGACATGCTCGCCCCGTGGGAATGCGTCGACGCCGCATCCAAGGCGCTCACGCCGGGTGGTGTGATCTGCTGTTATGTGGCCACCACGACACAGTTGTCCCGCACGGTCGAGACTCTGCGCGAACATGGGAGTTTCACCGAGCCTCATGCGTGGGAGACCCTGGTTCGCGACTGGCATGTCGAGGGGCTGGCCGTACGGCCCGACCACCGGATGGTCGGCCACACCGGCTTTCTCGTCACCGCCCGTCGCATGGCGGACGGGGTGACGCCACCACCTCGTCGCAGGCGTCCGGCAAAGGGGGCATATGGCGAAGAGTCCACGTCTTCCACCGCATGATGACGATTCGGCCACGACAGTGCGCCGGGGCGTGACACGGGAACATAGTGTCGTGTTCTTATGCTTCCAGGATTAAACGCACCATAAGGGATTATTCATCGCGTACTTAATGTAGCCATACGAACACTGCTCGGCCAGGTAAGGGACAGCCCCCAGATGGGTAGGGTTTTGAGTAGTCGGTCTCGACTGGGAAGGAGGTGACGCCGTGGCAGCTCGCGACGACGCTGAGGCTCGAGCCGCGCAGCGCGAACGGGAGGTCGCTGACCTCACAACACAGGTCTCCTTCCTGCAGGAGGAGCTCACCGCGCTACGTCGGAAGTTGACGGAGTCTCCCCGGCAGGCCAGGGTCCTCGAAGAGCGTCTCCATGAACTACAGGCGAATCTCGCGGCCGTCACCGGTCAGAACGAGCGTCTGGTGGCCACCCTCAAGGAGGCCAGAGACCAGATCGTCGCCCTCAAGGAGGAAGTCGACCGGTTGGCGCAGCCGCCATCCGGGTTCGGCGTGTTCCTTGAGGCCAGAGAAGACGGCACGGTGGAGGTTTTCACCGGCGGCCGCAAGCTCCGAGTGAACGTCAGTCCAGCAGTGGAGATCGACTCGTTGAAGCGTGGCCAGGAGGTCATGCTTAATGAAGCGCTCAATGTGGTCGAGGCCCTCGGGTTCGAGGAAATCGGCGAGATCGTGATGCTCAAGGAGCTCCTCGAAGACGGCGAGCGTGCGCTGGTGATCTCGCATGCCGACGAGGAGCGGGTGGTGAAGCTTGCCGAGTCGTTGCGCGGCCAGCCGATCCGGGCGGGCGACTCGTTACTGCTGGAGCCACGCTCGGGTTACGTCTACGAGCGCATTCCCAAGTCTGAAGTCGAAGAGCTTGTCCTGGAAGAGGTGCCCGACATCTCCTACGAGGAGATCGGCGGGCTCGCGCGGCAGATTGAGCAGATCCGGGACGCGATCGAGCTTCCCTACCTGCACGCCGACCTCTTCCGCGAGCACAAGCTGCGTCCCCCGAAGGGTGTGCTGCTGTACGGCCCGCCCGGTTGCGGCAAGACCCTGATCGCCAAGGCCGTCGCCAACTCCCTGGCCAAGCAGGTCGCGGAGAAGACCGGCCAGTCCGGCAAGAGTTTCTTCCTCAACATCAAGGGGCCGGAGCTTCTCAACAAATACGTCGGTGAGACCGAGCGGCACATCCGCCTGGTCTTCCAGCGGGCTCGTGAGAAGGCCTCGGAGGGCACCCCGGTGATCGTGTTCTTCGACGAGATGGACTCGATCTTCCGGACCCGAGGCTCGGGCGTCTCCTCCGACGTCGAGAACACGATCGTTCCCCAGCTCCTGTCCGAGATCGACGGCGTCGAGGGCCTGGAGAACGTGATCGTGATCGGCGCCTCCAACCGCGAGGACATGATCGACCCGGCGATCCTGCGGCCCGGCCGCCTGGACGTCAAGATCAAGATCGAGCGGCCCGACGCCGAGGCGGCCAGGGACATCTTCTCGAAGTACCTCATCGAAGACCTTCCGCTCCACCCCGACGACCTCACCGAGCACGGCGGAAGCCGCGAGGGGACCATCTCGGGCATGATCCAGCGGGTGGTCGAGCGGATGTACACCGAGAGCGAGGAGAACCGCTTCCTCGAGGTGACCTACGCCAACGGCGACAAGGAGGTCCTGTACTTCAAGGACTTCAACTCCGGCGCCATGATCCAGAACATCGTGGACCGCAGCAAGAAGATGGCGATCAAGCAGTTCCTCGAGTCCGGGCAGAAGGGCCTGCGGATCCAGCATCTGCTGGCGGCCTGCGTGGACGAGTTCTCCGAGAACGAGGACCTGCCCAACACCACCAACCCCGACGACTGGGCCCGCATCTCCGGCAAGAAGGGCGAGCGGATCGTCTACATCCGCACCCTCGTGACGGGCAAGCAGGGCACGGAAGCCGGCCGGTCCATCGACACGGTGCCAAACACCGGTCAATACCTCTAACGGCACGTACGCCGGCGGCGCGGTTCCCTGGGCGGGGGCCGCGCCGCCGGCGTTCTCCGTCCCGGACCGGGTTTCCCGTCTGCCGCACAAGTATGGTTTCGTCACGTGGAACCCAACTGATCGAAACGCCGTCCAAGTGGCGTGCGTGAACATTTCGGCCCGGTCGTCAGGTGACCGGCGCGGGGTCTCGCGAAGCGGCTCGGGGGAGCGGCCGCCTCGCCGAACTCGACCTTCTCCGTTTCGTCGCCGCCATGGCGGTGCTCGCCTTCCACTACTTCATCGCCTTCGCCTCGGTGTGGGGGGATCGCCCGGCCGATCTGTTCCCCGCGATCGCCACGCCGTCCGGGCTCGGCATCCTGGGCGTCGAGCTGTTCTTCATGATCAGCGGCTTCGTCATCCTGATGAGCATCTGGGGGCGGGGCTTGGGGGCGTTCGCCCTGTCCCGGCTGGTGCGGCTCTTCCCCGCCTACTGGGTCAGCGTCGGCGTCACCGCGGCGGTCTACGGCCTGACCGCGGCCACGGCCCTGGATCCCAAGCTCAGCCCCGGGGAGTACGGGGTCAATCTCACGATGCTGCAGCGGGCCTTCGGCGTCTACGACGCCAACGGCGTCTACTGGTCGCTCTGGGTCGAGCTCCGCTTCTACCTGCTGATCTCGGTCCTGGTGATCGTCGGGGTGACGCTCAACCGCTGTCTGGTCTTCATGGGCGTCTGGCTGCTGGCCGCCGGGTTCTTCGCGGGCAGCGACGACAAGTGGGTCGAGCTGCTGGTGATGCCCAAGTACGCGGCGTACTTCGTCGGTGGCATGGCCTTCTTCCTGATGACCAAGCACGGGCCCAAGCTGGTCCTGTGGTGCCTGGCCGGGATCAGCGCGGGCCTGGCGGTCAACTCGGCGCTCGACCGGGTCGCCGGGCGGATCGAGAAGGTCGGCTACGCCGCGATGCCCGTGCCCGAGTGGGCCGTCGCCGCCACGGTGATCGGCTTCTACGTGCTCATGGCGATGGTGGCGCTCGGCTGGCTGGGCTGGATGCGCTGGCGCGGCCTGGTCGTCCTGGGCGCGCTCACCTACCCGCTCTATCTCTTCCACACCACGGCCGCCGTCGTCATCATTCCCGCCCTGCGGGACTCGCTGCCGCCCTGGCTGACCGCCGTGGTCACCATCCTGGCCGCGATGATTTTCTCCTATGGGGTTTACCGGTTCATCGAACGGCCGGTTCAGGATTTCGTCAAGGTCAGGCGACGTCGGAAGGCCGCACCCCCGCCCCCGGCGCCCTCCGGGACGTCCTTCGCGGCGGGCGAAAAGGCTTCGTTGCCATAACTGTCTGGTCACCGGGCATAGTGAAGGGTCTAGGGTCGGGGATATATACGGCGGAGAAGACAGTCCCGGATGAACAGAGGGTGCGCATGACGGTACGGCGGGTGATGGGCATCGAGACCGAATACGGTATCTCCGTGCCCGGACAGCCGGGGGCCAACGCGATGGTGACCTCCTCGCAAGTCGTCAACGCCTACCTGGCCGCGTCGGCGGCCAGGGCTCGGCGGGCGCGGTGGGACTTCGAAGAGGAGAACCCCCTGCGTGACGCACGGGGCTTCGACCTGTCCAGGGAGATGGCCGATCAGAGCCAGCTCACGGACGAGGATCTGGGCCTGGCCAACGTGATCCTTACCAACGGTGCTCGGCTGTATGTGGATCACGCCCATCCCGAATACTCCACTCCCGAGTGCACCAACCCGCGGGCCGCGGTGATCTGGGACAAGGCGGGGGAGCGGGTCATGCACGACGCCGCGGTCCGCGCCTCGGCGGTCCCGTCCAACGCCCCGATCCAGCTCTACAAGAACAACACCGACAACAAGGGCGCCTCCTACGGCTGTCACGAGAACTACCTGATGAGGCGGGCCACGCCGTTCGCCGACATCGTCAGATACCTGACGCCGTTCTTCGTCTCCCGGCAGGTGGTCACCGGCGCGGGAAAGGTCGGCATCGGCCAGGACTCGCGCGGCGAGGGCTTCCAGATCAGCCAGCGAGCCGACTTCTTCGAGGTCGAGGTGGGCCTGGAGACCACGCTCAAGCGGCCGATCATCAACACTCGCGACGAGCCCCACGCCGACCCGGAGAAATACCGTCGCCTGCACGTCATCATCGGCGACGCCAACATGTCGGAGATCTCCACCTACCTGAAGCTGGGCTCCACCGCGCTGATCCTCGCCATGATCGAGGACGGCTACTTCACCCGTGATCTCGCCGTGGACAATCCCGTCCAGGCGCTGCGCGCGGTCTCCCACGACCCGACGCTCAGATACGAGATCCCGATGCGCGACGGCCGCAAGCTCACGGCCGTCCAGCTCCAGATGGAGTATCTGGAGCTGGCCCGCAAGTACGCCGAGGAGCGCAGCGGCAACGGCGTGGACGAGCTCACCAAGGACGTCCTGGACCGCTGGGAGTCGGTTCTCACCCGGCTGGCCGAGGACCCGATGCAGCTCTCCCGGGAGCTCGACTGGGTGGCCAAGCTGGAGCTGCTGGAGGGCTACCGCTCCCGTGACGGCCTCGCCTGGTCCCACCCGCGCCTGCAGCTCGTGGATCTGCAGTACTCCGACATCCGTCCCGACCGCGGCCTGTACAACCGGCTGGTCGCCCGGGGCCGGATGCAGCGCCTGGTCACCGAGGAGGAGGTGCAGCGGGCCATCGAGGCCCCGCCCAGCGACACGCGCGCCTACTTCCGCGGCCGTTGCCTGAGCCAGTTCAGCGAATCGGTCGCGGCCGCCTCCTGGGACTCGGTCATCTTCGACATCCCCGGCCGCGAGTCCCTGCAGCGCGTCCCGACCCTGGAGCCGTTGCGCGGCACCAGGGCCCATGTGGGCGAGCTGTTCGACCGCTGCCGCACGGCGTCGGATCTGGTGGCCGCCCTCACCGGCGAGCAGTGACCGCCCGCTCGCGGAGTGGCGGCCCGGGCCGGGCCGCCACTCCGCGAGTTATTTCCGGATAAAAGGCGCAAATGGTGCATTTCGGCAGTCTATTGTTGGTTGTCTGGATTGACGAGGGATAAGCAGCCGGGGTACGTTCCGGGTGTTTTGTGGCGGTGCGAGGGAAGTCCGGTGAGATTCCGGTGCGGTCGCGCCACTGTAACCGGCCCCAAAAGCCGGAAGCCAGGTCACTCGACCGCCACCGGCCTTACGAAAAGGGACGCGTAAATCCCGAAGGAGGTGGCTGTGAGCCAGATCTCGGCTCCGCAGACCCAGTCCATCCCGTGGACTTCTCTCACCCGCTGGCTGATCGCCGTACCGGTGCTCCTGCTCGTCGCCTACCTGGTCGCCTTCGACCAGGGCGCGATCTCGCAGACCGGGAACTACCTGCACGAACTCATGCACGACGGGCGTCACCTGCTCGGCGTCCCGTGCCACTGAGCCGCACGTGATCGTCAAACTCCTCGTCCGGGGCATGCTCGTCGGGCTGATCGCCGGGCTGCTCGCGGCCGCCTTCGCCTACACCGTGGGCGAGCCGCGCATCGACCAGGCCATCGCGCTGGAGGAGGCGGCCGCGGCCGCCTCCCCAGCCGGATCCCACTCCCACGAGGCGGCCGAGCCCGCCGAGCACTCCCACGACGACGGCGAGGAACTGGTCAGCAGGAACGGCCAGCGGTTCGGGCTCTTCCTCGCCCTCGCCCTGTACGGCCTGGCCGTCGGCGGCCTGTTCGCCCTCGCGTACGCGGCCGTGCGCGGCCGGGTCGGGCCCGCGTCGGAACCGGCGCTCGCGATCACTCTCGCGGCCGCCGCGTTCACCGCGATCGTTCTCGTCCCCTTCGTCAAATATCCCGCCAACCCGCCCGCCGTCGGTGACCCCGAGACGATCGACCAGCGCACCGTGCTCTACCTGGTCGCCGTGGCCATCGGGATCCTCGCCGTCGCCGCGGGCACGGCCACCTACCGTTACGTCTCCCAGAGCGAGCCATGGCTGCGCTGGCTGGCCGCGGGCGCCGCGGTGCTGGTGCCGGTGGCGGCGGCCTGGATCCTCCTGCCGAAGATCAACGAGGTGCCCAAGGGCTTCCCCGCGGACCTTCTGTGGGACTTCCGGATCGCCTCCATAGGCACGCAGGCGGTGTTCTGGCTCGGCGTCGGCGCGCTGTTCGCCTTCGCCGCGCGCAAACGCAGCCCGGTGTGATGCTCCCCTCGGGGGTCACCCGCCTGCTGCTGGTCTGTCACGCCTCGACGCCGGCGACGGCGCGGGCCGTGTTCCCGGGCGACGAACCGCTCGACGAACCCGGCCTGCGCCGGGCCGCCGCCCTGGCCCCGCAGTTCGGCCCCGGCTCGGCGGCCTGCGCCGCCGAGCTGCGCTGTGTCCAGACGGCCGAGGCCCTCGGCCTGCGGGCCGACCCCGACCCGCTGCTCGCCGACTGCGACTACGGGCGCTGGAGGGGCAGGACGCTCGGCGAGGTCGAGGCGGCCGAGCCCGAAGGCCTCGCCGCCTGGCTCACCGACCCCGCCGCCGCACCCCACGGGGGAGAGTCGATCACCGATCTCCTCGGCCGGGTGTCCGGCTGGCTGTCCCGCCGGGCTCCCGGCAGGCTCGTCGCGGTCACCCATCCCCCGGTCATCCGCGCCGCGGTCGTCCACGCGCTCGGCGCGCCCGCCCAGGCGTTCTGGCGTGTCGACGTCGCGCCGCTGGCCCGCGTCGCGCTCACCGGCCGGGACGGGCGCTGGCGGTTGAGCTACCCCGCATGACGACATTCAAGGAGATCCCGAAGGTGCGTGACCCGCGTTATCCCTTCACCGCGATCGTGGGATCGGAGGACCTGAAGCTCGCGCTCCTCCTCAACGCCGTGTCCCCCCGCGTCGGCGGAGTGCTGGTCCGGGGGGAGAAGGGCACCGCGAAGTCCACGATCGTGCGGGCACTGGCGGCGCTCCTGCCACCCGTCGAGGTGGTGCACGGTTGCCGTTTCTCCTGTGACCCCGCCGCGCCGGACCCCGAATGCCCCGACGGGCCGCACGAGGTGCCTGCGGCGGACGCGCCGCCGGGGGCTTCCCGGGCCGGTGCCGTACGGCCCGCGCGCCTGGTCGAGCTGCCGGTCGGCGCCTCCGAGGACCGTCTGGCCGGCTCGCTCGACCTCGAACGGGCGCTCACCGAGGGGGTGAAGGCCTTCGAGCCCGGCCTCCTGGCGGGAGCTCACCGGGGCGTTCTCTACGTGGACGAGGTCAACCTGCTCCACGATCACCTGGTCGACCTGCTGCTGGACGCCGCCGCCCTCGGCACCTGCTACGTCGAGCGCGAAGGGGTGTCGGTACGGCACGCCGCCCGGTTCCTGCTGGTGGGAACCATGAACCCGGAGGAGGGGGAGCTGCGGCCGCAGCTCCTGGACCGGTTCGGGCTGACGGTGGAGGTGCGGGCCTCGAGGGAGCCGTCCCAGCGGGCGGAGGTGGTACGGCGACGCCTGGCGTTCGAGGCCGA
This sequence comes from Streptosporangium sp. NPDC000396, assembly GCF_042898655.1. Classification (NCBI taxonomy): domain Bacteria; kingdom Bacillati; phylum Actinomycetota; class Actinomycetes; order Streptosporangiales; family Streptosporangiaceae; genus Streptosporangium; species Streptosporangium sp. NPDC000396. The sequence continues at coordinate 192,747 of NZ_JBIAZA010000003.1, forward strand.
TCCCGCCGGGTTCGCGGCCCGGTGGTCCGGTCAGGAGCAGGCCTTGGCGGTGCGTGTCGCCGAGGCCCGGGACCGGGTGGCGGGCGTGGTCCTGCCGGACTCCGCGCTGCGGCAGATCGCCACGGTCTGCGCGGCCTTCGAGGTGGACGGGCTCCGGGCCGACATCGTCACCGCGAACGCCGCGATCGCCCACGCCGCCTGGCAGGGACGCACCACCGTCACCGCCGACGACGTCAGGGAGGCGGCCAGGCTCGCTCTTCCGCACCGCCGCCGCCGCGACCCCTTCGACGCCCCCGGCCTGGACGAGGCCAAGCTGGAGGATCTCCTCAACCAGATTCCCGACGACCCGGAGGACCCGGACGACCCCGGTGACGATCCGGGCCCCGGCGCAGGGGGCCCCGGCGACGGCCCTGACGGCGGTCCTGGCGAGGATTCCGACGACGGCGGCGCTCCCAGGGGGGACGATCCTCCCGGGGACGGCTCCGGCGGCGAGGACCGCGTCCCCTCACCGCCCGGCACCCCGGCCACGGACGGCACCCCGGCCACGGACACCTCGCACGCCGCCCCCGAGCCCGGAACGGCGAGCCCACCGCCCTCCGCACCCTCCGCCGAGCCGGCACCGCAAGCCGGGACCACCCCGCGCGAGCAGACCTTCGACGCGGATCCAGTGCGACGGACCAGGCTGTTCACGGTGCCCGGTATCGGCGCGGGAGCCCCCGGACGGCGATCAAGGGCGAGGACCCCGCTGGGGAGGACCACCGGTGCCCGCGTCCCCGACGGCCGCCCCGCCTCCCTCCACCTGGCGGCGACCGTCGGGGCGGCCGCGCCGTACCAGCTCCAGCGCGGCAGGAGCGGTCCCGGCCTGCTCCTGCGGCGCGAGGACCTCAGGGAGAAGGTCCGCGAGGGCCGAGAGGGGAACCTGGTGCTGTTCGTCGTGGACGCGAGCGGCTCCATGGCCGCCCGGCAGCGCATGCGCGCCGTCAAGTCGGCCGTGCTGGGCCTGCTGCTCGACGCCTACCAGCGCCGGGACAAGGTCGGGCTGATCACCTTCCGGGGCACCCGTGCGGACCTCGTCCTGCCGCCCACCTCCTCCGTCGAGGCCGGCGCGACCCGTCTGCGCGAGCTGCCCACCGGCGGTCGTACCCCTCTGGCCGCGGGGTTGCTGCGGGCCGCCGAGGTGCTGCGGGTCGAACGCCTGCGCGACCCGGCCAGGCGTCCGCTGCTGGTCCTGGTCACCGACGGGCGGTCCACCTGCGGCACCGTCGAGGAGTCCCACCGCGCCGCGGGGCTGCTGGCGGGGGTGGCGAGCGTGGTGGTGGACTGCGAGGGCGGGTATGTCCGCCTGGGACTGGCCCGATCCCTGGCGCAGCGGATGGGCGCCGAGACCGTGCGTCTCGACGACCTCACCGATCTTGCGGGGATGATCCGTGAGCGGCGGAGCGCCGCGTGACAGCGAAAGGTGAATGACGATGCCCCAGGGCAAACCGGTCAGCGTGCCCGAGGACGGTCTGACCACCCGGCAGCGCCGTACCCGGCCGTTGCTGATCGTCCATACGGGCCCCGGCAAGGGCAAGTCCACCGCGGCCTTCGGCCTGGCCCTGCGCGCCTGGAACCAGGGCTGGCCGATCGGGGTCTTCCAGTTCGTCAAGTCCGCCAAGTGGCGCATCGGAGAGGAGCGCGCCCTGCGGGTGCTCGGCGACTCCGGCGAGGGCGGGCCGGTCTCCTGGCACAAGATGGGGGAGGGCTGGTCCTGGATCCAGCGGCCCGGCAGCGAGGAGGATCATGCCGCCGACGCCCGTGAGGGCTGGGAGCAGATCAAACGCGACCTCGCCGCCGAGACGTTCCGCCTGTACGTGCTCGACGAGTTCACCTATCCCATGAAGTGGGGCTGGATCGACGTCGACGACGTGGTCGACACGCTGCGCGGGCGCCCGGGCAGCCAGCACGTCGTCGTCACCGGCCGCGACGCCGATCCCCGCCTGCTCGACGCCGCCGACCTGGTGACCGAGATGGGCAAGATCAAGCACCCCATGGACGCCGGGCAGAAAGGCCAGAAGGGCATCGAATGGTAGCCCGCCTGGTGGTCGCGGCCCCGTCCTCCGGGGCCGGGAAGACGACCGTGGCGACCGGCCTGATGGCCGCGCTGACCCGCCGGGGCATGGCGGTCTCGCCGCACAAGGTGGGGCCCGACTACATCGACCCCGGCTACCACGCCATGGCCACCGGCCGCCCCGGCCGCAACCTCGACCCGTGGCTGGTGGGGGAGGAACTGGTCGCCCCCCTGTTCTCGCACGGTGCGGCCGGGGCCGATCTCGCGGTGGTCGAGGGGGTGATGGGCCTCTACGACGGGGCAGGCGCGGGAGAGTTCGCCTCCACCGCACACGTCGCCAGGCTGCTGGACGCCCCGGTGGTCCTGGTCGTGGACGCGGCGAAGCAGAGCAGATCCGTCGCCGCGCTCGTGCACGGGTTCGCCTCCTACGACACGCGGCTCAGGCTCGGCGGGGTGATCCTCAACCGGATCGGCTCGGCACGGCACGAGGACATCTGCCGTGAGGCCCTCGCTGAGAGCGGTGTCCCGGTGCTCGGTGCGATCCGCCGCAGCGACGCCGTCGCCACCCCCTCCCGCCACCTCGGGCTCGTCCCCGCCGCCGAACGCCGGACCCAGGCCACCCAGGCCATGGACGCCGTCGCCGCGCTGATCGCCGGCTCCTGCGACCTGGACGGGCTGGTACGGCTCGCACGCACGGCCCCGCCGCTGCCCGCGACGCCGTGGACCCCGGACCAGGCCGTTCCCGCTGTGCCTACCACGCCCGCCGTGCCCGCCGGGACGAGGATCGCGGTCGCGGGCGGCCAGGCCTTCACCTTCGGCTACGCCGAGCAGGCCGAGCTCCTGACGGCGGCCGGAGCCGAGGTCGTCACCTTCGACCCCCTCACCGACGAGGCCCTGCCCGAGGGAGTGCGGGGAATCGTCATCGGCGGAGGCTTCCCCGAGGTCTACGCGGCCGAGCTGTCCGCCAACGAACCGCTGCGCAAGGAGGTCGCCGCCTTCGGCGGGCCGATCTCGGCCGAGTGCGCGGGCCTGCTCTATCTCGCCAGGGAACTGGACGGCCGGCCGATGTGCGGGATCCTGGACGTCAAGGCGGAGATGACCGGCACGCTCACTCTCGGCTACCGGGACGCGGTGGCCGTCCGGGATTCGATGCTGACCAGGAACGGCGAGCGGTATCGCGGCCACGAGTTTCACCGCACCGCCGTCGAGTCCGCGCCGGACCGCCCGCTGTTCCGCTGGAGGGGCGGCGCCGACGGGTTCGCCGACGACCGGGTGGTCGCCTCCTACCTGCACCTGCACTGGGCCGGCAGCCCCCATCTGGCCACCCGGTTCGTGGAGGCGTGCCACCGGCGGCCATGACGGCGCCGGGACGACCGGGAGGCCTTTCTGGGAAGGGGCCTCATGCCGTGTCCGACGGCGGGGAGTTGTGCGGGCGCCGCGCCGTCGGCAGGCGTGGCGGTGCCACCGCCACTCCCTCCAGCCGGAGGACCTCCGACAGCATGCGCGCCGCGGGACCGGCGGAGATGCGAGCCGCAGGGTCGCGCCGGAGCAGTCCTTCGAGAAGCGGCCGGAGCGGCCCGGCCTTCACCGGCGGATCCGGATTCTGGGTCATCGCCGTGCTCAGCACCGCCAGCGGGTCCGAACCGGGATAGGGCGGCCGTCCTTCCACCGCGAAATAGAGGCTCGCCCCGAACGACCACAGATCGGCCGCCTGGGCCGTCTTTCTGCCCCGCAACCGCTCCGGTGCCATATAGGCGGGCTCGCAACCGATCGGAACGGTCGTCGAGGTGCTCGGGTCGCCGTTCAGCATCGCGATCCCGAAATCCGACAGGACGACCCGGTCACCGGTCAGCAGGATGTTGCCCGGGTTGATGTCCCGGTGCAGCACGCCCGCCCCGTGGGCGTGACGCAGCCCCGCGAGCAACTGGAAACCGATCCAGGCCGTCCAGTGGATCGGCAGATGGCCCAGATGCCGCACCGTCTCCTTCAACGAGAGGGCCTCCAGCAGCTCCATCACGATCCAGAGCCGCCCGCTCTCTTCCAGCAGGTCGTGAACCGAGATCACCGCCGGATGGTTCAACCGCCCGGCCGAGCGCGCCTCGCGCAGTGCCCGCCGGCGCGCGCCGTCCAGGTCGGCTCCGTCCACGCCGAACCGCGGCTGGATCTCCTTGATCGCCACATCACGGCGAAGCAGGGAATCGTGGGCCCGCCACATGATGCCCACGCCGTCTCGCCCGGTGGGCGAAATCAGCCGGTAACGACCTCCCAGCAGTGGTGCCTTCTCTATTCCCGCTTCCATGAACCACCCGTTGCGCGTAGAGGCCGGGCCCTCAGCCGATTCATATTTTTACCTGGAACGGTGCATGGTGTCATCACGCCTGGTAACCGCGCATGACGATCGGGTGGTGCGGTCAGGCCGCGCTGGAACAGCGCACCCCGGCCAGCATGGCCGAGGCCTGCTCGGCGGTCAGCCGAGCCCGGGGGTCCTTGCGCAGCAGCCCGCGCAGCACCGGCTCCAGGGGGCCCGCCCGGCGCGGCGCGCGAGCCGGCTCCCGCAACGCCTCCACCAGGGCGGCCATCGAGTGGACCGTCCGGAACGGGGTCCTGCCCTCCACCGCCATGTAGAGCGTCGCGCCGAACGACCACATGTCCGCCTCGCGGGTTCCGCCCCGGCCGTGCAGGCTCTCCGGTGCGATGAAGGCGGGCGTGCCGCGCATCGAGGTCGTGGCCATGCCTTCGGGCGCGGCGAAGCCGAAGTCGGCCAGCACGACCCGGTCGCCGGTCAGCATGATGTTGGCGGGCTTGATGTCACGGTGGATGACCCCTTCGTCGTGCGCGTGCCGCAGGGCTTCCAGGAGCCGGCGCCCCATCGCCGCCACCAGGTCCGCCGGGAGCGGGCCGGCCTGCACCAGCGTGTCGTGCAGGGTCAGGGCCTCCAGGAACTCCATGACGATCCAGAGCCGCTCGGCCTCCTCGGCCAGATTGTGCACAGTGACGATGCCCCGGTGGCTCAGCCGCGCCGCCATCCGGGCCTCGCGCACCACTCGCCGCCGCCGGTCGGCCGCGTCGGGCCCCGGTGGGAGGGCGATCTCCTTGAGCGCCACCTCTCGTTCCAACAGCAGGTCGTAGGCACGCCAGACAACGCCAGTCGCCCCCCGGCCGACGGGGGAGACGAGCTTGTACCGGCTGTCGACGATGGCGCTCACCCGTCAATGATCGCAGTTCCAGGCCCTGGAGACCTAACTGGAACGATCCACGCGGGCCAGAAAAGTCTGAAATTTATGAATCTACACTGTAAAGGACATCAGATAAGGCCGATACCCAGCGACAACGTTCCGGCGCCGAGGGACACACCGCCCAGGGCCACCAGCCAGATCAACTTGTTCGGCTTGGTGTCGGAGGGGCGCACGACCGACAGGAAGAAGCCGAGCGGCATCAGGATCGGCGCCGCCACGATCAGGATCCGCGTCAGGCTCTTCATGCCCTCGGACAGGCCGGTCTGATCGATGTAGAGCATTGAGACGAGTGCGAAGAGGACCAGGACGCCCGCGTGCGCGTGACCGGCTCGCCAGAGGCCGCGCCGTACGGGGTTGTCCAGGTAGCCGGGGATGTTGCGCATGATGTGCGCGAGCAGGGACAGCCCACCGAAGGCGATGGTGGGAACGGTGATCAGAAGCACTCCGGCGGTGCTGAGCGACGACGGCGACATGGGGGACCTCCTGTTGGATAGTGACGCTGACCAATTATTGGATAGGAGAACTATCCAGTCAAGTGGAATGAATTTGCCAGGGGATGGCCGGTGAGGATTGTCTTGGCGGACAGGACCTCGGAGCGGTCTCGACGGGCTCCCGCAAAGATCGCGGGACGATCCGCGCGAAATGTCTGCCGGTTCGGGGAAGATATGAGTCAGAGACGTCCCCCCATGCGGAGGTGCCACAGATGGCTAGCAAGGACACCGGCGGCCAGAAGCAGACCGGCCGGAGCGACAGGGAGGCGGAGGAGACCACCGCGCTGGACTCCTCCGACGTTCAGGAGCGCAACGAGAAGCTTTCGGACGACGTCGACGCGATTCTCGACGAGATCGACGAGGTCCTTGAGGAGAACGCCGAAGAGTTCGTCAGGAGCTACGTGCAAAAAGGCGGCCAGTGAGGCAGGCGCCCGAATTCAGCACCATCTAGCCGGGAACCTCGGGCGTTCACGCCCGAGAGGAAGCTTCCCTGTCCGTGGTTTTGTTGTTACTGCTGGTGACGCGGTGACGGGATTGAACGCACCCGGCGTGCCGGGGAACGGCTCTGTGATCCGCTATCGGCATCGCAACACGGTATGGCCTGGCCATGCCGGGCAGTGAGTCACGCTGCCTTACGCGGCCTGAACCATCGAAGCCATCGACGGTGAGGAGCTGCAAGCTCGGCCCGTTCACGGCCGAGAAGCTGACGTGAGAGATGGGGGGAAGACCGGCGCCCTCGTCAGGTGAACGGTCGCGATCTCGAAGGGACGCAGCGGTAGCCGTACTGTGCCGTCGACGACCTCCAGCCGTTCGCCCGCCGCGCCGAGCAGGTCGGCGCGGCGGGCGGCGCTGAACGGCCCGCGGATGACGGCTTCGGTGGCTGACGGGTGCTCGGCCACGAGGCGGACCTCCAGCGCGCCCTCCCGCTCGCGCAGCGCCGTGAGCACCACGCCCGCGCCCTCCACCGCGAGCCAGGGGTCCACGCTTCCCTCTCCGGTGGCCGTGTCCTCTGCCCTAGTGTCCTCCGCCCCGGTGTTCGCGCCCTTCCTCGCGCCGGACGTCTCCCCGGCGAGGACGCGGCCCGCCCCCGGCACCGCCAGCAGCTCGTGCCGGTATTCCTCGGCCAGGCGCGGCAGTTCCGCCTCGTGCCAGGTGCCCGCGCAGGGCAGTACGGCCATGCGCATCGTGACCGGCCCCGGGCACTGGGCGGCGGGGGTGGGCAGCTGGGGCCCGGCGGGTTCGTCGCGGTAGGCGTTGCGGTTCCTGGACAGGAACCCCACCGAGCGGATCAGGGTGAGCGCCAGATCCCCGCCGGTCAGCTCGTACTCGGTCACCTGGTCCAGCAGGACGGCCAGCCCGCCCGCGGCGACGAAGCCCTCGGCGGGGAAGGTGGGCAGAGGTTCCTCACCGCAGCCGCCCTCGCCGGTCAGGCCGCGCCGTACCACCGAGAGCTGCCCCTCGGAGAAGGACTCCGCCGCCCCGGAGGGGAGCGGCGCGTGCCAGCGGACCCGGTGGTCGCGGCAGCGGTTGTCGAAGGAGACCTCCAGGCGCAGGTAGGGCTCGCCGGTCCGGAGTTCGGCCCTCGTGGTGACGACGACGCTCTCGGTGGTGCCCGAGCGGGTGCCCGCGGCCTCGCACGCCGGCCAGGCGTACTCGCGGCGGATCTCCAGCACCGACACCAGCGGCCCGGAGCAGACGCCCTCGACCTCGACCCGGACGGGGGTGTCCACCAGGACGTCGTCGCCCGGCGGGGCGTGGTTGTAGGTGTCTCCCACGTCGCCTCCGTCGACGACGCGGCCGACGCCGTGGGCCTCGGCGCCGGCCGAGAGCAGCGACAGGGTGCCGTCGGGCGCGACGGTGACGCGGAGCAGGCCGTTGTCGAGCGTGCCGCCGGGGGGACGCACCCAGCCGGGGGCGCCCGGCCGGCCGGCGCCCGCGGGCGCGCAGGACAGGACGGCGCGGCCGAGCGGCGGGACGGTGACGTTGGCGGCGACCGTGACGACCGGCTCGGCGAGGGTGAGCACGCGCCAGGGTCCCGGGCGGGCGGCGCCGTCCAGGACCGCCGAGCGGAAGTCGGCGTAGTCGTAGCCGGTGGTGGCATGGCGGCCGACGACGATGGTGAAGACGTTCTCGGAGCTGGACCAGGAGATGATCTCCTGGCCGAAGAGCTCGCGTTCGTGAACCCGGCCGAGCAACTGGGACAGGTCGTCCATGACGGTCTCGTCGAGGAGGGTCGGGGCCAGCTCCAGCCGCTGCGTCGGCACCTGGCCGCCGTCGGGGGCGAGGAGGACGGCCTGGGTTTCCGGCAGGTCGGCCAGGACCAGGGCGGTGCGCGGGAAAGGCGAGGGGTTGACGACCACGAGGGCGTCGCGTCCGGCCCGGTCGGCGAGAGAGGCGCAGACCATGTCGACCACGGCCTGGCCGATGTGCTCGGCCTCGGCGATGCGGGCGGCGACCTGCTGGGCGGTCTCGTCGGCGCCGCAGCCGGTGATGGAGTCGTGGCCGCTGCAGGCGATGAGGCGGCGCCAGGCCATGTCGAGCAGCTTCGAGGCGGCGGTGCCGCCGGGCAGCCAGAGCGCCGACAGGGGCTCGGCGTAGCGGGTGACGACGCGTTCGGCGCGGGCCATGGCCTGTTTGGCGGGGATGCGGGCGGAGATGACGCCGGGCAGGATGTTGGCGCGGGCATGGGAGCGCAGCTCGCCGTGGACGGCGGGCAGACCGGTGACGGCGGGATCCTGGGCGGTGACGTAGTCGTGGAGGGTGGCGACGCGCAGCCCGGCGGCGGTGATGTCGGCGGCGGGGGCGCTGTGGTCGGCGCCGTACATGGCCAGCAGGGGGCCTGCGGGGCGCCAGGGGCGCATGGTCTCGGTGAAGGCGGCGAGCCGGTCCGTGAGGGCCTCGGGAGGCCCGCTGAACAGGGCGACGGCGTTGCCGTACCCGCCGGGGAGATATTGGGTGCGGATCGCGGTGCCGTCGGCGCCGACCCAGGCGAACGCGTCCCGGTCGACGCGGGCGGGCACGCCGCGCCACAGGCAGGCGTGCTCGATGCCGGCCTGGCGGAGGATCTGCGGCATCTGGGCGCAGTGGCCGAACTGGTCGGGCAGGTAGCCGACCAGCATGGCGCCGCCCAGTTCGGCGGCGCCGCGCATGCCGTACTCAAGGTTGCGGATCAGGGTCTCCCCGGCGCACAGGAACTCGTCGGCGAGGATGAGCCACGGCCCGGCGGCGAAGCGGCCCTGCGCGATGAGCTCCTTCACGGCCGGAAGCCGTTCGGGGCGGATCTCCAGATAGTCCTCCAGGGCGGCGAGCTGGCCGTCCATGGTGAACCGGTAGCCGGGGTCGGCGGCCATGGTGTCCAGGACCTCGTCCAGCATGCGGACCAGGCCGAGCCGGAACCGCTGGAACGGCAGGTACCACTCGCGGTCCCAGTGGGTGTGCGGGACGACCACGATGTCAGGTCTCATGTGCCTCGCCTCCGGCGGACGGTCCGACCGATTCGATGATCTTTTGGATTGTCACGATATCGGCCGGCTGGCCGGCGATTCCGCGAGCGGGGCGGGGCTCTCGGTGACGAGAGCCCCTGAAACTCCGGCTCTCCTGGTCGAAGGGGGCGCCGGGCGCGTCAGGCGTGTCAGGTGCACAGTGCCATCACCTCGTTGCGGAAGGTCTCCAGCCGGTGGGGGCCGGGACGGGCAGGGACGGTGACCTTGTCGCCGATGACGACCCGCCGCATCTCGGGCCCCCACAGCACCAGCCCGTCGCCGCCGAGGATGAGGAAGTCCTCGCCGTGGCGGAGCAGCAGCGGGCCGTCGGGGGTGGCGGACACGGCGGTGTTCCCGGCGCGGAGCCCTTCCATGAGGTCGCCGGCGAGCACCCAGGTGGTGGGGTCGCCGGGCGGGTGGCCCTCCTCGGGCCGGTGGTAGTCGCTGCCGCCGATCATCGTCGCCCCGGCCGACCAGGCCTGCGTCCAGGCCAGCGGTGCACCCCAGGTCCGGTCCCACCAGCTCCAGTGCCACACCTCGACGGCGGGGGGCGGTGCGGCCATGGGGTGGCGCCAGGAGCAGTCGGCGGCGACGGGATGGTTGATCGACAGCACCCCGCCCCTGTCCCGTACGGCTCGCGCCCACCGGTCGGGATTCTCGCGGAAGTCGATCCAGCCGATGTCGCCGAAGGCGTTGGCGTGGCCGAGGTCGGTGGTGACCTCCTGGCCGGGCAGGAGGGCGATGGCGGCGTAGGTGGCCGCGACGGGCAGCTCGGCGTGGTGGCTGACGGTGTTGTGGTCGGTGACGGCGAGGAAGTCCAGGCCTCGGTCGGCGGCCAGGCAGGCGAGTTCGGGGACGGTCAGCGAGCCGTCGGAGTGGACGGTGTGGGTGTGCAGGTCTCCGGCGAGCCAGCGCAGCCCGCCGAGGGAGGGGAGCCCGCGCCTGGTGGCGGCCGGTTCGCGGGGCGGGGGAGGGGGCCGCAGGCCGGTCCGGCCGGGTGGGGCGACGGGCGGGGACAGGTGCGGGATGACGCGCAGCTCGTACGGCAGGCCGCCAGGAGGGACGCGGTGCAGGCCGAGGAGGATCCGCCACACGCCGGGCTCGGGTTCGCCGGGCAGATAGCCGGGAGTGGCCCAGGCGGGGGCGATCGTGTATTCGGAGCGGGCGCCGCCGGACCAGCCGCGAAAGCCCTGCGGTCCGTGGCAGCCGAGATCCAGCACGCCGGCGGAGCGGTCGTAGGAGAGCCGGACGGTGAAGGCCCGGGCGTCGGCGGGGAGCTCGAACGGGACGTCGTGGACCGGGCCGGTGAGCCGGTTCTCCAGCGTCCACCGGCCGTTCAGGCGCAGCGCTCTCATATCTGGCCGGCGAGGTGGTCGTGGTGGTAGACGAGGGCCCGGCCCGGCCGGGGGACCACCCAGGCCGTCGTGCCGACGCCGGGCTCGCGGCCCTCGGGTACGACGGCCTGGACGAGATGCTCCGGACCTTCCAATGTGACGAGGCTGGCGGCGCCGAGGTTCTCCAGCACCGCGACCTCCCCGGCGAATCCGTTGTCCGTTCTTGTGGTGGACAGATCGGTGTATTCGGGGCGCACGCCGTACACGATCGACTCGCCGTCGGGCAGGCCTCCGGGCGCAGGCAGTACGGCCTGCGCCACGTGGAGCATGCCGCCGCTGACCTTGCCGGGCAGCAGGTTCATCGGGGTGGAGCCGATGAAGGAGGCGACGAAGGTGGTGGCGGGCCGGTGGAAGATCTCGGCCGGGGTGCCGACCTGGGTGATCCGCCCGGCGTCCATGACGGCGATCCGATGGGCCAGGGCGAGGGCCTCGCCCTGGTCGTGGGTGACGAACACGGTGGTGACGCCGAGCTCGTCCTGCAGGCGCTTGAGGAAGGTGCGGGCCTCCAGGCGGAGCCGGGCGTCGAGGTTGGACAGGGGCTCGTCGAACAGGAACACGCTGGGGCGGCAGGCGATGGCCCGGGCGAGCGCGACCCGCTGTTGCTGGCCGCCGGACAGCTGCCCCGGGCGCCTGCCGAGCAGTTCGGTGAGGCTGAGCCTGGCGGCGACCTCGCTCGCCCTGGTCTCCCGCTGGGCGCGGGGTGTCCTGCCGATCCGCAGGGGGTAGGCGATGTTGGCGGTGACGTCCATGTGGGGGAACAGGGCGTAGTCCTGGAAGACCATGGCGACGTCGCGGCGGCCGGGCGGGAGCGTGGTCACATCGGTCTCGCCGATGCTGATTTTTCCGGATGTGGGCGTTTCGAGACCGGCAATACTCCGCAGCAGGGTCGTCTTGCCGCAGCCGGACGGGCCCAGCAGGGCGAAGAACTCGCCCTCGCCGATCTCCAGATCCAGGGAGTCCAGCGCCCGGACCCCTCCGGGGAATACCTTGGTCAGGCCGTGCAGGGATATCGCGGCTTGTCGGGGACGCGCTGTTCCAGAAGTTCGGGCCATGAACGCACTATGCGAGAACCCGGGCGGCGAGTCACTACCCATTCGCTTTCGGCCGCCGGAACGATCGCGCGAATTCCGCACCCCGAAAGGCGACAGGGGACTTTCCATAAGGGCGCGAATCCGTAAGGGCGCGAAGAATTCGGGCATATGCCGTCCGGATGGGTGACGCCCGTCACCGTGAACGGCGCTCGGGAGGCTCCGGGCGGTCGGCGATCCACCGTAATAAGCGGAAGGTCCTTCCGACAACGGATTCCGAACCGAACAGCGCGGCGAAGAGGATCACCATGCCCATCAGGAGTTCCATGCCGGTTACCAGCGCGCCGAACGCGGGATGGGCCATCCAGGCTCCCGCGGATATGCCGAGACCGGCGCCGCTCACGCCAAGCACGCGGCTCATGCGGATCTTGTCCGTCAACGCGCGAGGGGAGTTGGGCTGGGCGGTCCGTGGCCGCCTAACAGGGCTGGCCGCCACAGCCTTTGCCGTCTCTGGAATCAGACTGGCACCGCCGAACAGCTCGACCATCCGTATCACGATCGCGATCGCTGCTCGAAAGTCGCACTTTTCTCATGTGAGCTCGGCCTCCCGGGGTCGGAGTTCAAGGCACCGACGGCTCCCCGCTGGCAGCAGGGGGCAGGCGCCGTTCAGCGACCGGCCCACCGAGCCGTCATCCTCACTTTCCAGGGTGAGGCCTTCAGGGTAGATCTCCCGGTAGTTCTTTCAGGAAAGCCACGCCCATGTCGCAAGCAACGCTCTAACAGAGCAAAGCGGGTCTGCTTTCTTCGTCCGTGTTCTGCCCGGAACGGCGGGGCGCGGGACTGGAACGTCACCGCTTGATCCCGCCGTGAAAACGGAAACCATACTTGCTGCTGACGAACAAGTACATCAGCACCACCGGCAGCGAGTAGAGCAGAGAGAACGTCGAGATCAGGGAGAGATTGGGCTGGCCGCCCTCGGTGTAGAGGGTGAAAAGGACGACCGAGCCGGGAGATTTCCCGGGATCGCGCAACAGGATGTACGGGAGCAGGAATCCGCCCCACACGTTGGCCACGGCCCACACCGCGATCGTGGCCAGGCCCGGCCGTACCACCGGGACGACGATGTGCCACAGGATCTGCAGGGGTGACGCGCCGAAAACCCGTGCGGACTCCTCGTAGGAGGTGGGGGTGGCGTCCATGAAGTCCTTCAGGATGAAGATCGCCGCGGGGAGCAGGCCGCCGGAGACGACGAGGACGACCCCGAGGTGGGTGTCGACCAGGTCCAGCCGGGAGGCCAGCTCGAAGATCGGCACCATCGCGGCCGTCCCGGTGACCACCGACGACATCAGCAGCAGCACGTACAGCAGCGCGTCACGCCCGGGCACCCTCACCCGGGACAGCGCGTAGGCGGCCAGCGCGGCCAGGACGACCACGACCGCCGCCGCGCCGCCCGCCTGGATGATCGAGTTGCCGATGGAGCCGAGCGCGTAAGGGTTGTCGAGGATGGCGCGGAAGTTGGCCAGGGTGAACTCCGGGACCGACACCGTGATGAAGGGGTGGGCGTCGAACGGCGCCGAGGCCAGCCAGAGCATCGGCAGCGCGAAGAACGCCAGGACGATCGCGAGGAAGACGGCCGAGGCGATCCGGCCGAGCACGTGCCCGACGAGACTCATCCGGCGGCCTCCCGGCGATCACGCAGCAGGCGCAGGTAGGCCAGCGCGAAGATCAGGTTGATCACGAGGATGAGGAAGGAGACGGCCGCCCCGAAGCCGAGCTGCCCGCCGCGCAGAGCCACGTTGTAGACGTAGACGGGCAGGATCTCCGAGCGTCCCTCCGGGCCGCCCGCGGTGATCAGGAACGGAGTGAAGTCGTTGAACGTCCACAGGCTGGTCAGCAGCACGTTGGTGAGCACGTGCCCCTTGATCCGGGGCAGGACCACATCGCGCAGCTGCTGGAAGGGGGAGGCCCCGGCCAGGCGCGCGGTCTCCAGATGGGACGGCGGCACGTTCTCCAGGGCCGCCGAGTAGAGCATCATCGAGAAGGCGGTCCCCCTCCAGGTGTTGAACACGATGATCGACAGCATCGGATGGTCGAGCAGCCAGGCCGCGCCGGGGGTGCCGAGCAGGGCGTTGAGCGTGCCGCCGTCGCGATCCAGCAGGGCGATCCACAGGAACGCCACCACCGAGCCGGGCAGGATCCACGAAAGCAGCACCAGCGCCTCGACGATCCGCCGTACGGGCCCCCGCCGGTCACGCATGATCCACGCGAGGGCGAACCCCAGCCCCGCCTGCCCGACGATCGCCGACCCCAGCACGTACTGCACGGTCAGCCAGAGCGAGTTCCGGAACCGCTCGTCGCCGAGCGCGGTGGCGTAGTTGGCGGCGCCCACCACCCGGGGCTCGGCCGCCGCCAGCCCGGTCAGCCGGTAGTCGGTGAGCCCCAGGTAAACGGTCCAGATCGCGGGGAAGACCAGGAAGACCCCGATGAGCACGAGGGCGGGCAGCACGAACGCGACCGCCCGCCTCCGCCCCAACCCCGCGGCGTCTGTATTCATGGCGACGCTGCGCGTCGCGGCTCGGGCGCTCGCGTCCCCGTCAGTTGGTGACGTTGGCGGGGCCACCGACCAGTCCTTCCACCGCGGCCCGGTAGGCGGCGGCGGCCTCGTCCACGGTCTTGCCGGAGACGACGCCCGCCGTCGCCTCCTGCAGGGCGACGGACACCTGCGGGTAGACGGCCAGGCCGGGGCGGTAGGTGGTGATCGGCAGGACCTCCTCGGAGATGAAGCGCAACATCGGGTCGCCGGCGAGGACCTCCGCGTTGACGTCGGAGCGGGAGGTGACACGGGCGGCCCCGGCGAGCTCGGCCTTGACCGCCTCGGCGGAGTGCATGAACGACAGCAGTTCCCACGCCTGCCGGGGATGCCTGGAGAAGGGGTTCAGCACTCGTACGGCCCCGCCGGACATGCTGACGAAGTCCTGGCCGCGGATTCCGGCGCCGGGCTGCCTGGCGGGAATCCTGGCGTAGCCCACCGTCTGGTCGCGGTCGGCCATGGGCGCCACGCCCACCTTCGGCTCGATCACCGCGCGCCAGAAGTAGTCGCCCTCGGCCAGGATGCCGATCCTGCCGTCGGCGAACTCGGCGAAGGACTTGTCGCGCCCCTTGGCCTCCTGCTGCAGTTTCGGGTCGCCCAGGCCGCCCGCGTAGATCCGCCGGTAGAACTCCAGCACGTCCTTGACCCCCTGGGAGGAGCCGGTCCACTTTCCGCCGCTGTAGATCTCCGTGCCGGTTCCGGCCAGCAGCGGCAGCGCGCCCTGCATCGTCGTCGCCTCGCCCATCGCGGTGCCCGCGTTGATCTGGATGGGCGTCACGCCGGGGATCTTCTTCAGCGCCGTTCCCGCGTCGAGGATCTCCTGCCAGCTCTTCGGCTGCCACGTCTCCGGCAGCCCGGCCTGCCTGAAGAGCCGTTTGTTGTAGTAGAGGACTCGTCCGTCGGTGCCCTGCGGCAGCGCGTACTTCCTGCCGTCGAAGATGCCCAGCCCCTGCACGGCCTGGGGGATCTGCTTCCACCCCTCCCACGCCTCCACGGCCGCCCCGCCCACCTCGGCGAGCGGCTTGATGTATCCGGCCTGGGCGAACTCGCCCACCCAGATCCCGTCGAGGTCGATCACGTCGGCCCCGGTCTTCGACTTCAGATCCAGAGCGATCTTGGTCTTGTACTGCTCGTCGTCCACGCCGTTCGGCTGGAACAGCACGTGGACGTCGCGTCCGGCCGCCTTCTGGGCGGCCTCGAACCTGGGGATGACCCACTGCTTGATCCACTCGGCGCCGGCCGCGTTCTTGCCGCCCGGGATGGCGTTGGCGGTGATGGTCAAGGTGGTGCCCCTGTCTTCGGCGGGGGTGCCGGAACCACAGGAGGACAGTGCCAGGACGGCGGCTGCCAGTGCCGCGATCGGGACGGGCCTGCAGAAGGGTCTCACGCTGCCCTCCTCGGGGGATGGAGGCATGTCACGACAACTCGACAATTGCACGGCCTTACCGAGGCGTAAAGATTCAACGGGGCGAACGGAGATGGTTCGCGCTGAGCTGATCCAGGGAAGTGCAAGCAGCACGGCAAGATGAGTAAGGTCGGGCCTTATAGGACTGCACCTTTGGAGGGAGTCGCGTGGGATCGCACAGGGACCTGCCCGCCGGCATGGTGAATCACATTTTCACAAATAGCGGCAACTCCTCGTTCACCGAGTTCGTCGGGTCCTACGCGCCGGACTTGTTGCCCGGCCGAAATGAGACGCTGGCAGCCCCCGTCGGCGATCAGATTCCCCATGCCACCACGATCGTCGCGGCGACCTGCGCGGGCGGTGTGGTGATGGCTGGTGACCGCCGGGCGACCTCGGGCAACATCATCTCTCAGCGGGACATGGAGAAGGTGTTCCGCACCGACGAATACTCGTGCATGGGCATCGCCGGGGCGGCGAGCACCGGCATCGAGATGGCCCGGCTCTACCGGGTCGAGCTTGAGCACTACGAGAAAATGGAGGGCCGCACGCTCTCGGTGGCGGGCAAGGCCAACCGGCTCGCCACCATGATCCGCGGCAACCTCGCCATGGCGATGCAGGGACTGGTCGTCGTGCCGCTGTTCGCCGCCTACGATCCCGAGATCGACGGCGGGCGGATCTTCGGCTACGACGTCGGCGGCGGTCCCTACGAGCAGCAGCAGTACCACTCCATCGGCTCCGGCTCGATCTTCGCGCGCGGCGCGCTGAAGAAGCTCTACCGGGAGGGCATGTCGCCCGAGGAGACCGCGCTGGCGCTCATCAACTCCCTCTACGACGCCGCCGACGACGACTCGGCGACCGGTGGCCCCGATGTTCCCCGGAGGATCTGGCCCGTCGTGGCACAGATCACCGCGGACGGCTTCCGCCGCCTGTCCGACGAAGAGGTGGCCGGACACGTCCAGGCCGTTCTCGACGTGCGGATGACCTCCCCCGACGGCCCCACCGCCCCGCTGCGCTGAAACGAGAGGAACACCCCAGGTGTCCATGCCTTTTGGATATGTCTCGCCCGAGCAGCAGATGCGGGACAAGGCGGACTACGCGCGCAAGGGGATCGCGCGGGGCCGTAGCGTCGTCGTCCTGCAGTACGAGGACGGCATCCTCTTCGTCGCCCCCAACCCCTCCCGGGCCCTGCACAAGATCAGCGAGATCTACGACAAGATCGGGTTCGCCGCGGTCGGCCGCTACAACGAGTTCGAGGCGCTGCGCCTCGGCGGCATCCGATACGCCGACATCAACGGCTACACCTACCACCGCGACGACGTCACCGCGCGCGGCCTGGCCAACCTCTACGCGCAGAACCTCGGCCAGATCTTCACCGAGTCGATGAAGCCGTTCGAGGTCGAGATCGTGGTGGCCGAGGTCGGAGACTCCGCGGAGGAGGACCACATCTATCGCCTCACCTTCGACGGCTCGGTGTTCGACGAGTCGGGCCTGGTGGCGATGGGCGGTCAGGCCGAGGCGGTGGCGGGCCGGCTCAAGGAGCGCTACCGCGACGGCATGCCGCTGGCCGAGGCGCTGGAGGCGGCGCTGTTCGCGCTGACCGAGCCGGGCGGCGAGCGGTCCCCGGCCAGTCAGCTTGAGGTGGCGGTGCTCGATCGCAACCGGCCGCACCGCAAGTTCCTGCGGCTCAACGGCCCGCGGCTGGAGCGCCTGCTGGCCGAGGGTTCGGCGGCCGCCGCGCCGGAGGCCCCCACCGCGCCGGAGGCCCCCACCGCCCCCGAGGCTCCCACCGCCCCTGAGGGAGACATCGACACCGGCTCGACCGGCTGATCGCCCGACGGCCCGGCTGACCACTCGACGGCGGAGCGCCGCACCCCCGAGGCGCGGCGCTCCGCTGTGATGTGGATCACCTGGCCTTCGGCCAACTCGACCCGCGTGCTCGTCGTCGTAACGGACATGAAGCGTTCTCTGGTGGCCGCCGCCGCCGTGTTCTCCGTCGCCCTGGGCGGTGCGATCCCCGCCGAGGCCTCGGCGATTCCCGACTTCCCCGTGCCGAAGGTCTTCGGGACGACCTTCCAGGCCGACCCCGACCATGACTTCACCAAGCGCATCAGCCCCCGCAAGGACGGCATCCTGCGTGGCTGGATCACCCATGTGTCCACCGGTCAGGTGGAGTACGAGCCGATCAAGTGGATGAGGGACAAGCACACCGAGGGCTACTTCGTGGGCCCGCCGGAGGGTCACGTCTCCGCTTACGCCTCGCCCGTCGCCAAGGGGGTCGTCTTCCTGAGCGCCTTCGGCTGCTCGGCGCGCACGGTGGGCATCACCGTGGACAAGCGGGGCCTGGGCGCCAAGCGCTGCTCCCGCAAGGTGCTGCTGGCCAGGGTCAAGAAGGTCCGGCGCCCCTCGCTGATCACCGTCTACCGGGGCGAGATCGTCAAGCTGCAGGAGATCTACACCCCCTGAGCCCTCTCCTGCGGCTCCCATCGAATGATCCACATCACTTTGTTTCGGTCAGCCGAATCCCGGCCATCGATGCTCTTCGAGGTGTGAGCGCCGCGGCAGCCGGGATTCGCACCGCGCCCGGTCTCCCGTGACCGGCTCCGGTGGCCTCCGATGATGGGTCGATCCGACCTGATATCGACGCTCCAGCACGGCTTGTGCCCCGAATGTGATCAGGCGCGAGCCGTGCTCGCGCTTAGCAGTTCACTGGCCGGGGCATAAGCCGTACGACCGAAAACCCCACTGATCCCTCCCGCAAGAGGGGTTCGGCGAATAGTGTGAGGCAATGGATCGTCGCATCTTCGGGCTTGAGAACGAGTACGGCGTCACCTGCACGTTCAGGGGACAGCGGCGGCTGTCGCCCGACGAGGTAGCGCGCTATCTATTCCGCCGCGTCGTTTCCTGGGGCCGGTCGAGCAACGTCTTCCTGCGTAACGGCGCGCGCCTCTACCTGGACGTGGGCAGCCATCCCGAGTACGCCACCCCCGAGTGTGACAACGTCGTGGAGCTCGTCACCCATGACAAGGCGGGCGAGCGCATTCTGGAAGGCCTCCTGGTCGACGCCGAGAAGAGGCTCCGCGAGGAGGGCATCGCCGGAGACATCTACCTGTTCAAGAACAACACCGACTCGGCCGGAAACTCCTACGGCTGCCATGAGAACTACCTGGTGGGCAGGCACGGCGAGTTCGGCCGCCTGGCCGACGTGCTCATCCCCTTCCTGGTCACCCGGCAGATCATCTGCGGTGCGGGCAAGGTGCTGCAGACTCCCCGGGGAGCGGTCTACTGCGTCTCCCAGCGGGCCGAGCACATCTGGGAGGGCGTCTCCAGCGCGACCACCCGGTCGCGCCCGATCATCAACACCCGTGACGAGCCGCACGCCGACGCCGAGCGCTTCCGCCGCCTGCACGTCATCGTCGGCGACTCCAACATGAGCGAGACGACCATGCTGCTCAAGGTCGGCGCGACCGACCTGGTGCTGCGCATGATCGAGGCCGGCACGGTGATGCGCGACCTGTCGCTGGAGAACCCCATCCGGGCCATCCGGGAGGTCTCCCACGACATGACCGGGCGACGGCGCGTGCGCCTGGCCAACGGCCGGGAGGCGTCCTCGCTGGAGATACAGCAGGAATACCTCTCCAAGGCCCGCGACTTCGTCGACCGCCGCGGCAGCGACGAGATCGGCCGCCGGGTCCTGGAGCTGTGGGAGCGCACGCTCAACGCGGTCGAGACCGGCAACCTGGACCTGGTCTCCAGGGAGATCGACTGGGTCACCAAATACCAGCTGATCGAGCGCTACCGCAAGAAGTACGACCTCCCCCTGTCGAGCCCCCGGGTCGCCCAGCTCGACCTGGCCTACCACGACGTGCATCGCCGCCGTGGCCTGTTCTACCTGCTGCAGAAGCGCGGTGCGGTGGAGCGGGTGACCTCCGACCTGAAGATCTTCGAGGCCAAGTCGGTGCCGCCGCAGACCACCCGGGCACGGCTGCGCGGGGAGTTCATCCGCAAGGCGCAGGAGAAGCGCCGTGACTTCACCGTCGACTGGGTGCACCTGAAGCTCAACGACCAGGCACAGCGCACCGTGCTGTGCAAGGACCCCTTCCGCAGCGTGGACGAAAGGGTGGACAAGCTCATCGCCGGAATGTGATGGTCATGCTTCGGCAAGATCGGCTGGCGACTTACCGCATCCGTACGCGCAGGCGGGTAGTGTGGCGCAAACCTGACGTCTTCTTGAGGGATACCTATGCGCCGCCGCAGCCTGGCCGTACTCGCCGCAGTGCCTTTGATGTTCGCCGCAGCATGCGGTTCCGAGGGTGGCGCCACCGCCGCCAGCCCCACAGGTGAGGCGGTCACGGCGCTGAAGGTGACGGGGGCGGCGAACGCCAAGCCGGCCGTCGCCTTCCCGGCGAAGGTCGTCGAGACCTCCTCCTACCAGGTGATCACACCCGGCACCGGCGGCGCCTCCGCCAAGGACGGCTCCAACGTGGTGGCCAACTTCACCGTCTTCGCCTGGGACGGCAAGGAGAACAAGCAGACCGCCTCGACCTACGACGAGGGCGGTCCCCAGCTCATCACGGTCAACGAGCAGATCCCCGAGATCCTGCGCAAGGGCTTCGCCGAGACCAAGGCCGGCGGCCGGTTCATGTCCGTCGTGGCCAAGGACGCGCTGCCCAAGGAGCAGCAGGGCCAGATGCCCGCGGGCCAGTCGCAGGTCTTCGTGGTCGACGTGGTCGGCATCCCCGAGGCCAAGGCGGCCAAGGGCAAGGCGACCGACCCGAACGTCAAGGGTGTGAAGGTGAAGAACCCGGGCGGAGAGGCCGCGCCCACGCTGACCACCAAGACCAAGGAGAAGGCCCCCGGCAAGCTCGTCGCCAAGACGGTGATCAAGGGAAGCGGGCCGGAGGTCAAGTCCGGCCAGAACATCCTGGTCCAGTACGCCGGGAAGATCTGGGGGTCGGACGTCGAGTTCGACAGCAGTTGGTCGCGCGGAGGTCAGCCGATCATGTTCCAGATCGGCACCGGGAAGGTCATCAAGGGCTGGGACCAGGGCCTGGTCGGCGTCCCGGTCGGCAGCCGGGTGCTGCTGAGCATTCCGCCGGACCTCGGCTACGGCAAGCAGGGCTCCGGAGACAAGATCAAGGGCACCGACACCCTGGTCTTCCTGGTCGACGTCGTCGCCGCCTACTGACGGATCCCGCCGCTGACGGATCCCGCGACGAGCCCGGCCGCGCACCCGCGCGGCCGGGCTCGTCGCATTACTGACAACGCTCCTAATAGGGGGTTAGAGTTGGCGCAGCCCTCGCCTGGGAAGTGTCCCGTGGATCTCGTCCGTCACGAGCGGTGACCCAGGCGGACGCCTCGCAAGGCGAAGGAACCGGCCACGGCGCGGAGCCGCGGGCGGTGACGGCGGCGCGGCGAGGCGTCGTCCGGGTGACCGCGGTAGACGGGAAAGGTCCACGGAGCAGGTCCTAGGGAGTCGGATGCGCATCCCCGTACTGATCGCCGCGCTCTCGCTCACACTGGTCGGCGCTTGCACCTCGGCCGAAGGCCAGGCGGGTCCGGACATCGAGGTCATCGGAGACTTCGGCGACAAGCCCACGGTCCGCTTTCCCGAGGGCAGGCCCCCCTCCGACCTGCGGATCCGGGAGCAGGTGGCCGGCACCGGCAGCGTGATCAAGGGCAACGACCTGGTCGTCGCCCACTACACCGCGCACGTGTGGGACGGGGAGGACAACCGGCTGCTGGCCTCCAGCTTCAACCAGGGCGCCCCCGCCTCCTTCCCGCTGGGCCCGTCCATCGCCGGTGTCGGCAAGGCCCTGAAGGGGCACAGGGTCGGCAGCCGCGTCGTCGCCGCCATCCCACCCGAGGACGGCTACGGCCCCAATCCGCCCGGCGGGATGACCGCCGACGACGAGCTGTTCTACGTGGTCGACGTTCTCGGCGCCTTCCCGCCGGACGCCGCGGCCAGGGGCAGGGGCGGCCCCGGAGTCCTGGCCGGGGTCAAGGTCGCGGGAGCCTCCGGTGAACGCCCGGCTCTCACCCTGCCGCGTGCCAAGCCTCCCACCCGGTTGCAGAGCAGGATTCTCATCCAGGGAACCGGCGCCAAAACCCGGCCCGGACAGCTCCTCGTCACCCAGTACGAAGGCAGGATCTGGGGGAGTGGCGCGTCCTTCGACTCCACCTGGGACAGCGGGCAGCCCAAGTCCTTCCAGATCGGGAAGGGCGGCGTCATCGCCGGCTGGGACCGTGCGCTGGTCGGCGTCCCGGCCGGCAGCCGCGTCGCCGTCATCGTCCCGCCGGGGCTCGGCTACGAGAACGGCCTGCCGCCGCTGATCAAACCCACCGACACCCTCGTCTTCGTCGTCGACGTCCTCGCCGCCTACTGAGCGCCCCGGGCGTCCTCACCGGCGAGGCCCCACCCCGCAGGCCTTCACCTTCAAGGACTTCTACGACAGCAGCGAGGCCGCGTGGCGGCCGGCGGCGGCCGAGGCAAGGAAGTAGGCCAGATCCTCGTCCAGGCCCCGGCCCATCGTGGACAGCCGCACGGGAGAGCCCTGGAGCGCCTCGTACAGCCCGTCCACGGGCACCTGGACCAGCTCGTGCCGTACGGCCAGCGCCGCGGCCTGCTCGGCGACCCGCCGGCCGAACTCTCCGGGCAGCCGAGGCACGGCGATCTGGGCCGGGGCCAGCGCGACCCGGCCGTAGGCGGTCAGTGAGTGGTGGGAGACCCCGATGTGACGCTCGCGCCGGTCACTCTCGCTGACCCGCAGCGCCGCGACCGGCCGGCCCCCCAGGACGGCCACCGCGTTGATCGCCTCTCCGGCAGAGACGCCGGAAAAGCCCCAGCGAGTGCCGGTGCCCAGGTTGCCCGGCCCCTGGGTGACGATCGCCACGTCGGCGCCGAGGACGTGGCGAGCCGCGAGCAGTCCCGTGTGCGACGTCACGGCCTCCACGTCGCCGCCGAACGCCTGACCCACCGTGATCACCCCGCTCAGCCAGCCGGCCTCCTTGAGCTGGGCGCAGGACATGGAGAACCACGCCGGCAGCGCGCCCCCGTCGAGCATCACGTAGGCGACCCGGGCGGGCCGGTGGTCCGCGGGCTCCGCCCGGTCCCGGGCGTCCGGCTCCGGACTCCCGGCCCCGTCCGGCGGTGACGGACGCCCCGGGGGGTGCGAGCCGTACAGGCCGCAGAGGATCGCCGGGAGCGCGGAGTGCAGGTCAGCGATGATCACCGGCATGCCGTCCAGGGAGTCGGCGTCGCGGAGCACCTCGTGGAAGGGCGAGTCTTGCTCGTCGGCGCCGAGCACGGTTGCCTGCAACGGGGTGTAGCGTGCCTTCACCAGGTGTCCGGGGCCGTGCGGATCTTCCGGCAATCGGTCGGGAACCGCCACCACCATGGCGTAACCTCCCGTACCGAGGCCCATCGCGAGCGCGGTCGTGTTGAGCAGCACCGCGTCGCCGGGCTCCGGTCGTCCCACCAGGGCGGGGTAGGCCAGCGCACGCGCGCTGCCATCCTCGGTGGTGACGTCGAGTTCCACCGCCCCCGGCCACTCACGCCGGATCCGTATTACCTCGCCCCTGCGCCATCTGATCACGCGGGAAGAGTAGCGTCACTTGAACAGGGAGGGAGGCCTGATGTCACGCAGGAAGACCGAACGGTTGCTGAACCTCGTGATCTGTCTGCTCGCCACGCGGCGGCCGCTCAGCGCGGAGCACATCCGCCATGCGGTGCCCGGCTACGATGCCGACAACGACGAGGCCTTCCAGAGGATGTTCGAGCGCGACAAGAACGAGCTGCGCGAGATCGGCATCCCGATCGAGGTCCACAAGGACCCCTGGGAGGAGGATCCGGGCTACCGGATCGTCCCGCAGGCCTACGAGCTGCCCGAGATCACCCTGGAGCCCGACGAGGCGGCCGTGGTGGGCCTGGCGGCCCAGGTGTGGCAGCGGGCCAGCCTGGCCGAGGCGGCCAGCGGGGCGCTGCTGAAGCTGCGGGCCGGAGGGGTGGAGACCGACGAGGCCGGGGGAGTGCTCGGCGGCGCGCTGGAGTTGCGGGTCGATACCCAGGACCCGGCCTTCCCCGCGCTGTGGGAGGCCGTGCGCGACCGGCGCGCGGTCCGCTTCGCCTATCGGGCGGCGGCCAGCCAGAGCGTGCTGACCCGCATGGTGGAGCCCTGGGGCGTGGTCAGCCGGCGCGGCCGGTGGTACGTGGTGGGTCACGACCGTGACCGTGACGCGCCCCGGGTGTTCCGGCTCAGCCGGATCAGCGGGCCGGTCACCACGGTCGGCCGTCCCGGCGCCGTCGTGGTGCCTGAGGGGGTCGACCTCAGGTCGATGGTGGGCTACAGCGACGCCATGACGGTCCAGGAACGCACCGCGCTGATCCGGGTCCGGGAGGGCGCCTGCCAGGGACTGCGCCAGGTGGCGAGGGCCGTACGGCCGGGGGCCGACGGGTGGGACGAGCTCGACGTCGACTTCACCGACGTCGAGAGGCTGGCCGGATGGGTGGTCGGGTTCGCCGCGGACGCCCAGGTGATCGGGCCGCCGGACGCCCGTGACGCCGTGATCTGCCGCCTCAAGGGGGCTCTGGCGTGATGGTCCGGAGGCCGGGCCGTACAAGAAGGAGTGACAAGTGAGCGTGCGCGGCGTCGCGAACGCGGAGCGGAGCGGGCCATGAGCACTGCCGACCGGTTGCCCAGGCTGCTGGCGTTGGTGCCCTACCTGATGTCGCACCCCGGGGCCCAGGTGCCCGAGGTCGCGAAGATCTTCGGGCTGAGCGAGAAGCAGCTCATCGACGACCTGCAGCTGGTGTGGATGTGCGGGCTTCCCGGCCACACCCCCGGCGACCTGATCGACGTCTCGTGGGACGGCGGCGAGATCCTCATCGACAACGCCGACACCATCGCGCGGCCGCTCCGGCTGGGCGTCGACGAGGCGAGCGCGCTGCTGGTGGCCCTGCGGACGCTCACCGAGCTGCCCGAGTTCGGCGATCGCGACGCGCTGGCCCGGGTCATCGCCAAGCTGGAGCAGGCCGCGGGCCAGGGCGCCGCCACGGTCAGCAGCCAGGTCGCGGTCGAGGTGGACGCCGCGCCCGACGGGCTGCCCGTGGTCAAGGAGGCGCTGCGCCGCCACCGGCGGCTGTCACTGCGCTACTACGTGCCCGGCCGCGACGAGATCACCCCGCGCGAGGTCGACCCGATGCGCCTGGTCGTGGTGGACGGCCGTTCCTACCTGTCGGGCTGGTGCTATCGGGCCGAGGCGGTGCGGCTGTTCCGGCTGGACCGGATGCTCACCGTCGAGATGCTCGACGTGGCGGCCGACCCGCCCGCCGGCGCCGTGCCCGACGAGGTGACCCCAGGGGTGTTCCGGCCCTCGCCCACCGACGAGCTGGTGGAGCTGGAGCTGACCCCGGCGGGCCGCTGGGTCGCCGAATACTACCCGTGCGAGCAGGTCGAGGAGCTCGGCGAGGGGCGTCTGAAGGTGGCGCTGCGGGCACGGGACCAGAAGTGGCTGCTACGGCTGGCGCTGCGCCTGGGCGACACCGGCCGGGTGCTCTCCCCGGACTCCCTGGCGGAGGATGTCAGGGAGGCCGCGGCGTCGGCGCTGAAACTTTACGAGTCCGTTTCCTGACATCCCGGTTAGGATTTCACGACATGAGCTGGATCTTCGTCGCGGTCGCGCTGGCCTTCGCGGGAGTGGCCGTGCTCGCCTTTCTGGGGGTTCGCGTGCTGCTGGCGACCCGGGAGCTGGGCAGACAGGTGGACAGGACGCGTCGGAGGCTGGAGCCGGCACAGGCCGCCCTCAGGGAGAGAGCCGGGGCGATACGGGGTTCAAAGGGATGAGTCTGTCTTCCAGGCAGCGTACGATCAGGGTCAGGAATAGTGTGTCGCTCGGTTTAAGGATGTGTCATGCCTAACTTGGGGCCTACTGAGCTGATCATCATCGGTTTGATCCTGGTGCTGCTGTTCGGTGCCAAGAAACTGCCGGACGCCGCTCGCGGGCTCGGCCGCTCGCTGCGCATCTTCAAGGCGGAGACCGCCAAGCTCCGCGATGACGACGACGCCGCAGCCCCCACGGCCACCGTCGTCCAGGCGCAGCCTCAGCCCGCCGCTCCGGCCCCGCAGCCGATCTCCTCCACCCCGGCGGCTCCCGCGCCGTCCGTCGAGGAGCAGGCCCGCGTCTTGGAGGAGCAGGCGGCCAAGCTGCGCGCTCAGGCCGGTGCGCAGAAGCCCCAGTAGGGACTCCCAGCTCGTCCCTGATCATTTCACCTCTCGGACCGGGATTCGCGAATGGCGCTGCTGAAATGGCCCAAATCGGGCCGGAACGGGTCGGTACCGCCCGAGGAATCGGCCGAGGGGCGCATGCCGCTCATGGAGCACCTCCGTGAGCTGCGCAACCGCCTGGTCATCGCCCTGCTCGGGATGGTCGCCGGCATCATCGTCGGACTCCTCTTCTTCGAGCCGATCTGGGCCTTCATCACCGAGCCCTACTGCAGCCTGCCCATCTCGCAGGTCCTGCGGAAGGGTGAGTGCACGTTCGCCATCCGCGGGGTCTTCGAGGCGTTCTTCGTCAACCTGAAGGTCGCGGCGATGTTCGCGCTGGTGGCCTCCTCGCCGGTGTGGCTGTACCAGATCTGGGCCTTCGTGACACCCGGCCTCTACCGCAACGAGAAGCGCTATTCGATCACGTTCCTCGGCCTGGCGATCCCGCTGTTCCTGGCGGGGGCGGCGCTGGCCTACTTCATCATGGACACCGGCCTGGCGATCCTGCTCAGCTTCGCGCCGGACAACGCGCTCCCGCTGCTGGAGATGGACGACTACCTGAGCTATGCGCTGGTCATGCTCATCATCTTCGGCATCTCCTTCGAGCTGCCGCTGCTGATGGTGTTCCTCAACGTGATCGGCGTCCTGCCGCGTGCCACGGTGGCCAAGCATCGCCGCATGGTGATCTTCATCATGTTCCTCTTCGCCGCGATCGCCACCCCGAGCACCGACCCGTTCTCGATGCTCGCCCTGGCCCTGCCCATGGTCGTCCTGTTCGCCCTCGCCGAAGGGTTCATGTACCTGCGGGAGAAGAGGGCGCCGCAGGGTGAGGACTTCTCCCACCTGTCCGACGACGAGGCCTCCAGCCTCCCCGACGACGACTCTTCTCTCGATTTGGGAACGACGGACGTCGATTCGCCCAAATAGAGGTATGTTCCGGTCTGTGCCCGGAGAGATCGCCGTCCTCGTCAACCCCGCTGCCCGTGGCGGCCGCTCACGCGGCCTGCTCGCCCCTGTGCTGGACAAACTCCGGGAGGGGGGCAACGAGGTCTCGGTGATCGTCGGAAGGACCGCCGACGACGCCCTGGAGCGCGCCTGTACGGCCGTCGCCGAGGGCCCCGACGCGCTGGTGGCCTTCGGCGGCGACGGACTGGTCCACCTGGCCGTCCAGGCGGTCGCCGGAACCGACGTGCCGCTGGGTATCATCCCCACCGGGACCGGCAACGACTTCGCCGGCGCGCTCGGCCTGCCGAAGAAGGACGCCCTCGCCGCCGCCGGCATCGTGCTCAAGGGGCGGACCCGCACGATCGACGCCGTGAAGCTCGGCCAGGACGAGTGGTTCGCCAGTGTGATGGCCTGCGGCTTCGACTCCCGTGTCAACGAGCGGGCCAATCGGATGACCTGGCCGCCCGGCATGGCCAAATATCTGGTCGCGATGGTCGAGGAGCTGCGCTCCTTCCGGCCGATCCCGTTCCGGCTGGACCTCGACGGGGAGGTGATCGAGCAGGAGGCCATGCTGGTCGCGGTCGGCAACACCCACTCCTACGGCGCCGGGATGCGGGTCTGCCCGGACGCCGTCCCCGACGACGGCCTGCTGGACGTGACGATGCTCGGCGCCGTCCCCAAGGGGCAGCTCCTGCGCGCCTTCCCCCGCGTTTACAAGGGCTCTCACACCACCCATCCCTCCGTCACGATCAGGCGCGCCCGCCGGATCACGTTGGAGGCCCCCGACGTGATCGCCTACGCCGACGGCGAGCGGATCGGCCCGATCCCCCTGACGTGCGAGGTCGTCCCCGGCTCGCTGCGGGTCCTCGTTTAGGGAGGCGCAGTCCCGGCGATCGCCCGGCATCGACGGGCGGACCGGAATTCCGATATCGGTAGGCTGGAGCCATGACGACCCCAGCGGAACGTTACGCTGCCTTCCGTCAGAGCCAGGCCGACAGCGGGCCCGCACTGACCTCGTTCCGCGGTTTGTATGACTTCGAGCTGGACGAGTTCCAGCTTGACGCCTGCCGGGCGCTGGAGGCGGGCGACGGAGTCCTCGTGGCCGCTCCCACCGGATCGGGCAAGACCGTCGTGGGAGAGTTCGCCGTGCACCTGGCCCTTCAGGAGGGGCGCAAGTGCTTCTACACCACCCCCATCAAGGCGCTGTCCAACCAGAAGTACAACGACCTGGTCAAGCGGTACGGCGCGGCCAAGGTCGGCCTGCTCACCGGTGACAACAGCGTCAACGGCGAGGCCCCGATCGTCGTCATGACGACCGAGGTGCTGCGCAACATGCTCTACGCCGGGTCCGGCACCCTGGCCGGGCTCGGCTTCGTCGTCATGGACGAGGTGCACTACCTGGCCGACCGGTTCCGCGGCGCCGTCTGGGAAGAGGTGATCATTCACCTGCCCGAGTCGGTGCGGCTGGTCGCCCTGTCGGCCACGGTCAGCAACGCCGAGGAGTTCGGCGAGTGGATGGGCGAGGTCCGCGGCGACACCAGCGTCATCGTCGACGAGCACCGCCCGGTCCCGCTCTGGCAGCACATGCTCGTCGGCCACCGTCTCTACGACCTGTTCGTGTCGGAGGAGGACGGCCCGCGGCCGCAGGTCAACCCGACCCTCATGCGGATCGCCAAGGACGAGGAGCGCCTGGCGTACGGCAGGGGCCGGCGCGGCTACTCCCGTCCCCGCAGGAACGGCCCGCCCGACCGGGCCGAGGCCGTCGAGCGCCTCGACGCCGCGGGCCTGCTGCCCGCGATCACCTTCATCTTCTCCCGCGCCGGATGCGACGCCGCCGTCCTGCAGTGCGTCCAGGCCGGCATCCGGCTCACGACCGACGCCGAACGCCATGAGATCCGCCAGATCGTCGACGAGCGCACCGCGCATCTGCCGGACGAGGACCTGGCCGTGCTCGGCTACCTCGAATGGCGCGACGCCCTGGAGCGGGGCCTGGCCGCCCATCACGCGGGCATGCTCCCGACCTTCAAGGAGGTCGTCGAGGAGCTGTTCACCCGCAACCTGGTCAAGGCGGTGTTCGCCACCGAGACCCTCGCGCTGGGCATCAACATGCCCGCCCGGTCCGTGGTGATCGAGAAGCTCGACAAGTGGAACGGCGAGACCCACGCCGACCTCACGCCCGGCGAATACACCCAGCTCACCGGGCGGGCCGGACGGCGGGGCATCGACGTGGAGGGCCACGCGGTGGTCCAGTGGCAGCCGGGCCTGGACCCGCTGCAGGTCGCGGGCCTGGCCAGCACCCGCACCTACCCGCTGCGCTCCAGCTTCCGCCCCTCCTACAACATGGCGGTCAACCTGGTCGGCCAGGTGGGCAGGGAACGCGCCAGGACGCTCCTGGAGTCCTCCTTCGCGCAGTTCCAGGCCGACCGGGCCGTGGTCGGCATCGCCAAGCAGGTGCGCCGCCACGAGGAGGCCCTGGAGGGCTACCGCGAGGCGATGACGTGCCACCTGGGTAACTTCGAGGAGTACGCCGGGCTGCGCAGGGCGCTGTCGGACCGCGAGGCCGAGCTGTCGCGCCAGCGCGGCGCAGCCCGGAGGGCGCAGGCGCTGCGCTCGCTTGAGGCGTTGAAGCCGGGCGACATCATCCGCGTCCCCGGTGGCCGCCGCGCCGGTCTGGCCGTCGTCCTCGATCCCGGGCTCAACGCCCGGGGCGAGGGGCCGTCCCCGCTGGTGCTGACCATCGGCAAGCAGGTCAAGAAGCTGTCGCCGGCCGACTTCCCGGTCCCGGTGGAGCCGGTCGAGCACCTGCGCATCCCGAAGAACTTCAACTCCCGCTCGCCGAAGGAGCGGGCCAACCTGGTCTCCTCCATGCACGCCAAGATCGGCGACCGTGACCTGGGCAAGCCGGTCAGGGCGCGCGACCACGCGGCCGAGGACGACGAGATCCTCCACCTGCGCAGGGAGATCCGCCGGCATCCCTGCCACGGCTGCGACGAGCGTGAGGACCACGCCCGCTGGGCCGAGCGCTACTACAAGCTGCTGCGCGAGACCGAGGGCCTGCGCCGCAGGGTCGAGGGCCGCTCCCACGTCATCGCCCGCACCTTCGACAAGGTCTGCGGGGTGCTCGACCAGCTCGGCTACCTCGACGGCGAGAACGTCACCGCAGAGGGCCGCCGTCTGGCCCAGCTCTACACCGAGCTGGACCTGCTCACCGCCGAATGCCTGCGCGCGGGCCTCTGGGACGACCTGGACCCGGCCGAGCTGGCGGCCTGCGTGTCCTCGCTGGTCTTCGAGTCCAGGCAGGCCGACGAGGCCCGGCGGCCGAAGATCCCCGCGGGCGCCGCGCAGAAGGCGCTGGGGGAGATGGTCCACCTCTGGGGTGAGCTGGAGTCCATCGAGAGCGACCACGGCCTGTCGTTCATCAGGGAGCCCGACTTCGCGTTCGCCTGGGCCGCCTTCCGCTGGGCCAAGGGTCACAGCCTGGACGCCGTGCTCAGCGACGGGATCAACGGCTCCGAACTGGCCGCCGGTGACTTCGTCCGCTGGATGAAGCAACTGCTCGACCTGCTCGGCCAGCTCTCCGACGCCGCCCCCGGAGGCAGCAAGATCAAGCAGAACGCGAGCAAGGCGATGGACGCGATCCGGCGCGGAGTGGTGGCCTACTCGTCGATGACCTGACGCCTAACTGACCGCCCGGTCAATACCTTGTGACGGCTAGTGCGCGGAACGTAACCTCAAGGGCTGTTTCCTGGGTGATCGCGATGGAAATTCCCATATGCGCAACCCGTTCAACCCCCGCCCAGGGAGGTAGGCATGTTCGCCCTCGCCGCCGCACTTCTGTTCGTACTCGCCCTGATCTTCGAGATCGCCGGTGTGGCCGTCGGCAACGTCGTGACCGTCACCACGCTCGGCACCGCCGGGTTGCTCTGCGTCGCGCTGCACCTGATGGGTGTCGGGGCGGGCTGGAGCCTGAAGAAGTGACCGCGCGGCGGCCGAGGCCGAGCCCGGAGCCTCCGGGCGCGGCTTCGGCCGCCCAGCGCGATCGCACGGCCTGAACGGGGTCACGCCAGCCCTGAACGAGGTCACATCGGCCTGAACGGGGCTGCATCGGCTTTGAACGGGGTCGCACCGGCTTGAACGGGGCTGCATCGGTCTTGAACGGGGTCGCGCGCCCAGTGCGGTCGTGTCGACTTGAACGGGATCGCGCCGAGCCGGACGCGGTCAGGCCACGCTGAAACGGACCTCCCGGGTGGCCGGGTCGGCGCGCGTAAGCCGTACCTGGACCGTCTCGCCCAGCCGAAGCCGCTCTCCGTCGCAGCGGGCCACCACTGAGGGATCGGTGACCTGCACCTGACCCCACGAGTGGTTGTCGTCCACGTCGATCACCACCGCGTCGAACGTCTGGCCCACCCGCTCGCGTAACACGAACGCCTCCACCAGATCCACGCACGCCCGCTCGACCGCGCTCGCGCGCCGCCCGGTCGCGTGCATGGTGCCGGGCAGCCCGTCCATCACCTGCTGGATCTCCTCGGGCACCGGCTCGCCCGCCGCGACGGACAGGCAGATCTCGGTGGCGTAGCGGTCGATGAGGCGGCGCAGCGGCGCGGTCACGTGCGCGTACGGCGCGGCCACCGCGGCGTGCTCCGCCTGAGCGGGCGGCTCGCCGTTGAAGGCCACGTATCCGGCCCCGCGCAGCAGCACCGTCGACTCTTGCAAGAACGCGGCCTGCCCGGGGATCTTCGGGTCGAGGCCGTGCACGACGTCACCGTAGGAGGCGCCCTCCGGCCACGGCACGCCGAGCGCGGCGGCCACCCGGCGGACCTGGGCGACCCTGTCGGCGGGGGCGGGCGGCAGAACCCGCAGCAGGCCGATCTCGGCGTCCAGCATCATCGAGGCGGCGGCCATACCGGTCAGCAGCGAGATCTGCGCGTTCCAGGCCTCGACGTCGAGCGTGGCGCGGAACTCCACCCGGTAGCCGTCCCCGTCGGAGACGACCTCCTGCTCGGGTGTGGGAAGCGTGACCCCACCCCTGGCCCGCTCCAGCGTGAGCCGGAGCCTGCCGATCTCGGCCAGCAGCCGCAGCGTGCCGTCGGCGGTGCCGGTGTCCACCGCGGCCTGCACGTAGTCGTAGTCGAGCCGCTCCCGGCTGCGCACCAGCGCCCGTGTCACATCGACGCCCACGACCTGGCCGTCGGCGTCCAGATCGACGCACCACAGCGCGGCCGGCCGGGTCACCCCGGGCAGCAGGCTGGCGGCTCCCTCCGACAGGATCGACGGGTGCAGCGGCACCCGCCCGTCGGGCATGTAGACGGTCTCGCCGCGGCTGCGCGCCTCGATGTCGATCGCCCCTCCGGGCCGCACGAACGCCGCGACGTCGGCGACGGCGTACCAGACGCGGTAGCCGCCGGGGCGCTCCTCCAGGTGCATGGCCTGGTCCAGGTCCATGGACCCGGGCGGGTCGACGGTGATGAACGGCAGATCGGTCCGGTCCAGCTCAGGCAGCCTGGGCACCTCGGCGACCCATTCGGCCTCCTCGGTCACGGCTCGGGGGAACCCTCCCGGAAGCTTCAGCTCCCGGCGGATCCGCTCAAAGCCATCATCGAGTCGCGGATGGGACCCTCCGGACAGCTGGATGCTCTTATGCGGCACGGGGATCAACCTACCGTTCCCCGTCATGTCGACCTCACCGGATGTCCAGGGGGCATGCGACGACAGATCGGCGAGTCATCGTGAACAGGTCGCGGGGTCCGTGCTCGAACGAGGTCGTTTTCTTCACTCCGGTGTCCTCCGCGCGCAGGTGGTCGGGTATTACGTTTTCCCCCGAATCGCCCCCGCAACTCGCGGCGCTCCGCGAGTCGGCGCGTGAGAACCCCGATGGGCGCCAGGAGCCCGTCATGCCCCGGCCGGGTGGCGGACACCTTGCCGTGCCCGCGGGCGTCCGGCCACACCTGCGGGCATCTGGTCACACCCGCGGCCGGGTGGCGGCCATCGGCCACGCCCGGCGCCTTCCTCCGGTCGAGGTCAGAGCGCTGCGGACAGGCGCCCCAGCGGGCCCTGCAGGCCGTAGCGTTCGGCCAGGGCCGTGAGCGCCTCCGGGTCGCGGGGCCCGGCGGGAAGGGAGAGATCCAGCTCCGGGATCGGCACGTCGCGGGCGACCTGGACCACCGTGGGGGCGACGCGCAGGTAGTCGCGGGCCGCGCCCAGCTTGGCGCGCTGGCCCGAGGTCAGCTCGCCTCCCTCGTCCACGGCCCTGATCAGGGCCTCCAGCGAGCCGAACCGGGTGATCAAGGCGGCCGCGGTCTTGTCGCCGATCCCGGGCACGCCCGGCAGCCCGTCGCTGGGGTCGCCGCGCAGGGTGGCGAAGTCGGCGTAGGAGCGGCCGGGGATGCCGTATTTGGCGGTGACGGCGGCCTCGTCGATCGGCTGGAGGTTCTTGACCCCCCTCGCGGTGTAGAGGACGCGGATCGGCTGGGCGTCGTCCACCAGCTGGAACATGTCCCGGTCGCCGGTGACGATGTCCGCCTGGCCCTTGGCCCGGACGGCGAGCGTGCCCATCACGTCATCGGCCTCGTAGCCGGGCACACCGAGGCGGACGATGCCCACCGCGTCGAGCACCTGCTCGATCACCGGCACCTGCGGGACCAGCGTGGCCGGGGTCTCCTCGGCGTTCCCCTCGGCGACCCGGTGAGACTTGTAGGTCGGGATCGCGGCCACGCGGAACGCCGGGCGCCAGTCGGCGTCCATGCAGGCGACCAGCGCGCTGGGGGAGTGCTGCCGGACCAGCATGGCGATCATGTCGATGAGGCCGCGGATCGCGTTGACCGGCATCCCGTCGGGAGCGGTCATCGACTCCGGCACCCCGTAGAAGGCGCGGTAGTACAGCGACGGGGTGTCGAGAAGCATCAAGCCGGGCATGGCGACCATTTAACCAAGCACGCCGATCGCCGGCACGTCAACCGAGCACGCCGATCGCCAGAACGCAGGTGTCGTCTTCGGGATTGGGGCCGCCGACCGCCTCGATCAGCCGGTCCAGCCCGGCCCCCAGGTCGTCGCCGAGGAGATCCACCGCCGCCTCCAGGGCCAGCGCGAGACCCTCGTCGATGTCGCGGGCACGCCGCTCGACCAGCCCGTCGGTGAACAGCAGCAGCAGATCCCCCTCTCGCAGCTCCACGCGAGCCGGTTCGTACGGCTCGGCGAGGGTGGCCCCCAGCAGCACCCCGGCCGGCGGGTCGAGCTGGACGGCCGTCCCGTCACGAACAAGGATCGGTGCCGGGTGGCCGGCCTGGCTCCAGGTGAACACGCCGGTGGCGGGGTCGAGATGGCCGATCACCGCGGTCGCGGTGGTCTCCGCCAGCCGGTGCATCACCAGGTCGTTGAGCCAGGTCAGCAGCCTTTCGGGAGGCTCGCCGGTCGTCGCCAGCCCGATCAGCGCGTGCCGCAGCCGGGCCATCTGGGCTATCGCGGGCACGCCGTGCCCCGAGACGTCGCCGATGGTCAGCACCACCCGGCCGTCCGGCAGGGTGGTGGCGTCGTACCAGTCGCCGCCGAGCCCGGCCTTCATGCCGGCCGGGACGTAGCGGACCTCGATCCGGGTGTGCGGCAGGTCGACGGCGACCCCCAGGTCGGGCATGATCGCGTCGCGCAGGGCGACGCTCAGGTGCCGCTCCTCGGCCGCCTGCTCGCTGATCTCCAGCAGCTGGCGCCGGGACTCCGACACGGCCTGCTCGGCCTGGCGCCAGCCGGTGATGTCCTGGATCACGCCGTGCACGGTGGCGCGCCCGCCGGTGGCGAGGGGCTCAAGAGCCGCGCGCAGATTGCGGACCTCGCCCTGGCGGCGGATGCGGAACTCGGCCTGTCCCGGCTCGGCGTGCTGCATGACGGTGCGCAGCAGCCGGTCCAGGCCCGCCCGGTCCACCGCCTCGACGTGGGCGAGCAGATCGCGCAGGTGGATCGGGCCCTCGTGGGGGTCGCGGCCGAAGATGGCGTAGGCGTGCTCGGACCAGGCCGACTCCCCGGTCTGGAGGTTCCACTCGGCCCAACCCAGGTTGCCCAGCCGCGCGGCATGGGCTAGCCGCGCGGTGAGGAGTTCTCGTTCCACGGCCATGTGCTCGTCCAGCTCTCCGCGCAACCGCTGCACCATCTCGGCCGCGGTCAGCGGGGCGGAACCGGTCACGTGGTCGTTTCGTGGGTGGAGGGGTGGCTGGTGGCCGCCCACTACGCCGACCATTTAGCTCGCTCTCGAAAGGTTGGGCCTTGGACGCTTTGTTTGACGAAATGTAGTTGTACTTCAACGGAGTGTAGTGAAGGCGTTGCCGTCCCGGGAGGTTTTCCGGACTTTCCCTGGTCGGCCCAGGGCCGGGTGTGCTGCCGATCCGCCCGGGATTACATTGGTCGATGTGACAATGGAGTCCTCTGACCTGTATCCCGTCGCCCGCCTCGCCGCAGCCCAGGAGGCGACCGCCGCCGCCGGGCTGGACGCGCTGCTTCTCACGCCGGGCCCTGATCTCCGCTACGTGACCGGCTATGAGGCGCTGCCGCTGGAGCGGCTCACCTGCCTGGTGCTCCCGGCCAGGGGCGACGCCTTCCTCATGGTGCCCCGCCTGGAGCTGCCCGCCGCCGAGCATTCTCCGGCGTCGAGGCTCGGCATCGAGTTCGTGCCCTGGGACGAGACCGATGATCCCTACGCGGTCGTCGGCGCGCGTCTCGGCCGGGTCGGCCAGGTCGGCCTGGCCGACCGGATGTGGGCGATGCAGTCGCTGCGCTTCCGCGACGCGATGCCCGGCACCGAGCAGGTGCTCGCCGGGACCGTCCTGCGCGGGCTGCGCATGCGCAAGAGCCCGGCCGAGGCGGCCGCCCTGCGCGAGGCGGGCGCGGCCATCGACGCCGTGCACGCCCAGGTGCCCGGGTTCCTGCGGGCGGGCCGGACCGAGCGCGAGGTCGGCAGGGACATCGCCGACGCGATCATCGCCGCCGGGCACTCGACCGTCGACTTCGTCATCGTCGCCTCCGGGCCCAACGGCGCCAGCCCGCATCACGAGCTGTCCGACCGGGTCATCCAGGCGGGTGAGCCGGTCGTGATCGACATCGGCGGCCAGATGCCCAGCGGCTACTGCTCGGACTCCACCCGGGTCTACTGCGTCGGGGAGCCCCCGGCCGACTTCGTGAAGTACTACGAGGTGCTCCGGCACGCCCAGGAGGCCGCCTGCGAGGCCGTACGGCCCGGCGTGTCGTGCGAGTCGATCGACGCCGCCGCGCGCGAGGTGATCGCCGCCGAGGGCTACGGCGACTACTTCATCCACCGCACCGGTCACGGCATCGGCCTGGAGACCCACGAGGAGCCCTACATCGTCGCGGGCAACACCGAGCCGCTGGCACCGGGCTTCGCCTTCTCGGTCGAGCCGGGCATCTACCTGCCGGGTGTCCACGGCGCCCGCATCGAGGACATCCTCATCTGCACCGAGGAGGGGGGCGAGCGGGTCAACCACCGGCCTCGTGAGCTCGTCATCGTGTAACAGATGCCACAATCGGGGTGGCCGGTGACCCCGGTCATCCCTTTTGTCGTTCGCGCCATGACCTGGAGTATGCGGATATGACCGTTGAGCGTATGCTGCCGACCGCCGAGGCCCACGACCTGCTGGACCTGGTCCGCGAACTGGTCGCCAAGGAGGTCGCGCCCCGGGCGTCGGCCGACGAGTCCGCCGGGCGCTTTCCTCGCGAGGTGTTCACGACCCTGGGCCGGGCGGGGCTGCTCGGGCTGCCCTACCCCGAGGAGCACGGCGGCGCGGCGCAGCCGTACGAGGTCTATCTTCAGATGATCGAGGAGCTCGCGGCCGGCTGGCTGGCGGTCGGCCTGGGCCTGTCGGTGCACACCCTGTCGTGCTTCCCGGTCGCCGCCTTCGGCACCCCCGAGCAGCGTGCCTCGCTGCTGCCCGAGATGCTCGGCGGCGAGCTGCTGGGCGCCTACTGCCTGTCGGAACCCCAGTCGGGGTCCGACGCCGCCGCCCTGACCACCCGCGCCGTGCGCGACGCCGACGGTTACGTCGTGGACGGCGTCAAGGCCTGGATCACCCATGGCGGCGCCGCCGACTTCTACACCCTGATGGCCCGCACCTCGCCCGACGGCGGGCGCGGCATCTCCTGCTTCCACGTTCCCGCAGGGACCGCGGGGCTGTCCTTCGGCGAGCCCGAGCGGAAGATGGGCATGAAGTCCTCGCCGACCGCCCAGGTCCGCTTCGACGCCGTACGGCTCGCGCCCGACGCGCTGCTGGGCGAGGAGGGCGAGGGCTTCCGCATCGCGATGGCCGCCCTGGACGGCGGCAGGCTCGGCATCGCCGCCTGCGCGGTCGGCTTGGCCCAGGCCGCGTTCGACGCCGCCACCGCCTACGCGAAGGAGCGCCGTCAGTTCGGCTCGCGCATCGTCGACTTCCAGGGGGTCGGCTTCATGCTCGCCGACATGGCGACCCAGATCGCCGCCGCCCGCGCGCTCTACCTGGACGCGGCCCGACTGCGCGACTCGGGCAGGCCGTACGGCACGCAGGCCGCGATGGCCAAGCTGTTCGCCACCGACATGTGCATGAAGGTAACCACCGACGCCGTCCAGGTTCTCGGCGGCTACGGCTACGTCGAGGACTTCCCCGTCGAGCGCTACATGCGGGAGGCCAAGGTCCTGCAGATCGTCGAGGGCACCAACCAGGTCCAGCGGGTGGTGATCAGCCGGGCGCTGGCCAAGGGGTAGCCGTCTGAAAGCGCTTGGTTTTCGCTGGTTCAACCAAGAGCGTCGCCGGGGAGAAAGATCGAAGCGGAGGAGCGAGCAGGTGACGTCCGGAGCCCTCGCCCGTCCGCGGACCCGGACGGCGGGCCTGGGCGCCCGACACCGCCGGTGACGTGATCTGCTGGGCGGAGGGGGCGAGGACGGGCGGTATGGAAGCGGATCCTGTCGTGATCGCCGGCGCCGGACCGGTCGGGATGGCCACGGCGCTGCTCCTCGCCCGCTGGCGGGTGCCCACGGTGGTGCTGGAGGCTCAGCCCCGGCACGCTCCCGGCGGTTCCCGGGCCGTCTGTTTCCAGCGCGACGTCCTGGACGTCCTCGACCGGATCGGCTGCGCCGAGACCATGGTCGCCGAGGGAGTCACCTGGACCACGGGACGCACCTACTATCGCGAGCACGAGCTGCTCACGGTGACCTTTCCCGACCCCGGCCACGGTCTTCTGCCGCCCTGGACGAACATCTCCCAGGCCCGTGTCGAGGAGCTGATGGCCGGACGCGCCGCCGCCGAACCGCTGATCGACCTGCGGCCCGGTCATTCGGTGTCCGGCTACCGCCAGGACGCGGCCGGTGTGGAGGTCGACGCGGTCACCGCGAACGGCCGGGTCACCGTGCGCGGCACCCACCTGATCGGCGCGGACGGCTCGCGGAGCGCGGTCCGGCGGCTGGCCGGCATCGGCTTCCCCGGACGGTCCTTCGACGACCGATTCCTGATCTGCGACATCAAGGCGGACCTGCCCTTTCCCAACGAGCGGCGTTTCTACTTCGACCCGCCGTGGAACCCCGGCAGGCAGGTGCTGGTCCATCAGTGCCCCGACTCCGTCTGGCGCGTCGACTGGCAGGTGCCGCCGGACTTCGACCCGGCCACCGCCGACGTCGACGCGATGATCCGGCGCATCACGGGCTCTCGGCCGTACGAGATCGTCTGGCTCACCGCCTACCGCTTCCATCAGAGGGTCGCCTCCGTCTTCCGCCGGGGGCGGGTGTTCCTGGCCGGCGACGCGGCGCACCTGTACGCGCCGTTCGGGGCGCGCGGCCTCAACTCGGGCCTTCAGGACGCCGAGAACCTGGCCTGGAAGCTCGGGCTCGTGCGGCAGGGCGCCGCCGGAGAGGCGCTGCTCGCCAGCTACGAGCCGGAACGGCGGGCCGCGGCGCTGATCAATCTCAAGGTGACGGGGGACACCATGGAGTTCCTGGCCCCGCAGAGCCCGGAGCAGTGGCAGTGGCGGCGTTCGGTGCTGTCCAGGGCCGTCGAGGAGCCGGAGGCCCGCGCGTCGATCGACTCGGGCAAGCTCGCCGAGCCGTACTGGTATGTGGACTCCCCCCTCACCACGGCGGCGGGCCAGGTGCCCACGGAGCCGGGAGCACCGCGTCCTCCTGTGCCGGGAGTGCTCTGTCCCGACGGCCCGGTCGCCGTGGACGGGGGGACCCGCACTCGCCTGCGGCGGCTGTTCGGGAGCGGGTTCGCCGTGCTGGTGGCCCGGCCGGAGCGGATCGGGCAATCCCGTACGGCCTGCCCGGCGGGTACGCCGGTCCGGGTGCTGGCGGTGCCGGACATCGACGTCGACGGTGTCGTCGCCCGCGCGCTCGAAACCGGTCCCGACAGCGTGCATCTGGTCCGTCCCGACGGCCATCTGGCGGCCGTGCTGCCGGAGTTCTCCGCCGCGGCGCTCACCGGCGCGCTGCGCCGCGCGTGCGGGTTCCCCGCCTAGTGTCTGAATTTTTGATCCGTCGTCGGCCAGGGCATGGGACGTCCTGAGCCAAGGCCGGCTGTGACGCCGTCCAGCCCGTCCTCCAGCGCCCCACCTGGAATGCGCCCCTCAGGAGCAAGCGCATCACGATCACGATCACGATCACGCTCACGCTGAGCATGCAGGGCGAGTCTATGAACCGGCCGGTGCGCTGGACCGCCGGACTTTATCGGAAATAAGCGGTGTTGCAGGACAGGTGACTCGATTCTCGATCCTCGACCGCTCGCTCGTCCGCGCCGGGCAGGACCCGGCGCGGGCGCTGCGAGAGACGGTACGTTTCGCCCAGCAGGCGGAGGAGCTCGGTTACCACCGGTTCTGGGTGTCGGAGCACCACAGCGTCCCCGGCGTCGCCGGGTCGGCGCCGACCGTGCTGGCCGCCGCGGTGGCCGCGGCCACCTCCAGGATCCGGGTGGGCACCGGCGGTGTGATGCTGCCCAACCACCGGCCGCTGGTGGTGGCCGAGCAGTTCGGCGTGCTGGAGTCGCTGTACCCGGGCCGCATCGACATGGGGCTGGGCCGGTCGGTCGGGTTCACCGGCGGGATACGCAAGGCGCTCGGGCACGAGCTGCGGGACGCCGAGGACTTCGGCGCGAACCTGGAGGAGCTGCTCGGGTTCTTCACCGGCAAGCAGCAGTCTTATCCGGGCGTGCACGCGTTTCCCGCGGAAGGATTGCGGCCGCAGGCGTTCGTGCTGGCCATGGGCGCGGGGGCGGACATCGCGGCGGAGCACGGGTTGCCGATGGTGATCGGCGGCGGGCCCCGGATGGACGAGGCGGTCGCCCGTTACCGCGCGGCGTTCCGGCCGTCGGAGTGGGCGACGGTGCCGTACGTGATGGTGGCGGTGAACGTCGCGGTCGGCGAGACGGCGGCGCAGGCCGAGGCGCTGCAGCTGCCGGAGGCCTGGTCGACGGCGGTGTCGAGGACGCGAGGCGCCTTCCCGCCGCTGTCGCCCGTGGCGGAGATTCAGGCGCTGGACAAGAGCGAGCCGGAGCGCAAACTGCTCGGCGAGGCACTCGCCGGGCAGATCCGCGGTACGGCCGGCGACGTCGCCCACGCTCTGGAGACGCTGGTCGGCAGGTCGGGGGCCGCGGAGGTGCTGGTCACGATGAACACCTTCGACCTCGGCGAGCGCCTCGACTCCTACCGGCGCCTGGCTCAGCTGGCGGAAGGCCGGTAGACCAGCACGAGCACACCGTCGGGGCCGGCGGGCGACGCTGGGGCCCGGTTCGCAAGCCGATCAGTGGCCCGGCTTCCGGCCGCGCCGGTTCGGTCTAAGGCTGATGCGGTATGAGGGCGCTGATCCGGTCGGCCTCCTGCTCGTTTCCCAGTTTGCGATACTCCTGGCAGGCCAGGGTCAGGGCATGGCGTGCCGCGGCCTGGTCGCCGACTCTGGCGTGGGCCTCGCCGAGCGCCGCGAGCGTGCGTGCCTTCCCGAAGACGTTCTGCAGCCGCTCCCAGAGCTCCGCGGCCGAGCGGAGCCAGGCGACGCCCGCCGCCAGGTGCCCCTCGGCGCAGTCCAGGACGCCGAGTCCATGCAGGGCGACGGCCTGGCCGAAGTCGTAGTGACAGGCGGCGCTGAGCGACAGGCCGCGCTCCAGGGTCTGCCGGGCATCGGCATGGCCCTCTTCGACATAAAGCTGTCCGAGATGGGCGAGCATCTGGGCTTCCAGCAGCGGATCCGCGGCGGCGCGGGCGTTCGTGGTCGCCTGGCGCAGCTGCGCACCACCTTCCAGGAACTCGCCCCGCCGTTTGTGGATCACGCCGAGGAGGCCGCGCACGACGCATTCGTCCCGCGGGCTGCCCAGCTCCTCCGCCATCACCAGGGCATGCCGGGCATACTGGAGCGCCTCGTCGTGCCGTCCCCGTTGATGACCGACCATCGCGAACTGCTGGAGCGCGTGCAGTTCGCCGAGCCGGTAGCCGTGTGATCGGGCGAGATCGACGCTCTCTTGGAGGTAGGCGACGGCGTGGTCATGGTCGCCGCGTAGCCGATGGGCGTCGGCGGCCAGGTAGAGCGCGTCGGCCTCGCCGTACCGCTCGCCGAGGTCGCGGAAGATCGCAAGAGCCGCCTCGGCCGAGGTGAGCTTGTCGTCGAGGGTCGCGCCGGACTTGCCGGCGTGCAGGTCCGCGAGGTTGCGGAGCATGACCGCCTCGCCCCGTCGCGCCCCTGACACGCGGCAGGCGGCCAGCGCCACCTGGTGCGTCCGCACGCCTTCATGGGCATCGCGCAGCTCGTAGAAGGTCTGGGCGGCGGCCGCGACGCCCCAGGACAGCTCCGCCAGTCCGAGCGCGGCGGCCTGCCGTACCAGGGCGGCGATCGCCTCGCGCTCGGCCTCGAACCAGGCGAACGGGTCGCTCACGAGTTCCTCGCTCGCGCGGGGACGCCACCGAGGCGCGGCCGCGTGCAGCGGGGCCAGGGTGCGGGCGGGAAGCCTCGCGCCGGCCTCTTCGGCGAGGAAGAGCCATCCGCCGAACGCCCGGGACAGGGCGGCCAGGCGTGCGCCGGCGTCCTCCTCCGCCTCCGCGCGCCCGCGCGCGAAAATCCGGATCAGCTCGTGGAGGCGGAACCGCGCCCGCCCTTCCGGGCCGGTGCCGACCTCGTCGACCAAACGCGCGTCCACCAGTGACAGCAGTGACTCCTGCGCGGATCGCTCGGAGACGTCGGCCAGGGCGGCGGCGGCCCACGCGGGGAAGCTGGGCACCTCAAGCAGCCCGAGCAGCCGCAGCAGGTGACGTCGTGGCTGGTCGAGGCCCAGGTAGGAGGTGGCGATGGCGGCCTCGACATCGAGGTCGCCGGCCTTCAACCGGTGGAGCCTGGAGGCCTCGTCTCGCAGTTCCGCGGCGAAGGCCGACAGCCGCGACTGCGGCCGGGCGGTCGCGCGCGCCCCGACGATCCGTACGGCCAGCGGGAGACGACCGCACAACTCGACGATCTCCAGCGCCGCTTCGGGCTCCCGTGCGACCCGCTCGGCTGTCACGATCTTGGCGAGCAGGTTCACCGCCGGATCGGGCTCCAGGACGTCGAGATCGGCGAAGTACGCCGATTCCAGGCCCAGCAGCCGCTTTCGGCTTGTCACCACCACCGTGCACCCCGCCGATCCGGGCTGGAGCGCGCGCACCTGTGCCTCGGAATCGGCGTTGTCGAGCAGGACCAGGACGCGGCGGTCGGCCAGAAGACTGCGATAGAGGTGTGTTCGCTCGGCGAGGGGTTCGGGAATCGCCGAGCCGGGTACGCCGAGTGCCCGCAGGAACTGTCCCAGCACGGTGGCGGGTGTGGTGTGCGCGGTGAAGGCGGCGTAGAGCTGGCCGTCGGGATAGACCGGGCGGAGCCGGTGTGCCAGGTGGACCGACAGTGACGTCTTGCCGACGCCCGCGCGGCCGGAAAGCGCCAGTGTCCTCAGCGCGGGATGATCGCCCGAGGCGAGCATGTCGCTCCAGTGCGCGATCTCCTTGTCGCGGCCGGTGAAATCCACGACATCCGGTGGGGTCTGGGCCGGACGCGGTGTCACGGGTGCGAGAGCGGCCGAGACCTGTGGCTCGCAGGCCAGGACCGCCTGGTGCACCCGCTGGGATTCCGGTCCCGGCTCCAGGCCCAATTCCTCTGTGAGACATCGCCGGTGGTCGGCGAACACCTGCAGGGCCTCGGCCCGTCTGCCCGCCGCGTGCAGGGTCTTCATGAGTAAGACGGTGAAGCCTTCCCGGAAGGGATGTTCGGCCACCAGCCCCCGTAGCTCCTCGACCAGCCCGCTCTGCCGCCCCTGGGCCAGATCGCTGTCTATCCGGGCTTCGAGCGTTATCAGCCGTCGCTCGCCG
Source organism: Streptosporangium sp. NPDC000396 (assembly GCF_042898655.1). Taxonomy (NCBI): domain Bacteria; kingdom Bacillati; phylum Actinomycetota; class Actinomycetes; order Streptosporangiales; family Streptosporangiaceae; genus Streptosporangium; species Streptosporangium sp. NPDC000396. The sequence continues at coordinate 235,953 of NZ_JBIAZA010000003.1, forward strand.
AGGCGCTCGGCGTAGGCCGCCACCAGCGCCGTCTCGCGCACATCGGCAAGCACGCGCCCACGCCACAGGGACAGGGCCTGGGACAGCAGGAGCGAGGACTGCTCGGCCTCGCCGCGCCCGTGGTGGCGTCGTCCCTCGTCGCTGAGACGTTCGAAGCGGCACGCGTCGACCGCCTCGGGCGCGATGTCGAGGCAGTAGCCGCCGGCGCGCTGCCGGATCACCGAATCGCCCAGCAATCGCCTCAGGGACAGAATGTATCCGCGAATCAGCGTTCTGCCGGACGAGGGAGGCTCATCGCCCCATAATTCGTAGACCAGATCGTCGGTGGATACGTTCAGCCGGGCGTTGACGAGCAAGGCGGCGAGAACGCCGCGAGCTTTGAATCCGCTGGGGGAAACCCAGCACCCCTCCCTCAGGATTTCGAGCGGCCCCAGGGAGCGGATGCGTATGGGGTTGTCCATGTCACCGTCCGTAGCACGTGCCAGATTCTACAGCGTCTCTACGGCATTTCTACCGGATTTAAACACTTGCCTTCAATAATACGGCTGTGTCCCATTTCATTTGGTGACGGAAAGGACTCACGCCTCCGGGCCGGAGGCGTGAGCCCGTGATGAGCGGTGGATCGGCAGGCGAGCCCATATCCCGTCGGAGGCCGGCGAGCCGCCCTCATTGCGGTTCGGAGCGTGACGGCTGTATGCGCCGCGGTGGACGGCGTCCGTGGTGGCCTCGTCGAGGGCCGGTGGATAGAGGCTGCTGCCGAGTGGGCCACGCGCGAGTTGTACAAGAAGTTCAGCCCAGGCGGCCCGGGGAGCGAGGCGTACGCGGCCATGCCTCCCACCTTTCTCGGTAACCCCGGTAATCGACCAGGTGGTCTACCGCGGTGGATCCGCGTACCTCAGCATCGAACCATGCTTTTTTGGGCCGCGGTCGATTCGCCGATCCTTCGATTAACGAATCGATGTCCTTTCGCGTACGGTCACGACGGCTCTGTTATCTGCCCGTTACGGGCAGGAGCCTGCCGTGATAAATAAATATTTCCTATACGGTGGCCCTTCCCGTCGCCGGGCCTGGCGGTAGGGCGCAGCCGCGGCCGCGCCGTACCGCCTGCCGGTCAGAGCCCGTATTCCTCCAGCAGCCGCAGCCAGACCTCGCTGACCGTGGGGAAGGACGGAACAGCGTGCCAGAGCCGGTCGAGCGGCACCTCGGCGGTGACCGCGATCGTCGCGGAGTGCAGCATCTCGGCCACGCCCGGCCCGGCGAACGTCACACCGAGCAGAACGCGCCGCCGTTCGTCCACGACCGCCTTGGCCCTGCCCCGGTAGCCGTCACCCAGCAGGTAGGCGCCGGTCACCGCGCCCATGTCGTACTCGACCACACGCACGTCGAACCCCTCGGCCCTGGCGGCGGCCTCGGTCCGGCCGACCGCGCAGATCTGCGGGTCGGTGAAGATCACCTGAGGGGCGCCGTACCCGTCCGCCACGTCGCGCATCCCGGGCAGGTCGTCGCGCTCTCCCTTCGCCCGCGCCACGATGACGTCGCCGCACACCCGTGCCTGGTACTTGCCCATGTGGGTGAGCAGGTTGCGGCCGTTGACGTCGCCCACGGCGTACAGCCAGCCGTCGGCGATCCCGGTCGCGCGCATGCTGTCGTCGACCGGCACCGGGCCCGTGTCCGGCAGGCCGACGCTGTCGAGGCCGAGATCGCCGGTCGCGGGCCGGCGGCCGGTGGCCACCAGAAGCTCGTCGACCTCGACCGGCGGCCCTTCGGCCAGGTGGACGGTCACCGTGCCACCGGGCTCGGGCCGCTCCACCCCGGTCACCTGGGCCCCGGTGCGCACCTCGACGCCACCGCCGGCGAGCGAGGTCCTCAACAGCTCCCCGGCGAACGGCTCCATCCGGCCGATCAGCGAACCCCCGCGCACCAGCAGCGTCGTCTCCTCGGCGCCGAGCCCGTGCAGGGCCTGCCCCATCTCGCAGGCCACCACGCCCCCGCCCAGCACGGCCAGCCGTTTCGGAACGGCCCGGACCCCGGTCGCCTCGCGGTTGGTCCACGGCGAGGCCTCCCGCAAGCCGGGGACCGGCGGGATCACCGGACGGCTGCCGGTGGCCAGCACGACGGCGTGCCGGGCGCGCAGCAGTCGGGCGGGGCCGTCGGGGGTGGTCACCTCGACCTGCCTGGGGCCCCGCAGCCGTCCCCGCCCCCGCACGAACTCGGCGGGCACACTCTTGATCCATCCCACCTGCTTGCTGTCGTCCAGGTGCGACACGGCCTCGTCGCGCCGGGCGAGCACGGCACCGGCGTCGATCGGCCCCAGCGTCAGGCCGGGCACCCTGCGGGCGTCCGCCGCCAGCTCCACCGGGCGAAGCAGGGCCTTGCTGGGCACGCACGCCCAGTAGGAGCACTCTCCGCCCGCCAGTTCCTCCTCCACCACCGCGACGCTCAACCCGCCGCGACCCACCCGGCCCGCGACGTTCTCCCCGGCGGGGCCCGCGCCTATCACGATCACGTCGAACTCGTCGGACATGACTACCTCCTGAAGCGAACAAGTCAATCGCCGTGCGTCAGCGCGACGACACCGGCCGCACCAGCTTCGCACCCTTGCCGCTTTCCCCGGCGATCTGTTCCACGCTATTCCACGGGGAACGGGTGATCATGCGGGAACCGGAGGCCGCAACCCGGCGATGGCGGGCACGCTCACGAGGCCCTCCCCTCGGCCGCGGCGGCGGTCATCGCGGTCGTGATCCGTGCCAGGTCGGCGTCGTCGGTGATGTAGGGCGGCATGGTGTAGACGAGGTCGCGGAACGGGCGGATCCACACGCCATGGCGGGCGGCGGCCCGGGTGGCGGCGACCCTGTCGACCTCGTGGTCGAGCTGGATGACGCCGATCGCGCCCAGCACCCGGACATCGCGCACCCCGCGCAGCGCCCGTGCGGCGGCCAGCCCGGAGCGCAACCTCTGCTCGATGCGGTTGACCTGCCCCTGCCAGTCCTGTTCCAGCAGCAGGTCGAGCGAGGCGTTGGCCACGGCGGCGGCCAGCGGGTTGGCCATGAAGGTGGGACCGTGGGCGAGCACGGGGAAGTCGCCCCGGCCGATGCCGTGGGCCACCTGCGGGGTGCACAGCGCGGCCGCCATGGTGAGATAACCGCCGGTCAGGGCCTTGCCCACGCACATCACATCCGGGGCGACACCGGCGTGGTCGGCGGCGAACAGCGCGCCGGTCCGGCCGAAACCGGTCGCGATCTCATCGAAGATCAGCAGGACCCGATGCCGGTCGCACAGCTCGCGCAGCACACGCAGGTACCCGGGGGACAGGAAGCGCATGCCGCCGGCGTTCTGCACGACCGGCTCGACGATGACGGCCGCCAGCTCGTGCGCGTGCCGCTCGATCAGCTCGGCCAGGTGCGCGGTGTAGGCGGGATCGGGCCCGGCGTCGAAACCCTCGGGCGGGGCGTCGGCGAAGACCTGCCGGGGGAGCACGCCGGTCCACAGGGCGTGCATGCCGCCCTCGGGGTCGCACACCGACATCGGCTGGAAGGTGTCACCGTGATATCCGCCGCGCCAGGTGAGCAGGCGGTGCTTGTCCGGGTGGCCGAGAGACCGCCAGTACTGCAGGCACATCTTGACCGCCACCTCCACCGCGACCGAGCCCGAGTCGGCCAGGAAGACGTGCCGCAGCGGGTCGGGGGTGATCTCGGCCAGGCGGGTGGCCAGCCGGATGGCGGGTTCGTGGGTCAGCCCGCCGAACATCACGTGGCTCATCCGGCCCAGCTGCTCGCGCACCGCCTCGTCCAGTACGGCGTGGCCGTACCCGTGGATGGCGGCCCACCACGACGACATCGCGTCCACCAGGTCGATCCGGCCCTCGACCGGTTCGGCCAGGCGCAGCCGTACCCCTGACGCCGACTCGATCAGGAACGGGGTCTCTCGGCCGGGCATCGGCGTGTAGGGGTGCCAGACGTGAGCCCGGTCCAGCTCCATCAGCTCACGCATTGGGCGGCAGCTCCGTCCCGGCGCCACGGCGGCGCACCGCGACCAGGTCGGTCCGGTGGGCGGGCAGCGTGCTCGCGCCCGCTTCCTCGACCTCGAAGCCGGAGTCGGCGATCATGTCGAGGTCGGCCTGACCGGCCTGCCCCTCGCTGGTCAGGTAGTCGCCCAGGAAGATCGAGTTGGCTATGTGCAGAGCCAGCGGCTGCAGGCTGCGCAGGTGGATCTCCCGGCCCCCGGCCAGGCGGACCTCCACGTCCGGGCAGACGAACCGCACCATCGCCAGGATCCGCAGGCACCGCTGAGGCGTCAGTTCCCACCGGCCCGCCAGAGGAGTCCCCTCGAAGGGGATCAGGAAGTTCACCGGCACCGAGTCCACGTCCAGCTCGCGTAGCGCGAAGACCACGTCCACCAGGTCGGAGTCGCTCTCGCCCATGCCCGCGATCAGGCCCGAGCAGGCCGACAGCCCCGCGTCCCGGGAACGCCGGACGGTCTCGACCCGGTCGGCGAAGGTGTGTGTGGTGCAGATGCCGGCGTAGGTCGCCTCGGCGGTGTTGAGGTTGTGGCTGTAGGCGTGGACGCCCGCTTCGCGCAGCCGCGCCGCCTGCCCGTCGGACAACAGGCCCAGGCAGGCGCAGATCTCGGCCCGCGGGTCGTGCTCCTTGATCGCCGCGACCGTGGTGGCGACCCGCTCCACGTCACGGTCGGTCGGGCCACGTCCGCTGGCCACCAGGCACACCCTCTTGGCGCCACCCGCGATCCCCGCCCGCGCGGCGGCCGCGGCCTCCTCCGGCTTGAGCCAGGTGTAGGTGAGGACGCCGGCCGTCGAGCCCAGGCGCTGCGAGCAGTACGAGCAGTCCTCGGGGCACAGGCCCGACTTGAGGTTGACCAGGTAGTTCAGCTTGACCCGGCGGCCGAACCAGTGGCGCCGCACCTTCCCCGCCGCGGCCACCAGGTCGAGCAGCTCGTCATCGGAGGTGGCCAGCACCGCCAGCGCCTCCTGCCGGGTCGGCGACTCGCCGCGCAGGCCCCTGTCCACCAGCTTGATCAACAGATCCATGCCCCGATCGTCGGCCCCGGACCGCCGTGCGGCCAATGATCAATCCGCACAAGCGCCGTCGCGCCGACTTTGTAGATCATGATCGTGGACGGTGTCCGCCCCACCTGGTAGACACCGTCTACGAACGGATGGGGTCCGAACCTCCGCTCCGCGCGGACCGGTTCGGGCCCGGGACCACCCGGCTCCCATCGATATGGCTGAAAGGCGGATGCGGCTCGACCGAAAAGCGGATCCGCGCGCTGAGCGCTCCCGGAACACTCTGTGGCGACCGTTCTAATGATCAAGGGAGTGCTCAGGGTGAGATGGGCGAACGCGACACGGCGGGTGGTCGTGGCGGCCGTGGCGCTGTGCGCGGCGGCGACGCAGGCCGTACCGGTCTCCGCGCAGGCCGCACCGACTTCTGCGCAGGCCGTACCGGCTTCCGCGCGGGACCGTGCGACCGGCGAGGAGTGGGTCGCGAGCTGGGGAACCGCGCTCCAGCGGCCGACGAAGGGGACCAAGGACAACGGCCCCAACTGGTCGGCCGGGGGGTTCAAGGACGACACGGTGCGGCAGGTGGTGCGGGTCAGCGCGGCCGGCTCGCGGGCGCGCGTGCGTCTGTCGAACCTGTACGGCACCAAGCCACTGCGAATCACCGGGGCCGAGCTGGGCAGGTCGGCCGGTGGTGCCCAGGTATGGCCGGGCAGCGCGAGAGCACTGCGTTTCGGCGGCAAGGCGGGAGTCGTCATTCCGCCAGGCGGGGAGGCGGTCAGCGACGCGGTCGCGTTCGCCACCTCGCCCCTGGAGAAACTCGCCCTCACGCTCCGCCTGAAGGGCGCGAGCGGCCCCGCCACCTTCCACCGCTTCACCACGGCCACCTCTTATCGCGCGCACGGCGACCACCTGTCCGAAGGAGGAGGGGGCGCCTTCGGCGAATCGACCAGCTCCTGGTACTACCTGGCCGGAGTGGAAGTCGCCTCGCCCGCTCCCGCGGTGGTGGCCTTCGGCGATTCCCTCATCGACGGCGTGGGCATCGGCCAGGGCGCCGACGCCCGGATCGTCGACCAGATGGCCGAACGGCTCGTCGAAACGGGCAGCCAGATCGGAGTCGTCAACGCCGGGATCGCGGGCGCGCGGCTTCTGAACGACTCCGCCTGCTTCGGTGACAAGGCGGCCACCCGCTTCCGCCGCGACGTCCTGGACCGCTCAGGAGTCAAGGCCGTGCTCATCCACCTGGGTGGCAACGATCTCGGCTACCCGCAGCTCTCAGGTCCGTGCGTCATGCCCAACACGAAAGTCACCGTGCGCTGGCTCATCGAGGGCCACCAGGCTCTCATCAAGCTGGCGCACGCCCACGGCATCAAGGCGGTAGGCGTCACGATCCTGCCGCTCAAGGGGGCGCTCTTTCCCTTCTGGACCAAGGAGGTGGAAGAGGCCAGGACGGCGCTCAACCAGTGGATCCGCACCAGCGGCGCCTACGACGCCGTGCTGGACGCGGATCGGGCGCTCGCCGACCCCGCCGTCCCCGGCGCGCCCAGGCCCGGCTACGTCTTCATGGACGGGCTCCACCCCAACGAGGCAGGCGCCCATGCCGTCGCGAGAGCCATGGATCTGCGGGAACTCGTCGCGGGAAGCTGAGGCCTGTCGCACGGCGGGGCGACCGGAGGCGAACGACGAGGCACGAGCGCGGCGCGTGCGTCGGTTCGCCTAGCGGCGGCGTCCGCGGGATTTCAGGGGAACCGAGGGGAGGGCCGGCGCGGGCAGCGGGGCGTCGTCCGTGCCGGGCACCGTCCCGAACGTGTCGCCGGCCATCCACTCCTGTCTGAACGCGACGATTTCCTCGTGGCTGCGCCCGATGAAGTTCCACCACATGACGATCCGCTCCTCGAAGGGCTCGCCGCCGAGCAGCAGGAGCCGGGCGGGCCGCTCCGCGCGCAGGAGAAGCTCGGATCGTCCGCAGCCGAGATAGAGCAACGGCCCGGGGTCGAGGACGATCTTCTCGGCCCGCGCGGTCCCGGACAGGGACAGGGCCGCGTACTCGAAGCCCGGCTGGAGCGGAATCCGGGTCTCGGCGCCCGCGTCGAGGGTCACCTCGGCGCCGACCAGGGGAGTGTAGGTCTGGGCCGGTGACACGACGCCGCCCAGTTCGCCCATGAGAACGGTCGCCCTGAACCCGGGCCCGGCCAGCGACGGCAGCACCGGATGGTGCTCGAAGTGCGGGGCCACCTGCCGATGGGCGGAGGGGAGCGCCACCCACAGCTGCACCCCGTGCAGGACGGCGTCGCGGGGGGAGTGCTCCGAGTGGGAGATGCCCCGGCCCGCGGTCATCAGATTGAGCTGCCCGGGTTTCACCAGCTGCTCGCTGCCGAGGCAGTCGCGGTGCAGCACCTCGCCCTCCACGAGCCAGCTGACGGTCTGCAACCCGGTGTGCGGGTGCGGTGGCACGCGCATGGTCGCCTTCTCCGGGCCGTAGTAGTCCGCGAAGCACCACGCGCCCACCATCCGGATCTCCCGGTTCGGCAGGGTCCGGGTGACCTTCATCGCCCGCGGGCCGCCCAGCGCCACGTCGTGACCTTCCAGCAGTCGGCTCACCGGTTCCGCCGCGACGTCCGTGAGGCCGCCGCACGTCGCCTCCCACGGCTCCCGCTCCAGGTTGCTCATCGAATACTCCCAGTGTGGAGACCCCGGGCTTCAACCCCGAGCCTGTCTTGCGGATTATTCCGGTCCGCAGCGTAGGCGAAGCCCCACGGAACGGACCCCGGGGCCCGGCGCGAGCCGCGGGTCAGGGAACGGCTTCGCCGTTCGCGGGTCAGGGAACGGCTTCGCCGTCCCCTGTCTCCAGGGATGAGCGAGGTTGGAACGGGGCCGTGACCCTCTCGGCGGTGCGGGTGACCGCCGAGTGCCATTACCGTTGACCGGGTGGAGGAGATCGACCGCCGGATCGTGACATTGCTGGCCAGAGACGGCCGGATGAGTTTCACCGACCTCGCCAGGGAGACCGGCCTGTCGGTGTCGGCGGTGCACCAGCGGGTGCGTCGGCTGGAGAAACGCGGGGTGGTGCGGGGTTACGCCGCGCTGGTGGACTACGACGCGATCGGGCTCTCGCTCACCGCGTTCGTGTCCATCAAGCCGATCGACCCGGCCGCCGCCGACGACGCCCCCGACCGGCTGGCCCATCTGGGCGCCATCGAGGCCTGCCACAGTGTGGCGGGTGACGAGAGCTACATCCTCAAGGTCCGGGTGGCCTCGCCGACGGCGCTGGAAGAGCTGCTCAGCCAGATCCGCACCTCGGCCAACGTCTCGACGCGGACGACGGTCGTGCTCAGCACGCCGTACGAACACCGCGCTCCCGGGCTGATGGACACGGATGAGGAGAAGCCGGACGAACGCGCCTGACGCCTCCGGCGGGTGGTGAGCGGCTGACCGCCCGCCGGGATGACGGCGCTCGTTTCCCGGGATCCGGCGGGCTTACTTTTCGGGATCCGGGTCCGGTGGAGCCTGGCGCCCGAGGGTCAGCAGCCGGGTTCCCGGGCCTTCCGCGGCGCCTGGGCCGGCCAGGGGGGTGACCGTCGTCGCGGTCACCTTCCCGCCGCATTCCGAGCAGGTGATCGTCGGGGTGAAGTGATTCCCGCAGGTGTCGTGCACGAGTTCGGCGGGCGGCCCGCCGGGCGGTGTCACCCACTTGTCACCCCAGGCCATCAGGGTCATCAGGGCGGGCACCAGCTCCCGGCCCGCCTCGGTGAGGTGGTATTCGAAGCGCGGCGGGCGGTCCTGGTAGCGGACGCGCTCCAGCACTCCGGCCTTGACCAGGTGGGTCAGCCGCTCGGTGAGCAGGTTGCGGGAGATGCCGAGGTTCTCGGTGAGGTCGTCGAACTTGCGAAGCCCGAGAAAGACGTCTCGCAGGATCAGCGGGGTCCACCACTCTCCGGCCACCGCGAGGGTCCGGGCGATGGAGCAGTGCATCGCGGCGAAGCTGTTCCTGGCCATGTCACAAGCATAGTGAGTTGAATTATTGAACCCACTGGAGGGCCCGTCGGGCGGTGTTGGTAAGTTCAAAATCAGGACTTAATAGGGAGTTGAGATGACCGAGACTTCTGCGCTCACCAGAGCCGAGGCGACCGCGCTTGCCTATCGGAAGGCCGTGGAGTCCGGCGATGTTGAGGCGGTGATCGCCCTGTTCGCCCCAGATGTCGTGTTCCACTCTCCGATCAGCACCAGGGTCCGCTTCGAGGGACGCGACAGCGTCCGGCCTCTCTTCAAGGTGGCCCTGGCGTCCTTGTCCGGCCTCGCCTTCCACACCGACATCGGCGACGAGCGCAGGCGCACCCTGGTGGCCACCGCCCGGATCGGGAGGCAGGAGCTGGAGGAGGCCACGCTGCTGCTGCTCGACGAGGAGGCCCGGATCGCCGAGGTCACCATGTGGATCCGCCCGCTGCCGGGAGTGACCGCCCTGATGCTCAAGCTCGCCCCCGGCATGGCGCGTCTGGCCGGACGCCCCGTGCTCGGTGTTCTGGCCGAGGCTGCCATCCGGCCCCTGGCCTTTTTCGTCCGCACCGGTGACCGCACGCTCGTCCCCATGCTCGCCCGCTCACCCGGCGGGGCGCCGTCCGGGCGACCGCGGTAGGCGGAGAGATCCGCGAGACAGATCCCGGGGCGGACGCTCCTACCCGGCTCAGGCCATGGCGTGGAAGTGGGCGCGGAGACGGGCCTTGGCCTCCTCCGTGGCGCCGAGGGCGTCCAGGCCGAGCAGCCCGGCACCCACGATCGGCGGGACATCGGTGACGATCAGTTTGGTCCGGGGAGCCTGCTCGGCGAAGCGCTGCTCGATGAGGTCACTCAGCAGCGGATCGCGGGCGGTCAGCACGCCGCCGCCCAGGACCACCTCCATGGGGGTGCCGAGCAGGTTCAGGCGGCGCAGCGCGACCACCGCGAGGACGACGATCTCGTCGGCCATCCGTACCAGAAGCGAGCGTGCCACGGCGTCCCCCGCCGCGGCGACGTTCATCAGCACCGGCACCAGCTCGTTCAGCCTGGTGTGGGGCAGGTCGCCGAAGTGGATGCAGAGGGCCACCTCCTCGACGGTGCGGGTGCCGAAGTGCTCGCAGATCGCGCGGCCGAGCGCGGTGGCCGGGCCCCGGCCGTCCTCGGCCCGGGCGGCATGCCAGAGCGACTTCTCGCCGAGCGCCAGCCCGCCGCCCCAGTCGCCGGTGAGGTCGCCGAGGGCCGGATACCTGGCCACCTCACCGGTGGGGGAGACCGCCACGGCGTTGACGCCCGCCCCGCACACCACGGCCACACCCGCGGGCCCGGAGGCCCCGGCCCGCAGCAGCGCGAAGGTGTCGTTGCCGACCACCACCTCCCGGCCGTACCCGCGGGCGACGATCTCGTCCCTGAGGGCCTCCTCCTCGACCGGCAGGTCGGCACCCGCCACGTAGGCGGCCACATGGTCGGCGAACGGCGGCACCAGGTCCGGGCCGAGCAGCCGTACGGCATCGCCGATCGCGTCGATCGCGACGCCCACGCCGGTGCTCTGCGGCTGGAAGGCCGCGCCGCGGCCGGTGGCCAGGATGGAACCGTCCTCGCCGATCAGCGCGACGTCGGTTTTGCTGTTGCCGCCGTCCACGGCCAGGATGGTCCTCACGCGGTGGCCCAGGGCAGGTGCGGGCGGTTGGCCTCGACGAGACGCTGGGCCAGGTTCTCCGACAGCGAGGCCTGGCCGATCAGCGGGTGGGCCAGCAGCGCGTCCGAGACGCGCTCCCTGCCGCCGTGCAGCGCGGCGTCCAGCGCCAGCGTCTCGTATGCCGTGACGTGAGAGATCAGCCCGGCGAAGAGCGGCTCGACGGGATCGACGGGCAACGGCCGCGCGCCCGCGGCGGTGATCGTGGCCGGAACCTCGATGACCGCGTCGTCGGCCAGGAACGGCAGCGTGCCCTCGTTGCGCAGGTTCACCACCTGGGTGTCGCCGCGGTCGCCGAGCAGTGAGGCGATCAGCGCCACCGCGGCCTCGGAGTAGAACGCGCCGCCCCGCTTGGCCAGCAGCTCGGGCTTGGTGTTCACCGCCGGGTCGGCGTACAGCTCCAGCAGGGCGGTCTCCATCGCCGCGACCTCGGCCGCGCGTGACGGCTTGGCCTTCTGCTCCTCCACCACGAGGTCGTGCTCGTAGAAGTAGCGGAGGTAGTAGGAGGGCACCACGCCCAGGCGACGGAGGAGCCCGGCCGTCAGGCCGACGTCTTGCGCGATCTCCTCGGCGTGGTCGTCCAGCAGCCGGGGGAGCACGTCCACCCCGTCCAGGTGGACGGCCCGCTCCCAGGTGAGGTGGTTCAGGCCGACATGGCCCAGGGAGATCCGTTCCGGCGCGACGCCCAGCGTGGCGGCGAAGCGGCGCTGGAAACCGATGGCCACGTTGCACAGGCCGATGGCCCGGTGGCCCGCGTCCAGCAGCGCCTTGGTGACGATGCCCACGGGGTTGGTGAAGTTGACGATCCACGCTCCGGGCGCGTGGCGGCGGACCTCCTCGGCGATGTCCAGCACCACCGGGACCGTACGCAGCGCCTTGGCCAGGCCGCCCGCGCCGGTGGTCTCCTGGCCGACGCAGCCGCACTCCAGCGGCAGGGTCTCGTCCACGTTGCGCGCGGCCTGGCCGCCGACGCGCAGCTGGATCAGGACCGTCCGGGCCCCGGCCACGCCGTCGGCGACCGAGGTGGTCGCGACCACCTTGGCCGGATGCCCGGCGTGGGCCAGCATCCGGCGGGCCATCCCGGCGATCAGCTCCAGCCGGTGGACGTCCGGGTCGACCAGTGCGATCTCGGTGAGGGGGAGTTCGTCCCGGAGCCGGGCGAACCCGTCGATCAGCTCCGGCGTATACGTCGAGCCGCCCCCGACAACGGCGAGTTTCACCCTTTTACTCCTGTCAGCGTCACGCCTTCGATGAAGACTTTCTGGGCGAAGAAGAACACGATGATCACCGGAGCCATGACGAGGAGGGTCGCCGCCATGGTGAGGTTCCACTGCACGCTGTGCAGTGCCCGGAAGGACGCCAGCCCGAGGGACAGGGTCCAGTTTTCCTCGTTTATCTGTGCGTAGAGGAGCGGTCCGTAGTAGTCGTTCCAGCAGTAGAAGAACTGGAAGAGGGCGACCGCCGAGATGGCCGGCCGCGCCATCGGCAGGATCACCCTGACCAGGGTCTTGAAGTCCGAGCAGCCGTCCACGCGGGCGGCCTCGGTGTACTCCCTGGGGATCGTGATCAGGAACTGCCGCAGCAGGAAGATCGAGAAGGCGTCGCCGAGCAGCATCGGCAGGATCAGCGGCCACAGCGTGCCGGTGAGCCCGAAACGCGCCCAGATGAGATAGACCGGGACGGCGACGACCTGCGGGGGCAGCATCATCATCGTGATGACCGCCAGGAAGGCCAGCCTGCGCCCGCGGAAGCGGAAGCGGGCCATCGCGTAGGCCACCGGGATCGACGACAGCAGCATGAACAGGGTGCCGAGCCCGGCGTACATGAACGTGTTGCCCAGCCAGCCCAGCAGGTGGGACCTGGCGAACACCTCGCCGAAGTTGCCCCAGTTCCAGGTCTTGGGCCACAGGTCGCCGGTGAGCGCCTGTTCGTCGGTCATCAGCGCGGTCAGCGCCACGAACACCAGCGGGCCGAGGAACATCAGCGACAGCGCCACGGCCACGGCGTGGGTGGCGATCCAGTACAGGGCCGCGCGGACGCCCCTGCCGCGCGTGCGCGTGCCGCGGGCGGGGGAGGCGGCGGCGGGTGGCCTCGTGGCCAGGGCGGTCATCGGCTGCCTCCCTCGTCGTCGGTGAACGCGCGGAACTGGCGGAGCAGGACGAGCGTGAAGATCATGGACGCCGCGAACAGCAGCAGCGCCAGCACGCAGGCGTAGCCCATGCTGAAATCGCGGAAACCGGCGTGGAACAGCCATTGGGGCAGCGTCAGCGTGGACATCTCGGGATAGCCCGGCACGAAGGGGCTGCCGGGAGAGTCGGTGACCCCGGAGGCGACCCGGGAGGCGATCATCGCCTGGGTGAAGTACTGCAGGGCGTAGATGACGCCGGTGACGGTAGAGAACATCAGCACCGGGGAGATCGTCGGCAGCGTGATGCTCCGGAACTGCCGCCACGCGCCCGCCCCGTCGATGGCCGCGGCCTCGTACAGGTGCTTGGGCACGTCCAGCAGCGCCGCCAGGAAGATCATCATTGTGTTGCCGATGCCCCACATGGCCAGCAGGGTCAGTCCGGGCTTGGCCCAGTTCTTGTCGCCGAACCAGTCGGGCGCGGCGATCCCGAAGAACTCGATGATCTGGTTGAGCGGGCCCGAGGGGTTCATCAGGAAGACGAAGGAGACGGTCCCGGCCACCACCGGCACCAGCGACGGCAGGTAGAACACCGTGCGGAAGAACCCGGCGCCAGACTTCAGGCGGGTCAGGAACTGGGCCACCGCCAGACCGAAGATCACTTGAGCGGGGACCATGACCGCCACCAGCCACAGCGTGTTCTTGATGGAGATCCAGGCCCGGTCGTCGTGGAAGAAGTAGCGGTAGTTGTCCAGGCCGATGAACTCCAGCGTGAACAGGTCGTAGCGGTGGAAGGAGAAATAGACCGTCGCCCCCAGGGGGTAGACGAAGAAGACCGCGAACCCGATCAGCCAGGGCGACATCCAGAGGAGGGCCTTGAGGCCCTCGCGGCGCCGTGGGTGAGGCGGCGCCGCATGGGTGATGCTCATCGAGGATCAGCCCCCGGAAAGCTTCAGCTTGTCGTTGACGCGCTTGTCGACCTCGGCGAGCCCGGCGTCGAGGTCGGCGACGGAGCCCTTCTCCCACTGGGCGGAGAACTCCTGGAGCGCTTCCTGGTTGAAGGTGCTGTTGACGCTGGGCGGTATCGTGTTCGTCTTCGGGTGCGCGAAGATGTCGAGGAAGATTTGGAAGTTCGCGTCCTTCTTCAGGTCGGGCGACTCCAGCGAGGCCTTGGTGGTCGGCACGTTGCGCAGCGCGTTGGAGAGGGTGACCAGCCCGGCGGTGTCGGTGGTCAGATATTTCACCAGTTCCCAGGCGGCCTGCGGATTCTTGGCCCCCTTGGGCACGCCGATCACGGTGCCCGAGGTGAAGCCGCTGCCGTACAGGTCGGGTTTGTCGTCGGCGACGGGGAGCGGCGCGGTGCCGTAGTCAAGCCCCTTGGCCTCGTTGGCGATCATGGCGTTGCGCCACTCGCCGTCCAGGGTCATGGCGACCTTGCCCTCGTAGAACGGGTGGTCGGCCGACCACTCCTGTCCCAGGCTCTTGCGGAACTTCTCCAGCTTGTCGTAGCCGTACCAGTCGACCAGCTCCTTCTGCCACCGCAGGAGCCGCTTCCAGCCCGGGTCGGAGCCGATCGCCGAGGTGCCGTCCTCGTTGTACCACTTGGCGTCGACCATGGGGGCGAGGTGCGAGACGGTGTTCTCGTAGTACTGGGAGCTCGGGATGAAGCCGGCGACCTTGATGGTGCCGTCCGCGTCGCGGACGGTGAGCTTCTTGGCGAGTTCGGTCAGCTCTGACAGTGTCTTGGGGGGCTCGTTGCCCTTCATCAGGGCCTTGTTGTAATAGAGGCCGTAGACGTCGGCGAGCAGCGGCATCACGCACCGCTTGCCGCCGAACTCGGTGTAGGCACGCGAGACCTCGGGGAGCACCGACAGGTCGATGCCGTCCTGTTTGATCACCGGGGTGAGGTCCTGGAACGTTCCGCTCTTGCACCACTGCGCCACGTTGTCGGTGGTGAAGGAGGCCGCGACGTCGGGCGCCTTCCCGCCGCGCACGGCCTGGGTGATCTGATCATCCTGGACGCCCTTGACCAGCTTGACGGTGATCTGCGGGAACTTCTTGCGGAACCCGGCGACGGCGTCCTCGAACGCCTTCACCTCGGCCGGGGCGGAGAAACCGTGCCACAGCTCGATGGTGGCGGCGGGCAGGGCCGCGGACGCGGAGCCCGAGGGCTTGGGCTGGGCCCCGAGCGCGGGGGCGCCCTCGTTGCCCGCGGTGCAGGCGGTCAGGGCCGCGGCCGCGACGGCGGCCGTGGCGAAGGTGAGAAAACGTCGGTGCACGACGGTTGCCTCCTCTGGCGGGGGGGTCAGGAGGGGACGGTGGAGCGGGAAGGGGGAGACGGCGGTGGAGCCGGGGATGGTGGAGCCGATAGGGGAATCAGGAGGGAACAGTGGAGCTGAAGACCTCGTCGCGGGCGGTGGCGAGGGCGAGGTCGAGCGCGCCGGCGAGGACGGGGTTTCCCTCGACGGTCGACAGCAACAGGGGCGGTCGCGGGACGGTCAGCGCGTGAAGCTCGTGTTCGACGAGTTCACGCAGCGTCTCGCCGCCGGCCAGGAAGGTTCCCCCGGTCAGCACGACGAGTTCGGGGTCGACGACCGCGGTGATCGCGGCCAGGCCGACGGCGAGGCGGGTGGCGATGTCACGGAGCCCGGCGCGGGCGTCGTCGGCTCGCCTGCCGGTGCCCGCGGCGGCCTGTACGGCGTTGCGCACGGCCGTCTCGAAGTCGGCACCGCGCACGCCGTACGAGCGGAGGATCTTGAGTACGGCGGGGCCGCCGGTGAGGGCCTGGAAGCCGTGATCGGCGTGGCGGCCGACCTCGCGGGCGGTCGGGGCCCCGAGGGTGGGCATGTAACCGACCTCGCCCGCGCCGCCGGTCGCGCCCCGGTGCAGGCGTCCGCCGAGCACCAGGGCCGAGCCGAGGCCCTCGTCGGCCCAGAGCAGCACGAAGTCCTGGTGGCCCTGGGTCACGCCGTGCGCCTGCTCGGCGAGGGCGACGAGGTTCACGTCGTTCTCGATGTCGACCGGCACGCCGAGGCCCTCGCGGAGGGTGGGGACGAGGTCGGGGATGTGCCAGCCGGGGATGTGGCCGCCGTAGCCGAGCCTGCCGCTGACAGGATCCACGGCGCCCTGGATGCCGATCACCACGCGCCGCAGGTCGGCGGGGGCGCCGGCGCCCTCGAGCGCGGCACGGAGCCTGCCCACCACGTCGCCGCCGGAGCGGCCGGGGGTGGGCAGCCGATGCCGGCCGATCACCGTGCCGGTGATGTCGGCGACCTCGGCCTCGATGCGCGCGGGGGTGACGTCCAGCGCGGCGACGTACGCGGCGGCCGGGTTGAGCTGGTAGACCTCCGCCGTACGGCCCGGCAGTCCCTCGCGGATGCCGCTGAGGACGACCAGCCCGGCCTCCTGGAGCCGGGCGAGCAGCTGGGACGCCGTGGGTTTGGACAGGCCGGTCAGGGCGCCGATCTCCGGGCGGGTCAGCGGCCCGCGCTCCAGAAGCGCCTGCAGGGCGGCGCGATCGTTGATCGCGCGCAGCAGGCTGGGGGTGCCCGGCGTCGGCTGAATCACAGGTCCTCCGTGTCCGCACATGTCCACACGGGTACCCGTATGGCACCGATGGACGCCAAGTTAGGAAAGTTTCCTAACTTGGAGTGAATTTAAGGAACCCTTGCGACCCCGTCAAGCGAGAAAGGTGCGCCGAAATCAACCTGTGATGGCGAGAGTGGGGACGAATATCTCGACGGACCTGCTAGGGTGATGGTTTGTCATAACAACTAGCACAATGGCCCGGAGTATCCCATTACTATCAACGATAATGGAGCGACGGCATCCCGTCAAATCGAGCTCGCCAAGGAGCAGGAGTACGTCTCCCGTCTTTACGAACGACTCGACCTGCTGCGTGAGCGGACCCAACGCCAACTGGACGGCGTGCTGGCGCAGGGCGGGAGCGGCGGCACGCATCAGAACCGCTCCGAGCGCGACACTTTCGCGGGGATGTACGCCGAACGCCTGGGCCGCCTGTGGGCGGTCGAGAACGGCCTGTGCTTCGGGCGGCTCGACAACGCCGACCAGACCTCTCTTTACATCGGCCGCATCGGCCTTGCCGACGACGAGCAGCGCCGGTTGCTGATCGACTGGCGCGCCCCGGTGGCCCAGCCGTTCTACGGCGCCACCCCCGCCGCCCCGATGGGCGTCATCCGCCGCCGCCACCTGCAGACCAAGGGCCGCAAGGTGATCGGAGTCGACGACGACCTGCTCGACCTCGACAACCTCACCGAAGAGGACGTGGCCACCCTCAACGGCGAGGCGGCGCTGCTGGCCTCCATCGACGCCAGGCGCACCGGGCGCATGCGCGACATCGTGGCCACCATCCAGTCGGAGCAGGACCGCATCATCCGCTCGGACCTCAACGGCGTCCTGGTCGTGCAGGGCGGTCCCGGCACCGGCAAGACCGTGGTGGCCCTGCACCGGGCGGCCTACCTGCTCTACACCCACCGGGACAAGCTCGCCCGCCGGGGCGTGCTCATCCTCGGGCCCAACCTGACCTTCCTGCGCTACATCGAGCAGGTGCTGCCCTCCCTGGGTGAGACCGACGTGCTGCTGTCCACGGTCGCCGAGCTGTATCCGGGGATCGTCGCCACGGCCAGGGAGCGCTCCGAGGTCGCCGCGCTCAAGGGCGACGAGCGGATGGCCCAGGTGGTGGCCCGTGCCGTACGGGAGCGGCAGCGGGTGCCGCGCAAGCCGATCGAGATCCGCCTCGACCGTTACACCCTCAAGCTCGACGCCCGCGTCCTGGAGGCGGCCCGCAACCGGGCGGCCCGCTCCAGGAAGCCCCACAACGAGGCCCGCGGGATCTTCGTCCGTCACCTGCTCAACGCGCTCGCCAGGCAGGCCGCCAAGCAGCTCGGCAAGGAGATGATCGACGACGACGAGCTGGCCGACATCCGTGAGGACCTGCGCACGGAGCGGCCCGTCAAGGCGGCGCTGAACAGGCTGTGGCCCTACACCACCCCGCAGCAGCTCCTCATCGGGCTGTTCACCTCCCCCGAGCGGCTGGACTACGCCGCGAGCGACCTCAGCCCCGCCGAGCGCGGGCTATTGCTGCGCGAGCCGCCCCGCAAGGGGGACAACTGGTGGGCCGAGTCCGACGTGCCGCTGTTGGACGAGGCCGCCGAGCTGCTCGGCGACATCGACCCCGCGGTGCTGCGGGCCGGGGCGTGGATCGCGGAGGAGGAGCAGGCGCTGGCGCGCGCCGCCGCCCTCGACGAGCGCCAGCAGCAGCTGACCTACGCCAAGGAGGTGCTGGAGCTCACCGGGCTGTCCGAGATCATGGACGCCGAGAAGTTCGCCGCCCGGCACCTGAACGACGACGTGTACCTGACCACCGCCGAGCGCGCCGCGGCGGACCGTACCTGGGCCTTCGGCCACGTCATCGTGGACGAGGCGCAGGAGCTGTCGCCCATGGCCTGGCGGATGGTGATGCGGCGATCCCCGAACCGGTCGATGACGGTCGTCGGCGACCTGGCGCAGACCGGGTCCTCCGCGGGCGCGCGCTCCTGGGGCCGGATGCTCGACCCGTACGTGGCCGGGCGCTGGCGCGAGGAGCACCTGAGCGTCAACTACCGCACCCCGGCCGAGCTGATGGCCGTGGCCGCAGACGTGCTCACCCTGGTCGACCCCGGCCTCACCGCCCCCACCTCGGTGCGGGAGACGGGCGCGCATCCCTGGGTCGCCTCCCCGGCGGAGTCTCTCGCCGAGATCGTCAAGGCCGAGGCCGTCGAGGGGGGCCGCCTGATCGTGATCGTTCCCGAGGCCTCCGAGCCCGGCCCGAGCGAGTTCGGCGAGATGGTGACCCGTTCCGTCGAGGGTGCGGTCGAGGGCGGCGGAGCCGCCGCGCTGGACGCCCCGGTGGCGGTCATGACCGTCGCCCAGGCCAAGGGGCTGGAGTTCGACTCCGTCATCGTGGTGGAGCCGGAGCTGATCCTGCGGGAGTCCCCCCGGGGGGCGAGCGACCTTTACGTCGCGTTGACCCGCGCGACGCAGCGCCTTGGCGTCGTCCACAGTCTCCCGCTTCCCAAGGCGCTCGCTAGACTTGAGCGACATCGGATCACATGAGACCATTGACGGCTCTCGTCGATCATGTCCCAGCTGCGAAAACTTGATGTTTCCGCTGTTAGTGACACGGTTGACATCTGCGCTGGGGTCGGTAGTTTGCTGCCCAGTCCAGCACGGGACTGGCCGGTTGGCCGTCTTCCGACATCGTCGGTTCCTGCGCCCGTGACGGGGGTCACCCCGTCCGTACAGCCAGGCGCAGGGCTGGCGTTTCGTCGAGGCGGGGCACCCCATCCGGGCGGGGGGTTGGACCCAGGAGGGGTCCGGGCATCCAGTAGACAACGGCAATCCGCGCTCGCCGCCGACGGGACGGAACCGGTCCGAAGGGTCGTCCGGGCCCTCTTCCCGCTCCCGTGCCGAGCGTCGCAAGCGTCGGGGTGATCCCCAGGGCATCCGTCCGCCCTGAGGGTCACCCCGTTGCCGTGTCCGGGCACCCACCCTCGCTTTGGGTGCGGGCCCGGGGAACGGTACCGTTCGAGCTAGAGAACCGGCCTGCAGGATCGGGCCGGAAGGCCGGACCGGGAAGGCCGGGTGTCATCCGTCCGCACGACACCGCAAGGAGCCCCGCCAGTGGTGCAGGAGAAGGCGGCCGCACCGGCACCGGGAGCGGTCGCGACAGGCGGCCCTCCTGACGGCCTGCCGCGCGAACGAACGGGCGGGAAGGCCCTTCGCCGGGTGCCGGCGGGCCGGATCGCGGGCGCGGTCGTGGGCGGTCTGCTGCTGTTCCTCTCCTTCCCGCCACTCGGGCTGTGGTTCCTCACCCCGTTCGGCGTGGCGCTCGTCACCCTTTCGGTGTACGGCTCGCGCCCGCGCCGGGCCCTGTGGCTGGGCTTCCTCGCGGGGTTCGCCTTCCTGCTGCCCGCGCTGCACTGGGTCAGCCCGATCGGCGTCGACGCCTGGCTGGGCCTGGTGGCCATGGAGAGCCTCTTCTACGCGGCCTGGGCCGTCGGCGCCGCCCTGGTCGTCCGGCTGCCCCTGTGGCCGTTGTGGAGCGCCGCGCTGTGGGTGGCGATGGAGTGGGCCCGCGGGACGTTCCCGTTCGGCGGGTTCCCCTGGGCGCGGGTGGCCTTCAGTCAGGGACAGTCGGTCTTCACCCCCTTCGCGGCCCTCGGCGGGGCGCCGCTGGTGAGCTTCGCGGTGGCCCTGTGCGGCGGGCTGATCGCGCTGGTGGCGCTCCGGCTCGCCCCGGCCCCCCGCTGGAACCGGGCGGTCGCCCTGCCGCTCGCCGGGGCGCTGGCCGTGCCGGCGGCGGCGTTCGCCGTCCCCCGGCCGGGCGACGAGGCCAGGACCGTGACCGTCGGCGTCATCCAGGGCAACGTCCCCGGGCGGGGCATGACCCCCCTGGGGGACGAACCGGCCGTGGTCCTCGGCAACCACACCCGCATGCTCCACGAGATGGCGCGGGCCGTACGGGAGGGCAGGACCCCCCGGCCGGACCTGGTCGTGCTGCCGGAGAACTCCACCGACATCGACCCCTACCGCAGCGAGTTCGCCCACCGGGAGATCGACGCGGCGGTGAAGGACATCGGGGTGCCCGTCCTGGTCGGCGCCGTGGTCGGCATCGGAGAGAACAACCGCGCGACCCGCAGCCTGGTGTGGGATCCGGTCACCGGGCCCGGTGCCTACTACGACAAGCAGCAGCTCGTCCCGTTCGGCGAATACACCCCGCTCAAAGACCTCGTGCTGGCCCTGTTCGAGCGGGCCGGGCTGGTCGGCAAGCAGTCGGTGGCCGGCACCCGCGACGGCGACCTGAAACTGGGACCGGTGACCCTCGGCGCGATCAACTGCTACGAGGTGGCCTTCGACGGCATCGTGCGCGGCACCGTCAGGACGGGCGCCACCCCGCTGACGGTGCAGACCAACAACGCCACCTACGCGCTGACCAATCTGCCGGCGCAGCAGCTCGCCATGTCCCAGCTCCGCGCCGTCGAGCACAACCGGGCGGTGGTCACCTCCGCGATCACCGGCATATCCGCCTACGTGACCCCGGAGGGCGAGGTCGCCTGGCACACCGCCGAACTGGTCCCCGCGATGAACGTGTTCCGCGTTCCGGTCAGAACCGCCGAGACGATCGCCACCCGAGTGGGCGCACTGCCCGAATGGGCACTGATACTTGTGGGTACGGGCGCGTTGGCCGCCGTTTGGCGGCGCCGGACCCGTACTCTGGTGCATTCCACGGACCAGGAGGCTGATCACCAGGTGGGAGACGCGTGATGGAGCGAATGCTCGGCCGGGTGCTCGTCATCGTCCCGACTTACAACGAGCGGGAGAACCTGCCGACGATCGCCGGGCGGGTGCGGGCCGCGGTCCCCGAGGCCCACCTGCTGATCGCCGACGACAACAGCCCTGACGGCACCGGCGCGGTCGCCGACGAGCTGGCGGCCAAGGACGACCACGTCCACGTGCTCCACCGGCCGGGCAAGCAGGGTCTGGGCGCCGCCTACATCGCGGGCTTCCGCTGGGGCCTGCAAGAGGGTTTCGACGTTCTCGTGGAGATGGACGCCGACGGTTCCCACCAGCCGGAGGAGCTGCCCAAGCTGCTGGAGACATTGGCCGACGGGGCCGACCTGGTGATCGGCTCCCGGTGGGTGCCCGGCGGCAAGGTGGTCAACTGGCCCACCTCGCGGGAGTTCCTGTCGCGCGGCGCCAACGTCTACACCCGGATGATGCTCGGCGTCCCGGTCCGCGACGCCACCGCGGGTTTCCGCGCCTACCGCTCCTCCACCCTGGAGAAGATCGGCCTGGACGACGTGGAGTCGCAGGGCTACTGCTTCCAGGTCGACCTGACCCTGCGCACCGTCCGCCACGGGCTGCGCGTCGCCGAAGTGCCCATCACGTTCGTGGACCGCACCGTCGGGGCGAGCAAGATGAGCCGTGACATCGTCGCCGAGGCGCTGTGGCGGGTCACGCTGTGGGGCTTCTCCGGCTTTCCCCAGCGTCTGCGCCGCCCACGCTGAACCGGGTCGCTCACGCTGAACCGGGTCGTCCGCGTTTCGTCCACATTGGACGAAACGCGGAACGCGACGGCGCCCCGGGGCGTTGTCAGTGTCGTACGGCTGTCGCGAAGTTGAGGAAAAGATGCGCTTTCTGCTGTTCCTGCTCTTCCTCGTGGTCCCGCTGCTGGAGATCTGGGTTCTGATCCAGGTCGGCCAGGTCATCGGCGGCTGGCCCACGGTCGCCCTCCTGCTCGCGGACAGCCTGCTCGGCGCCTGGGTCGTCCGCCGCGAGGGCCGCAAGGCCTGGCGGAATCTGCAGGGTGCGCTGCAGAGCGGCCGGATGCCCGAGCGTGAGCTCACCGACGGTGTCATGGTCGTCGCGGGCGGCACGTTGCTGCTCACCCCGGGATTCGTCACTGACCTCGTCGGTTTCCTGTGCCTGCTGCCGCTCACCCGGCCACTGGTCCGCAGGCTCGGCGCCTGGTTCTTCGCCCGCCGGGTCCGCACCCTCACCCAGACGGTCGCGGGTCCCGGCTTCGGTTCGCCGTTCGACGGGATGGACTCGCCCTTCGACGTGATGCGCGGCCAGGGCGGCGGGTCCGGTCCGGTGATCCACGGCGAGGTCATCCGGGAGGAGCCGGGCACGCCCGGTGCCCGAGACTCCGGCCGCGACCTCACCGGCCGCTGATCTCCAGCCGTTGATCTCTGGCCGCTGACCTCACCAGTCGCAGGGCCGGAGAGCGGCGGCCGGTTCACCGGCCGCCCGGTCGGCGTCCCGTCGCCCGTTCACCGGCCGCAGAGCCGGGCCAGGCGCCGGAGTGAGAACCGCAGCAGCGCCGTGCCGACCGGCCTGGCCAGCAGCCAGCCGAGCCGCCCGATCGAGCCGAACGGCAGGTCCAGATCCTCCTCCCAGGTGATCGTGCTGCCGCTTCCGCGGGGCAGCACGCGGAACTCCCCGGTGCCGCGCACCAGCCGTCCCGTGTGCCGGACCGCCACGGTCGTGGGCGGATCCCACCCGGTGATCTCCATGATGTCCAGGAACCCGACGGGGCCCACTCCGGTGAATGCCGCCAGGCGGCTTCCGGCGCCGCGGCCGTCACCGGCGGTGACGTGCGCTCGGGTCAGCACCATCCACTCGTCGTGACGTGTCCAGTCGGTCAGCACGGCGAACACCCGGTCCGGATCTGCGGCCGCGTCCACCGAGACGCTGATGCGAGCGTGAGTCACCCTCCGATCCCTCCCCCCGGTTCCGTACCGCCGAAACCGTCGCCGCGCGCCGATCATTTTCCGGTGAGGTGCAACCGAAAGGGGGTGGGTGGTGTTGAAAGGAGCGTGAGGGATATCGACAGCCGGACCCGCGCGCAACACGAGGAGACGGACCCCGTGGTGAAGGCGCTCGTTGATGATCTTGATGCGGGGTTCGCCGAGCTGTTCGGTGCCTACCGGGGCCTGGTGTTCTCCGCCGCGTTGCGGCTGTGCGGGCGCTGGGCGGACGCCGAGGACCTGACGGCCGAGGCGTTCCTGCGCGCCTACCGCGCGCTGTGCGGCTACGACCGCCGGCGCGTCGAGGAGCTGCAGCCGCGCGCGTGGCTGATGACGATCATGATGAACATATGGCGCAACGACCGCCGCACGGACGTCCGCAAGCCGCCGCCCGACCTGCTGGAGGAGTCTCCCGATGCCGTCGATCCCCGCGAAGGGGTCGAGGAGGCGGCCGAGCGGCGCGAGACGAGCGGAGAACTGGCCGAACTGCTGGGCCGGCTGCCGTCCGAGCAGCGGGCGGCGGTGGTGCTGCGGCACGTCGTCGACCTGCCCGTCAACGAGATCGCCACGGTGCTCGGTATCCCGCAAGGAACCGTCAAGTCGCACATCTCGCGGGGGCTGCGGCGGCTCCGCGCCCTCACTGTCCCGCAAGGAAAGGAGATGCCCGATGGGCTCCAACCATGACCCGCTGCTCGCCGGGCTCGCGGCGCTGGCCACCGACGCCCCCGCCGGGCTGCTGGACCGGATCGCCGCTCGCTGGGTACGCGTCCCCGGCCCGGTCGGCGAGCTGCTGGTCGCCTTCACCGATCAGGGCATCGCCTACGTGCGGGCCGGAGAGGAGGACTTCGCCTCCTCCTTCCGGCAGCGGTTCGCCCGCCCGCTGCTGCCGTCGGACCGGCCGCCGGCCGGGCTGCTGCCCGCGCTGCGGTCGGGGCGGACCGCCGGACTCCGGTTCGACCTGCGCGGCATGAGCGAATTCCAGCAGGCGGTGCTGCGTGCCGCCCAGGCGATCCCCAGGGGGCAGGTGCGGCCCTACTCCTGGATCGCCCGGCTGATCGGACACCCCGATGCCGTACGCGCGGTCGGCTCGGCTCTGGGACGCAACCCGGTCCCGGTGCTGATTCCCTGCCACCGGGTCATCCGCGCGGACGGCGCGGCTGGCGGCTACGTGTTCGGCACGGAGACCAAGGAGGCGCTGCTGAATGCCGAGGGCGTCCCCCTGGGGGAGGTGCGTGAGCTGGCCAGAGAGAACGTCTTCTACCTCGGCAGCGACACCACCGGCATCGTGTGCTTCCCCACCTGCCACAACGCGCGCAGGATCACCTCCGCCCACCGGCACGGCTTCCGCAGCCTTCCCCAGGCCGAGGCCGCCGGGTACCGGCCCTGCCTGCACTGCAGGCCGGGATCGACGAAGGTCGCATGACGCCGCGGGGCTCCTTCACCCGTGACTTCGCCGGAACATCGGGAACCGGCGGCCGGAGGGCCCCGCACGGAGGGAGGCCGGTTCCCGGCGGCGTGAGGGCTGTTACGGCCTTCCCTGCGTCGCCTTCTCCGCCGCCTCCCGCAAGGCGTCGGCCATTGTCACGACCCCGCGGGAGCTGAAGATGAGCATGAGCTGACGCTCCTGCCCGGTCCTGCGGTCGGTCGCGGTGACCTGCTGCACGACCATGTGGGCGCTGATCACGCCGTCTTCGGTCGGCACGTCCATGGTGGCGATCCCGACGTCCACCTGGCTGACGAAGAGCTCTTCAAGGTCAACAGACACGTTTGTGACGCTATGTCCGAATTGATGGGCGGTACAACCTTTGATGGTTAACGGCGCATCAAGCATTTTTTGCGGGACCGCTCGGGCTCGGGTCTCGCCGACGCCCCGTTACGAGGCCGCAGGGACCGGGCGGCGGGTGCCAATGGTTCACAAGTCGTTTCCCAGAAACTCGCAAGAGGGGATTTCTAGTGTCTTCCCCGTAAGGAAAGACCACCGGGGCGCCGTGATCGTCAGAGACCGGCGCACCCGGTGCGGAAGAGGGGAATCGACAATGTCGAAGATCAGCATCGACGACCTCCCGTTCGAGGGGGCGGAGCTTTCCGAGGCCGAGCTGGGCGAGGTCTCCGGT
Source organism: Streptosporangium sp. NPDC000396 (assembly GCF_042898655.1). Lineage (NCBI taxonomy): Bacteria > Bacillati > Actinomycetota > Actinomycetes > Streptosporangiales > Streptosporangiaceae > Streptosporangium > Streptosporangium sp. NPDC000396. The sequence goes on from NZ_JBIAZA010000003.1 coordinate 261,202, forward strand.
GGCCGCTGGAGCGTGTCCTGGTACATCAAGGGCCGGCCGGCCGAGTGGGAGAACTCCTGATCATCAGGTGATGTGACACGCGGCGGGGCGGGGTTTCCCGCTCCGCCGCTTTTCATGATCGGGGCGGACGTGATCCTTGTATTGAGCGACCGGCAGGACGAGACGGTCGAGATGGTGCTGCCGAAGCTGAGGCGCCGTGGCGTGCCGGTGACGTGGTGGGACCCGGGTGACTTCCCGGCCCGGGCCAGGATCACCGCCGCCTTCACCGGCGACGGGCATCGGGTCGTGCTCGACACCGGTGCCGAACGGCTGGACTTGTCGGCGGTGAGCGCCGTGTGGCGACGGCGTCCGAACTCGCCCGCACCGGCGGAGGCCATGACCGAGCCCTCCCACCGCCATCATGCGATCTGGCAGGCGGAGTTCCTGCTCGACGGGGCATGGGAGCTCACCCCCGCTCGATGGATGCCCTCACGCAGGGAGGTCGAGCGCCGGGCGCACAACAAGATCATTCATATGGCTCGTGCGGCGGCTCTCGGGTTCTCGATGCCGGAGACCGTCTACACCAACGACCCGCGCGAACTGGTCCCGGCCTACGAGAGGGCGGCGGGTCATCTGATCACCAAGCAGATCAATTCCGATGAGTTCACCCTTGACGGCTCCGACCATCGCACCTACACCACCGTTCTCACCCGGCGTCACCTCACCTCGCGGCACCGTCTCCGGCACGAGCCGGTGATCCTGCAGCCGTACGTCCCCAAGTCCGTGGAACTACGCGTGATCGTGGTGGGGGAACGGGTCTTCGCCGCCGAGATCGACTCGCGGGCGTCCCGCACGGCCAGGGACGACTGGCGGCACTACGACCACGACAGGGTGCGCTACGGCGTGCACCGGCTCCCCGGCGACCTGGAGCGCAGGTGCGTGGAACTGACCGCATCCCTGGGCCTGACCTACGGCGCCATCGACCTCATCCTCTCCCCGGACGGGCGGTACATGTTCCTGGAGATCAACCCCAATGGCGCCTGGGGGTTCGTGGAACACCACACAGGCCTGCCCATCAGTGACGCGATCGCCGACTGGCTCGCCGAGGCGGAGACAGGGACGCACCATGAGTGACTTCGGAGCGGTGCTCGAATCCGGCGTGCGGCTGCTGCGCGGCCTGCCCCGCCGACGCGCCCACGTGGAGCAGGCCAGGCGGGCGGCCGCCGAATGGGCGGCCGGTCACCCCGGCCTCGGTGCCGAGCTCGTCGTCGACGAACGCCCCGGCACCCCGGTGGTCGACTTCGACCTGCTGCTGGAGGACCCGGAAGGCGGGACGGTCGCGCTCACCGCGCAGGCCGACGACGGCGTTCCCTGGCTGATCGACCACTCCACGCACTGGGCGGCCGGACAGCTGGTCACCGTGGACGACGTGCATCTGTCGGTCGCCCAGGCGCTGACCATGATCCGTTCGCTGTCGCGCCGTGACGTGACACCGCACGAGGAGATCGTCGACCAGTGCCTGATCCTCAACGAGGTCGGCAAGGACGAAAGGCCGGTCAGCGACGAGGACCTGCAGGCCGCGGCGGACGAGTTCCGGCGCGGCCGGGGCCTGCACGACCGCGCCGCGACGCTGGGCTGGCTGGCCGAGATGGGCATGTCCCTCCAGCAGTTCGAGACCTACATCACCGGGGTGGCCAGGCGGCGGAGCTTCCGCCGCCGTAAGGAGGCCGAGCTCGCGGCGGCCCGTCTGGCCCGAAACCCCGAGGACTTCGACCGGGTCCACGCGGTCTGGATCACCGGGCCGGAGGACGCGCTCGCCGGCAGGGCCGCCGAGCTGGCCGAGGTGTGCCATGCCGGCCTGGCCGCCCTCTCACCGGCCGGTGGCGAGGCCGAGACGACGATCGCCGAGCGCTGGGCCTTCGAGCTGCCCGTACCGCTGCGCGGAGCTTCGCCGGGAACCGTCGTCGGGCCGGTGGCCGGCGGCGGGATCTTCCTCGCCGGAGTCGTCCTGGCGCGCACGGCCGCCTCTGCGGACGAGCGGACGCTGGCCGCCGCCGGACGCGTGGCGTTCACGGAGTGGCTGGCCGAGCGCCGCCGTCAGGCCTCGGTCGAATGGCACTGGTCATGAGGCGCGGCGTCTTCCGTGAGGAGGCCCTGCGCCGGTACCGGGCCCCGTCGCGGCGGGACCGCGTCCCGATGATGATCCGTACGGGCACCCTGGTGGGGCTGTGGGCGGTGGTCGTGTTGCTGGTGGCGGCGGCGGTCGTGTTCGCCGTGCTGCTGCGGGCGCGGATCGGAGGCGCGGCATGAGACGCGTGCCCGTCCTGCTGCAGAACACCGCCACCGAGTGCGGGGCGGCCTGCCTGGCGATGATCCTGTCGCACCACGGCCATCGCGTGTCCCTGCACGAGGTCACCGACCGGCTCCAGATCGGCCGGGACGGCCTCAGCGCGAAGGCGCTCCTGGAAGGCGCCAGGGAATGCGGGCTGAAGGCGCGCGCGTTCTCGCTGGCCCCCGCCGACCTCGCCCGGGTGCCGATGCCCGCGGTGGTTCACTGGGAGTTCAACCACTTCGTGGTCGTCGAGCGCTGGTCACCCGACCGTGTCCACATCGTCGATCCGGCTCGCGGGCGCCGCAGGCTCACGGCGGAGGAGTTCGACGAGGGTTTCACCGGAGTGCTGCTCGCCTTCGAGCCCGGACAGGGCTTCCGGCCGGGCAGCTCCAGCGCCGGGGACGTCTGGCGCCGCCGGTTCGTCCGCACGCTGCTGGCGCGCAGGAAGGGCCTGCTCGCCCAGGTCGTCCTGGCTTCGCTGCTGCTGCAGCTGCTCGGACTGGCACTGCCGTTGTTCTCCGAGGCACTGGTGGACCGGGTCCTGCCCGAGGGTTCCGGAGAGCTGCTGGCCCTGCTGGGCGCGGGACTGGCGCTCGCGGCCATGACGCAGTTCGTGGTCGGCTACCTTCGCTCGGTCCTGCTGGTCGCCGTTCGCGCGGGAGCGGACGCCGAACTGACCGGCGGGGTGGTCTCCCATCTGATCGCCCTGCCGTACCGCTATTTCGCGTTGCGCGGCAAAGGCGACCTGATGACGCGCGCCGGAAGCGTGGCGATGCTCCGGGACATGCTCACCGGGCAGGTTCTCTCGGCGTTGCTGGACGGGCCGCTCGCCCTGGGCTACCTGATTTTGGTGTTCACCTGGGACGCCGTCCTCGGCACCTGCCTGCTCGCCTTCGCGGCCTCGCAGGTGCTGCTGCTCCTGGCCACCGCGCGCAGGGTCGGCCGTCTCACCCAGGAGGAACTCGCCGCCTTCTCCGCGACCCAGAGCCAGCTCGTCCAGGCCATCGGCGGCATCGAGACGCTGAAGGCGTCCGGGGCCGAGCACCGCGCGGTCGAGCAGTGGTCGAAGCACTTCACCGACCAGCTGAACGCCGACGTCCGGAGCGGCCTGACACAAGGTCTGCTGGACGCCGCGCTCGGGGCCCTGCGCCTGCTCGCCCCGCTCGGACTGCTGTGGATCGGCGCCTGGCGGGTCCTCGACGGGCAGCTCACCCTGGGCGCCCTGCTGGCGCTCAACGCCGTCGCCGCCGCCGCTCTCACGCCCATCGCCTCACTGATGACCAGTCTGCAGGGGCTCCAGCAGGCCGGGGCGCACTTCGATCGCCTGTCGGACATCCTGGCCTCCGAGCCGGAGCCGACCGCCGGTATCGAGGTGCTCAGACTGCGCGGTTCGGTGGAGTTGCACGGTGTCGGCTTCCGGCACGACCCTCGTGGGCCGTGGACGCTCCGCGGCGTTTCGGTGTCGATCAGCCCGGGGCAGAAGATCGCTCTGGTCGGCCCCTCGGGGGCGGGAAAGAGCACCCTGGCCCGGCTCCTGCTGGCCCTGCACACCCCGACGGAGGGACGGGTCAGTTACGACGGTGTGCCGTTGTCCGAGCTCAACCTCCGTTCCCTGCGCCGCCAGTTCGGCGTGGTCACGCAGGAGCCGTCGCTGTTCACCGGATCGATCCGGGAGAACATCGCGCTCAACGATCCCGGAGCGTCGATGGAACGGATCATCCAGGCCGCCGAGCTCGCCTGCCTGCACGAGGAGATCTGCTCGATGCCCATGGGCTACGAGACCGTTCTCGTCGAGGGCGGCGGCCTCTCCGGCGGCCAGCGGCAGCGGCTCGCGCTCGCCCGCGCGTTGCTCGCCCAGCCGAAGATCCTGCTGCTCGACGAGGCCACCAGCCATCTCGACAGCACCACGGAGGCGCGGATCGAGGCCAACCTGGGCTGGCTCACCCAAACCCGTATCGTGATCGCCCACCGGTTGAGCACGGTGAAGGACGCCGACCTCATCCTTGTGGTCGACGACGGGCAGATCGTGGAGCGGGGCACCCACGAGGGCCTGATCGCCCGGGGCGGCCGTTACTCCGCGCTGGTGTCGGCCCAGACGGAGGGGAGGGAGCCAGTCGTGGACTCACTTCGAAAGCAGCGCGTACAGACCCAGGCCGATCCCCGCGGCGACGATCAGGAAGCACGTTCCCGCGAGGAGCAGCCCGCGCGGTCTCCGGCCTGAGGACCGCTCCTCGGAGACGGCGATCGACAGGCCCACGAGACCGAACGCGTACGCCGAGACCAGTCCGGCGCCGGCGACGAACCCGGTCACCATGACCTGCCACAGGACGTCCAGGTTGACGGAGCCGCTCACGGCGCCGGCTCCTCGGCCGACTCCGGCCCCCTCCCCGGATCCCTGAGATAGGTGACGGGAACCGGCCGGCCCGTCCACTCGGCCTTGACGTTGGAGGCGTTGACCGGCCTGAGGTCCGCGGTCACGTAGATCGCCAGGGCGAAGACCAGCAGCACCAGGAACACCACGGCTGCGCCCGCCACCCCTCCGATGATCTGGGAGCCCTGCCACGCGGCCGCTCCCAGCAGCGCGGCGGCCGGCAGGGTGGCCAGCCACGTCATCAGGATCCGGGCCGCCAGGCCCCAGCGGACCTCGACGACCCGCCTGCCCAGTCCCGAGCCCACGATCGCGCCGCAGCACACGTGGGTGGTCGACAGCGGGAATCCGGAGTACGACGCGGCGAGAATCAGAGCCGCGGCGGAGCCCTCCGCGGCGAACCCCTGCGGACTCTCGATCTCGGTCAGTCCCTTGCCCACGGTCCGGATGATCCGCCATCCGCCGGCGTAGGTTCCCAGGGCGATCACGGTCGCGCTGCTCACGATCACCCATACCGGCGTGGTGGCGTTCCTGTCGATCGTGCCGTTGATGATCAGCGCGAGCGTGATGATGCCCATGGTCTTCTGGGCGTCGTTGGTTCCGTGGGCCAGCGACACCAACGACGCCGAGCCGATCTGCCCGATCCGGAACCCCGGACCGCGGATGCGGGCAGGCACGTTTCTGATGATCGCGTAGACGAGGTGGGTGCCGACGGCCGCCACGAGAACGGCCGCCAGCGGTGAGAGCAGCGCCGGGACGAGGACGTTCGACACGATCCCGGGCCCCTTGATCGCGGAGGTTCCCGCCGCCAGGAAGGCCGCCCCCACCACCCCGCCGATGAGGGCGTGGGACGAGCTCGACGGGATGCCGAAGTACCACGTCACCAGGTTCCAGACCATGCCGCCCACCAGGCCGGCGAAGAGGACCGTCAACGTGATCGCACGGACGTCCACGATGCCCTGGGCGATCGTGGCCACGACTTCCAGCGACAGGAAGGCCCCCAGGAAGTTCAGGATCGCCGACAGTGCCACGGCCGTGTGCGGACGCAGTGCCCCCGTCACGATGGACGTCGCCACCGCGTTGGCGGTGTCGTGGAACCCGTTGGTGAAGTCGAAGGCCAGCGCCGTTCCCACCACGATGAACAGCAGCAATGGAGTCGCTTCCACAATGTGCCTCATATCACCTTTGGCGATATATAACCTGTCTTCGCCTTAAAATCTGAAATAATCTATTTTGGTCGTTTGTATTTGCTTTTATGAGATCCATGACTTCCTGAGCCGGTTATCCGGGTATCAGATTTTGCCGCCCCGCTCCCGCGATCACCGCCTGGGCGAAAGACGCCGAGTGTCGCCCTCGGCGACGTGCATGCGCCGGGATACGTTGGGGCGATGGACTCTGGCTTCGGCTACTTCGCGACGCATGACGCGGTCGGTCCTGGCAGGCTTGCCCAGCTGGTCGAGCAGCGGGGTCACCAGGCGTTGCTTTTCAGCGAGCACACACACATCCAGGCGGCGGGCGCGCCGCCGGTGCGCCCCGACGGGGGCCGGCTTCCCCGCAAGTACTGGCACACCTACGACCCGTTCGTCGCGTGTACGGCCGCGGGCCTCGCCACGACGCGGCTGCACGTGGGAACCGGCGTCTGCCTGGTCCCCCAGCATCACCCGATCAGCCTCGCCAAGACGGTGGCGAGCGTTGACGACCTCACGGGCGGGCGCTTCGAATTCGGCGTGGGAGCGGGCTGGAACGAGCCCGAGATCCGCAACCACGGGGTGGATCCATCGCGCCGTTTCGCCGTGATGAAGGAGCACATCGAGGCGATGCAGCGGATATGGTCCCACGACGAAGCCGAGTACCACGGAAACTTCGTGTCGTTCGACCCGATCTGGTCGTGGCCCAAGCCGTCCCGGCGGCCCTACCCGCCGGTGCTGGTCGGCGGCACCGGGCCCCGGGTGTTCGAGCGCGTGCTGGCATACGGCGACGGCTGGTTGCCGAACTACTCTCCCGGCGTCCTGGAGCGCGTACGGGAGCTGTTCCGGCTGGCCGAGGACGCCGGGAAGCCGGTGCGGGTGGTGATGCTGTCGGTGCCGCCGGACCCCGCGGTGCTTGAGGCCTGCGAGAAGGCCGGGGTCGCCCGCGCGATGGCGTGGCTGCCGTCGGCCGGCCTGGACCGCGTCCAGCGTGACATGGACGCCTTCGAAGCGGCGCTGGCGGAGATGCGGGGGGAGTGAGGGCCGGACGCGGCGTGCAATCAGTACGGGCAGGCCATGCGCCGTTAACCACACGCACAGCCGGGTGTTCACCGGCACTTCTAGTCTTTGGTGCGGTCGGGGGAACGGTCCTGTTGATCCTCATCCAGGAGGTTCGTCGTGGAACGTCGTACATTCCTTCGTGCCTCGGTGCTCGGCGCGAGCACCCTGGCCTTCGCCGGAAGCCTCTGGCAGGACGCCCTCGCGGCTCCGGCCCAGAACGCTCCCGGTCCCTACGGAGCCCTGCTGGCCGCCGACGCCAACGGCGTCCAGCTTCCGGCGGGGTTCACCAGCCAGGTGATCGCCCGCTCCGGGCAGGTGGTCCCCGGCACCTCCTACACCTGGCACGGTGCCCCCGACGGCGGCGCCTGCTTCGCCGACGGCAGCGGCTGGATCTACGTCTCCAACTCCGAGGTCAACCCCGGCGGTGGCGCCTCGGCGATCCGCTTCGACTCCGGTGGCGGAGTCGTCTCCGCGAACTCGATCCTGTCGGGCACCCGGCAGAACTGCGCCGGTGGCGCGACGCCGTGGAACACCTGGCTGTCGTGCGAGGAGGTCAGCCGCGGCTACGTCTACGAGACCTACCCGTTCGGCGGGGCGGCGGTGCGGCGGCCGGCCCTGGGCCGCTTCAAGCACGAGGCGGCGGCGGCCGACCCGGTCCGCAGGGTGATCTATCTGACCGAGGACGAGAGTGACGGCCGGTTCTACCGGTTCATCCCCACGACCTGGGGTGACCTGTCCTCCGGCACACTGCAGGTGCTCCGCGCGGGCTCGGCCACCTCCGGCTCCTTCACCTGGGCGGATGTGCCCGATCCCGATGGTTCCCCGACCGAGACCCGCCGCCAGGTCTCCGGTTCCAAGTCCTTCAACGGTGGCGAGGGCTGCCACTACGCCAACGACACCGTGTGGTTCACCACCAAGGGCGACAATCGGGTCTGGCAGGTCAACGTCGCCGCCGGCACCTACGAGCTCGCCTACGACGACAACCTCATCAGCCCCGGTACGGCACCGCTGACCGGCGTGGACAACGTCACCGGCTCCACTTTCGGAGACCTCTACGTCGCCGAGGACGGCGGCAACATGGAGATCTGCCTGATCACCCCGGACGACACCATCTCGCCGTTCCTGCGGATCAACGGCCAGAGCTCCTCGGAGATCACCGGCCCGGCCTTCAACCCCGCCGGCGACCGTCTTTACTTCTCCTCCCAGCGTGGCACCTCCGGCAGCTCCTCCGGAGGGATCACCTACTGCGTGACCGGCCCGTTCCGCACGTGAGGGGGCCGGCCCCGATGCCGTCGCCGGATCCGCGAACGTTCGCGGATCCGGCGACGGCTGCGGTCCCTCGCCGTCGATGCCGGATGCCCCGGCCACCGGGTGTGCTCGTCACGACGAGGCGGTGAGGAGAGCGATCAGCCGACGGTCAGGGTGAGCCGGTAGGCGGACAGGATCTCGTTGACCGGCTGGTGGTATGTCGTACCGCCGGTGCGGCAGTTTCCGGAGCCGCCCGACGTCACACCCTGGGCCTGGCTGCCGGAGATGAACGATCCACCGGAGTCGCCCGGCTCGGCGCACGCGCTGGTGCGGGTCAGACCGCTCACCGTGCCCTGCGGATAGGTCACGGTGGCGTTGTGCTGCTGGATGACGCCGCAGCGCCAGCCGGTGGTGGAGCCGGAACGGCAGATCGAGGAGCCGACCACGGCCTGGGCGGAACCGCGGACGACGACGTTGCCGCCGGAACTCCGCACCCAGGGCCTGGGGGTGTTGCCGGGGGCGGCGACCCACGCGTAGTCGTTGCCCGGGAAGGACGAGCCCTGGAACGTGCCGGTCGGGTTGGTGGTCGTGTAACCGGCCCTGCCGCAGTGACCCGCGGTGACGAACCCGGGCGTGCCTCCCCTGGTGACGGAGAAGCCGACGCTGCAGCGGCTGGAGCCGATGTAGTAGGGGCTGCCGCCGATGATGTCGATGAAGGGCCGGGGCTGCTCGGAGGTGACCGCCACCCGGACCGCGTCGTTGTTCACACCGGCGGCGGCGATGAGAGCGTCGCCCGCGGCCTGCTGGGCGGCCTGGACCACGACGCTGTTGGTGGGCAGGTCGACGTACCAGAGGGACGCGCCGGCCTTCGCCTGTTCCGGAGCCTGGTCAAGCCGCTCTTTGAGGGCGGTGAGCTCTTCCAGGGTCCGGCTGACGACCACGGGCTGAGCACCCTGCGCCCTGATGGCGTCGGTCGTGGCGGCGTCACTGGTGGCGACGATGAGCTGGGAGGCGTCGGCGTTGAGCCAGGCACCGGCGTACTTTCCGCCGAGTGTCCTGCTCAGGTTGGATTCCGTGGTGACGGCGCGTGCCTCGGTGGCCAGCCGCGTGACGGCCTGTTCGGCGGTGAGGCCGAGGTCGCGCTGGAGCGCGTCGACGACCGAGGGCGGGGGCGTGGGGGAGAGGGAGGCGGTTTCGGCGACGGCGGGCGACACGGCGGCGGCCAGGTACAGGGCGACCGTGGCGGCCCCGGCCATGAGGGGACCTCGACTGAACATCAGCACTCCTTGTGGGGGGTGCTGTCAAAATATTTGCCATGTGGAGCCCAGGGATATGCCAAAAAATCCCTGTCGCGATGTTATGGGGACTTGATCGTCAGAGCGTGAAACGCGATCCCTCGCCTTCGTGCCGGGCGTCGGCGGGGTGTGGCCGCCGGGCCCGGTCTCCCCGAGGCGTCCGGCGCGTGACGCCGCGCCGTCATCGGGTCAGCACCTCGACGAAGTCGGTGACGAAGCGCGCCGAGTCGACCTGCATGATCACTTCGGTGTCCGGCGCGTCCTCGTAGGGGAACGGCGGCGGGGGCTCGCCCGCGGCGCGCATCAGGCGGCCCCGGTACAGCGGTCCCTCGGCCACCACGTTGACCGGGCCGGACGCGGACGCGGTCGCGAAACCCGGGTCGAGAAGGATCCCGGCGGCGAGCGGGTCGTGCAGCGGGACGACCCGGCGGCCCCACCTGTTCTGGTAGAAGTCCAGATAGGTCTCCAGGATCTCGCCGGCGAAGCGCGCCCGAGGGGTTTTCGCGGCGCGCAGCGCGGCGATGGCGGCCTCGTCCAGGATCGTCCCGCCGGTGACGTTGACACCCACCGCGACCATTTCCTCGCGGGACGCGGAGAACACCGCCCGCGCGGCCACCGGATCGCTGTGGATGTTCGTGTCGTTCAGCAGCGGCCCGTTCCGGTCGGCACGGTGACCCGAACCGCCCATCACCACCACCGAGCGATACCTGGTCAGCAGGCCGGGGTCGACGCGCAGTGCCAGGCCCAGGTTGGTGAGCGGGCCGAGCGCCAGCAGATCGAGCTCGCCCGGCCGCTCGTTCGCGAGCCGTACCAGCAACTCGGCGCCCGTCTCGCCGGTGACCTCCGGCAACGGGCGGTCGTAGCCCCGGTCGCCGAGACCGTCTTTGCCGTGTGCGCGCCCGGTGACGTGCGCGGTCCCGGCCATCGGCCCGGCCGCGCCGCGGGCGACCGGAACCTCCAGGCCGAGCAGCCGGATGACGTAACCGATGTTGCGCGCGGAGTCCTCCTCGGCGCAGTTGCCGAACACCGAGGTGATGGCGGTGATCTCGGCGTCCGGCCGGCCCGCGAGGTACAGCAGGGCATGGGCGTCGTCGATGCCGGTGTCGGTGTCCACGACGACGTGGCGGACCGGGCTCAAGCGTCCTCCCCGGAACGGCCGGATGCGTGTACGGGCGGGCCGCCCCCCCGCATGGAGCGGCCCACCCGATCCTCACTCTTCTTCGTCGCCCTCGAAGAAGTCGCCGATCTCGTCGATCACCTCGGCGGCCACGAACCCGCCGACCGCGCCGGCCGCCACGGCCGCGCCCATGCCCGGCCCGTCGTGATGATCGTGGTAGCCGCGGTGGCCGCCGTCGTGCCCGCCGCGGTGATGTGCGGTCAGCTCGTTCAGCCAGGTGGTGATCTCCGTGGCCCAGTCGATCTGGAGGGCCTGCTCGTGCGTGACCTGGAAACGCCCGAGGGCGTCGTGGCTGGAACCGTGCCCGCCACGCTTGTCGGCCTCCAGGATGACGTCCAGCCCGCCGGGGGTGGCCACGAAGGTCAGCTCGACCTCGTTGACCCGGCCGGCGTACTGGGGCGGCGGGTAGAACTCGATCTCCTGGTAGAACGGCAGCTGCTGCTGCACGCCGTACAGGTGGCCCGCCTCCAGGTCGGCGCTGCGGAAGTGGAAGCCGAGCCGGGAGAAGGCCACGAGGACGGCTTCCTGGGAGGGCAGGGCGGCGACGGAGAAGAGGTCGAGATCGCCCTTGTCCACCGCCTTGGCGATGGCGAGCTCGGTGCGCACGCCCATGGCCATGCCGTTCAGCGGCTGGCCCTCGACCTCGGTGAGCGGCGTCTCCCAGGGCACCGGCACCCGGAACGGGATGGCACGTTCCTCGCCGATGCCCAGCGTGAACGGGCCGGAGACCTCGGCGCGGAAGAACTCTCCGAGGCCGCTGTGCTCGCCCTCGCCGTGCTCCATCTCGATCCTGGCGACCAGCCCCAGGCTGATGTGCTCGATCTCCGCCTCGAACTCGCCGCCCTTGATCCGGACCTCTCCGGTCAGGAACCCGCCGGGCGAGACGCGCGACACGGACAGGACGGTGTCCACCGAGGGACCCCCGACGCCGAAGGCTCCCAGCAGCCGTTTGAAGACCACGGATACCTCTCTCTTGTTGTGGTGATGCAGCTGAAACGGCGAACGAGCGATCGACGTCCGCGGTTCCCAGGATCGCGCGGGCGGAGGCTTTCCGGAGGCCGTGCGGGCGTATTCGTTCCGTAAAAGTCGATCTCTGACAGTGATCAAGCAGGGCAGCGTCAAATCGCCGGTTCTGGGCACCCGTAACTCATGGGGATAGATTGCTGCATCGCACGGACGTCCGATCGGTGAGTCAATCCTGACTGTCACGCCCGCTCGGAGTTCCGATTGGATCGTTCCGTTTCGGACGCCGCAGGACTGGAATGCCACAGGAGGAGACGCGCCCATGACTCACGACCTCGCCGATGAGGGTGGATCCGGGCGTGCAGAGCTGGAGTCGCTACCGCGCCGCAGCGACGCGCTCCGGTGCCCGCACACGGAGGCCGACCGGCGCTGCGTCCTCCCGCCCGGTCACGAGCTGGATCATGTCTACCCGCCCCAGAACGCCGGCCCCATGACGGAGGACGGCCCGCTGGCGCCGGTGCCCTCTCCTGTCTCACAGTGAGGGCGTGAACGAGGGACGCTCTCAGCTCCTGCCGCGTCCGGTGATGGCGTCCCGCACCCGGTCGACCAGGCCGACGAGCGGCGCCACCAGCTTGTTGGCCGGAGGGGTGTCCGGTGCGGCGGGGTGCGGCCGGGTGGGTGCGATCGTCTTCACCGCCTGGACCTTGTGGCCCATCTCGGCCAGCTGGGAGGCGGTGGCGTGGCTGCTCAGCAGGGGGAAGAGCTCGCTCTCCTCCTCCTGCACGTGTGCCCGGACCTCGGCCATCAGCTGAGCCAGCAGCGCGGCGTGCCGGGAGTCGGTGGCGTCGACCTGTTCCAGCTCCTTCATGGTCCGCTCGGCCTCGGCGTGCTCCGCCAGCTCCCGGTCGGCGAGCTGGTCGCCCCCGGGTACCAGGTCCCGTACCGCCGGATACAGATAGGCCTCTTCGGCGACCGAGTGGCGCACCAGCTCGGTGATGACCTTCTCGGTCAGCTCCCCACGGCGCTCGGGGTCGGACTCGCCCAGCCGCTCCAGTTCGCTGAAGATCTCCTCCACCTCGCGATGGTCGCGGGTCAGCACGGTGACAACGTTCGTGTCCTGTTCTGTGCTCATCACGGATTCCTCTCCACCTGCGCAGGTCGCTCACGGGAGGCGGACAGGTGCCGGCCGCCGGTCGTGACGCCCGGCAGATCCACGGCGCTGCCGCCTCACCGAGGAGATCACGGCCGGACCGGCGGCGGCGCAGCAGCACGACCCCACGGAACGATCCTTTTCCTGGACGGAACCATCCTTTTCCGCCCGCTACCCGTCTGATTACCCCGGTCCCGTTGCGGCAGTTCCCGCCGACCGGGATGTCGCGTTTGATTCGCACCGCTCAAGGATGCGCGCCGATCGGTACGCTGGCCTCCCCAAGTCATTCAAAGGCGGTATTCGATGCGATCCCTCCAGGCATCGGCCGTTCGCCCGCATGTCGGGTGGTATGCCGTTCCCTCGGTATGCGCGGTGCTGAGCGTCCTGCTGCCGGGCATCGGGATCGGGCTGTGGGGCCGCGGCGCGGCCCGCGAGGTCGCCGGGGACCTCCGTGACGTCGGCAAGTACGGCGCGGGCAATCCCGCCCCGCCGCGCTCCTACGGCGACCACTTCGACATTCTGATCACCCTGTCCACGGTCGGCCTGGTGTTCGCCCTGGCCGCCGTGATCGGTTTCGTCATATTGGTGGTCAGGCGCAGCCGCTCGAGAAAACGCCTACTCGGCGGGTGAGCGGCCGGGCAGGCGGTGTTCTCGGAGGTTCTCTGGGCGGACTGTGGCCGTCAGGAGGCGGAGGCGAAGGCCAGTGAGACGTTGTGGCCGCCGAATCCGAAGGAGTTGGCCAGCGCCGCCGCCAGCCTGCCGTGGCGTGGCCGGCCGGCGACGGCATCGATTTCGACCTGAGGATCAAGGGTGTCCAGGTTGCGGATGGCCGGGACGATTCCGTCGCGGATCGCGAGGATCGCGGCGATGGCCCCCATGGCTCCGGCGGCACCGCACAGATGCCCGGTCATCGACTTGGTCGCCGTGACCACCGGATGCGTTCCGATCGCATCGGCGATCGATCGAGCCTCGGTCACGTCGCCGGTCGGGGTGGAGGTGGCGTGGGCGTGGACATGCCCGATGTCGAGCGGGTCCAGGCCCGCGGAGGCCAGGGCCAGACGCATGGCGCGCACCTGCCCGCCCAGGTGGGCGGCGGTGATGTGGTGGGCGTCCGAGGTGATGCCCGCTCCGGCCAGCCCCGCGTGGGCGCGTGCGCCGCGCGCCATGGCGAACTCGGCGCGTTCCAGGACCACCAGGGCGGCCCCCTCGCCGATGACGAACCCGTCCCGTGCGGCGTCGAAGGGCCTGGACGCCTCCCGCGGCGCGTCGTTGCGGGTCGAGAGCGCCTTGGCCTGGGAGAACCCGGCGATCGTGAGGGGATGGATGCACGCCTCCGCGCCACCCGCGACGACGACATCGGCCCGGCCGAGGCGAATGAGGTCCAGTCCCATTGCGATCGCCTCGGCACCGGACGCGCAGGCGCTCACCGGAGTGTGAGCCCCGCCCCGGGCACCGAGCTCGATGCTGACCCAGGCGGCGGGCCCGTTGGCCATGAGCATGGGCACGGTGTACGGCGAGACCCGCCGCACGCCGGAGGCCTCCAGGATGTCGTCCTGGCCGAGCGTGCTCAGCACACCGCCCGTACCCGTGCCGACGACCACGGCCAGGCGCTCGGGCTCCACCTCCGGACGTCCGGCGTCGGCCCAGGCCTCGTGGGCGGCGATGAGCGCGATCTGCTCGCAACGGTCCAGGCGCCGGGCCTTCACCCGATCGAGCACGTCGGTGGGCTCCACTCGTAGCCGGCCCGCGATCCGCACCGGCAGGCCGGCCGCCCAGTCCTCCTCGATCGGGCCGATCCCGGACTCCCCGGCCAGCAGCGCGGCCCACGTCGAGGCCACGTCGCCGCCCAGGGGCGTGGTGGCGCCCAGTCCCGTGACCAGCACATCAGCCTTGCCAACCGCCATCGGATGCCCCTTTTCGTCGTGGCGACACGTTCGCCTCCGCGCCCGCCGGGCGCGGATCGATCAACTTCGAGCCACGCTGCCAGGGTGTCCGCGCCTTCGCGGATGTCGTGCCGGACGAAGTTCGCGGGCGAAGATTTGTCGGGAATCTACGACGTTCTCAGCCGCCTCAGCCGCCTCAGCCGCCGAAGGACCGGCGTGTCAGGCTCCGGTACACCATCTCCGTGAGCGTCACGATGTCGAAGACCGGCACGCCGATTCGTGCCTGAATCGCGTGTGCGAATGGCACCAGATCTGTGCATTCAATGACGAGCGCCCCCATATCTGGATTGTCCAGTGCGAGCTTCTCGGCCTGGCTCAGCACCTCGCGCCCCAGGCGGTCGACGTCGAGCTCGACGCGCCGCCCTTCGAGCATGACCTCGCGGAACTCCGGCTGCTCCGCCATGCCGGCGACGCAGACCGGAACGTGTTCGCCGCCGATCGCCTCAAGATGGCGCCGCGTGAGGGAGCTCTTCTTGGCGACCAGCAGCCCGACCTTCTGATCCGAGCGGAGCATGCGGTGGACCATGGGCAGCTGGATCAGGCTCGACGTGTAGAGCGGGACGGTGACCGCGTCGGCCAGCTGCTTCTGGAAGAGGACCAGGAAGCCGCAGGCTCCGGTGATCGCCGCCACCCCCTGCGCCTCAAGCTCCCGGGCCGCGCGGATGAACGGTTCGAGCAGGCTCGGATCAGCCTGGCTCACCACTCGCTCCGGTGTCGCGCCCTCCACCACCTTGTAGGTGACGGGGAAGTCGAAGGTGGTCCGGTTGCGGATGTGCCCCGGGATCTTGGTGAACGAGGTCTCGAGGCAGAGGACGCCGATCACGGCGTCACGCTTCGTTTCCGCTTCGCTTGTCATGGTCGTCTTCTCCCGCCGGATGTTCCTGCCATCTCGTGGCCGCGACGCGTGCGCGCCGCGGCGTCTTACCGTCGTAGCCGGCGCGGCGCCCGCCCGCCGTAGCGGCCGACGCGAAACGGCGCGAGATCCATGTCGGGTCGCTCGCCGGTGACGATCTGGGCGACCAGCTTGCCCCCGACCGGTGCGAGACCCAGGCCGATATGGCCGTGGCCGCACGCGAGGGAGAGGTTGCGATAGGAGTCGGCGCGTCCCATGAAGGGGAGGCTGTCCGGCGTGCAGGGGCGGAAGCCGCTCCAGACCTCGATGGTCTCGGCGGTCTCCAGCCGTGGGAGATAGGACCGGACGGTTCGCAGGATGCCGTCCACCCGGCGGCGGGAGACGGTGCTGTCCATGCCCGCCAGCTCCAGCGTCCCGCCGAGGCGAAGACGGTCGCCGAGCGGTGTGAGCGCGACCTTCCCCTCGCCCAGCAGGATCGGCAGCCTCGGCGCGTTGTGCGGTGCCTTGACCGTGATGGTGTAGCCCTTGGCGGGCTGGAGCCTGAGCCCGATGCCCAGCTTGCGGGCGCACTCCGCGGACCACGCGCCCGCGGCGATGACCGTCTCGCGGGGCGTGAAATCACCGCGCGTCGTCCTGACCTGCCTGATCTCGCGGCCCGCGACCTCGAAGCCGGTGACCTCGGCCTGCGTGTGGATCTCGACCCCCATGTCCTCGACCGTCCGGGCGAACTCCCGGACGAAGTCCGGAACGTGCAGGTAGGCGCCCTCCTCGTTGTACAGGGCGCCGTGGATGTCGAACTCGGTGCCCGGTTCGAGCGCGCGCAGTTCCCCCAGGTCGAGGACGCGCAGGGGCACGCCGTTCGCGACCGTTTGCGGCACGGAACGGCAGGCCTTCTCGAATCCCTGCGGCGTCTTGAACGCGACCACCATGCCCTGTTCCGTGAAGGTGGAACCGAGGCCGTCCGGCGCGCAGAGCTCGCGCAGGATGTCGAGGCTCCGTTTCTTCATGTCGAGCAGCACGTGGAAGGTGGCCTGCGCGTCCCGGTCGTTACAGGCGCGGCGGAAATGCCAGAGCCAGCGCAGCAGTTCGCCGTCCAGGCGGGGCTTGATGTAGAAGGGGCTTTCCGGATTCAGCAGCCAGCGCAGCCCCTGGGCCGGCACACCGGGCTCGGCGAGGGGAGCCGCGCCCTGTGTGCCGACGAAGCCGGTGTTCCCGTAGGAGCAGGCCAGGGGGTCGCCGACCGATCCGCGCTCGACCACGGCCACACTGCTGCCGCCGAGGCGCAGGTAGTAGGCGCAGAACAGGCCGACGATGCCCCCGCCGATGACGAGGACGTCAGGATCGTGCCGCGTGGGCGTCGCGTCTGGGGGGAGCATCGTCGGCATGCGCTGTCCTTACAGGCTCACGATGAAGAAGTTGGTCGGAAGATTGATCACGACTCGCTCGTAGATCTCGGCCATGAGTGCGAGGCCGGGCTCGGCGAAGGTGCCCGGGGGCGGTTCGGCGAAACGGATCACCGAGCGTCCCGCGTCGAACAGCAGAGCGCCGTGCCCGAAGTCGCCGACGATCGCGGTCCCCGGGTCGACCAGGCGCGTCCGCACGATGAAGACGCCGTTCTGCTCGACGTCGTCCATCAGGCGGCCCTGCCCCATGAACCTGTAGTAGTCGACGGGGTTGATGATGAGGCCGTCGGCAGTGCCCCCCATCTGCTCCACTTCGTTGCACGCCGCGAGGATCGTCGAGCTGAACGGGCCCTCCGAGGTCATGCGCGCGATCCCCGGAATGTTCAGCAGCCCGCCCTCGCCGCGGATGATCGTGTGGTTCTCGGCCGTGGCGAGGCGGACGATCAGCCGGTAGTTGACGAAGGACTCGAAGGTCTCCTCGTCCTCCCACAGGTCCGGCGGGACCTGGACCCACGCGGTGGTGGGGTAGAGCTCCGGAATCGGCGACTTGTGGAAGCGGCTGGCCGCCTCGCGCCTCAGGTCGGCCTCGTGGACCTTCGGATCGCCCGGCCGTGGCGGGCTCTCGTGCCAGTAGTACTGCCGCGGGTCCTTGGAGAGGTCGACGACCTTGAGCATGTTGCGCGCCGGATAACGCGGTTTCCGCCGCGAGCTCGTCAACGAGTCGGTGATCGTCACGTCGTATTCGACGGAGGCCTCAAGTCCCTTGGCGGCACAGGCCTCGACGAACATCCGGCCCGGCGACAGCTCCTTCTTCCGCTCGGCGACGACTTCCGCCATCGTGCGCTTCATACCTTCTGTCCGCTGCATGACTTCCTCGCTCGTGATGGTCCGGTCTAGCGCTTGCGGGCAACGAAGATTCCCCAGCCGAACTCGCCCTGATCGATGGCGATCTGGATCTCCCCGCAGGAGTCGGAGAAGGCCAGCATCCAGTCCCGGGCCGCGGGGTCCGACGTGGTCTCGGCGCGCTCCCGCGCCGTCTTCCCCAGCACGCGGTAGGTCTGCCTGATGTGGCTTTCGAGGTTGCGGGCGAGGATGATCTCGAACCCGGCGCTCTCCAGGGCGGCCTGGTACTCGACGAGCGAATAACCGCTGCTCCATCTCACGCGGTCGTAGACGTGCTTGCGGGCACGCTCACCGATCTCCTTCTTGGGCTGGAGGAAGTCGGAGAAGGCGAAGACGCCGCCGGGGCGGAGAACGCGATGGATCTCCGCGTGGCTGCGCGGCTTGTCCGGTACGAGAAAGAGCGCGTCCTGGCTGACGACATGGCTGAAACTGCCGGTCTCGTACGGCATCCGCGTCGCCGAGCCGTGGCGGAACTCGATGTCGAGCCCGTCACGGCCGGCCAGCAGCCCCTGCGCGATCTTGATGCGCTCCTGGCTCAGGTCCAGCCCCTCGCCGCGGCAGCCGTACCGCCCGGCGAGATGGATCAGGAAGTTGCCGCAGCCGCAACCCACGTCGAGCACATGAGACGAGCCGTCGATCCCGGCGTCCTCCGCCAGGATGTCGGAGGTCCGGTCGGCGGCCGCACGATAGTCGTCGTCAGCGTCGTTCTCGAAATAACCGGTGTGAAGGACCCCCTCGCTGTCCCAAAAGCTCAAATACGTCTGGGCGGTCTGGTCGAAGAAGTCTCCGACCTCCTGCTCGGTGTAGGCATGGCTGGTCATCGACATCACAGGCTCCTTCGCGTTCGTCATGTGTAGGTGTCCTTGCGTGCGGCCGTGAGGTGCGGCAGTTCCGGCCCCGTCACGCTGGCGCCGCCGTCGATCAGGTGAAGCGCGCCGGTGACGAAGGAGGCCCGTTCGCTGGCGAGGAAGGCCGCGACGGCGGCGACCTCGTCCGGGTCGGCGAGGCGGCCCAGGGCGTTGTGATGGCCCATGGCGCGCAGCTGGGCCTCGACGTCGCCGTCCCCGGCCAGCTTGGCCGCCGCCCGCTCCATCGGCGGGGTGCGGGCTCCGCCGGGCGCCAGCACGTTGACGGTGATGCCGTCATGGCCGAGATCGGAGGCGAGGGCCTGGGCGAAGCGCACGATGGCGGCGCGCGTCACGCCGGAGAGCGCCAGCGGGGGTATGGGCACGCTCGCCGTCTCCGAGGCGACGAAGAGCAGCCGGCCCCACCCCGCGGCTTTGAGGTACGGCACCGCCGCCTGGGCCAGGTTCACCGCGGAGAAGAGCACCTTGTCGACGGCCGCCTGGTACTCCTCCAGCTCGAACTGCGAGGCCGTGCCGATCGGCGGGCTGCCACCGCTGACGACGGCGATGTGAAGCGCACCGAAGTCCGCGGCGACCTCGTCGACCCAGCGGCGTGCCGCCGCCCGGTCGGTGACGTCGACACTCGTGGCGCGGACGCGGCCGCGCGCCACCTCCTTGAGGTCGCGTTCGGCCGCCGCGAGCCGGTCGGGATCACGCGCGCCGATCGCGACATGCGCACCCTCCCTGGCCAGTTCCCTGGCGGTGGCGAGGCCGAGGCCGCTTGAGCCGCCGACGACCAGCGCGACCTTGTTCTCAAGGCCCAGATCCAATCGTTCTTCTCCTTTACGTCCGAGCCCTATTGCTCTTTGGTCGCCTGCGGCGTCGCGGCGTCCGCTCGCCGCGGACCGGCGAGGAGCGTGCCGTCGTATCCGTAGCCGTAGCGCCGGAAAAGCGGCCATGACAGCGTCGCCGCCGCCAGCTTCGCGGACACCGAAAGGCCGGTCTTCCAGGAGTCGTCCCGGTCCCGGATGACGGTGACGCCGGTGCGGAAGCGATCCGGATTTCCGGTGACCGTGTGGTTGGTGTGAAGCTCGACCGTCCGGTCTCGCACCGGATTGGCGTCGGGGTCCGCGTCGCAGAACCGCAGCAGCGCGTCGATCGTTCCGGCCGGGTCGGCGATGAACCGTTCGTAGCGCAGGAAGAGCGACCGCCCCGGGTGACGCCGGGTGATCGCCTGAGAGGCCAGGTTGAAGCCGTGCCAGTAGGCCGTGCTCATGGAGGACGACATGGCGTAGACGTACTGTTTCGGCTCGCGCCACGAGTGGGCGACCGCCCGGGGGTCACGCACGAGATGGACGTAATAGGGCGTCACCCCCTCGAGGCGTGGCAGCAGGGCCGCCTCACCCGGGATCTTCGTCGTGTCGACGATCACCCGCGAGCCCGTCCGCTCGGCGATGGCATGGTAGGTCCGCGTCATCAGGTCGGCGTGCTCGCGGATGTCGTCACAGTGCAGCCCGCGGTCGAGCACGCGCCAGGTGTGCCTCGTCCGGACGCAGGCACGCTGGCGGCGGATGACGGTGTCGGCGAAGTCCTCCAGCGAAACCCCTTCGGGCATGCCGAGCGGGATGATCTTCGACCAGATGGGACATCCGGTCAGCACCTCTCCGCACCCGCACAGGCTGTTCACGCCCCTGCCGGCGGAGTTCTTCCACAGGAAGTGCAGCTCCCCGACGTGGAAGAACCCGGGGATCTCGTTGAGGATGTTGCCGATGATGGTGCTGCCGTTGCGGCACCATCCGGTGATGCAGAGGATCTTGAGCGGTGACGTGTCCATGGTTTGCTCCTCGACTCAGCCCGTGGCCGTCGGCTGCGCGCTCGGCTGGCGAACACACAGCGCCACGCCCACGGCCGCCGCCGCGCAGACGGCGCCCACGACGAACACGGCGGGGTAGCCGAAGCCGGTCGCGACCACCCCGATCACCGGTCCCCAGACGCTCAGGCCCAGATCCCAGAAGGAGGTGTAAGCGCCGATCGCGGCTCCCTGCTTCGACTTGTCGGTCAGGTTCATCACCATCAGGGCGAGCGACGGGTGCAGCAGCGAGAACCCGACTCCCATGATCAGGCCGCCGAACACGGCGATCGGCAGGTTCGGTGCCAGGGCGATGATCAGAAGGCCGACGGCCTCGCCGATGCCGGACCAGATCACCACTGGCCGCGGCCCGAGCCGGTCCGGCAGATGGCCGATGAACAGGCGCGTACCGGCGTAGACGGCGCTGAAGCCGCTGAGCACGGCGACGCCCGCCTGGATGCCGCGAGCCTGCAGGTGAAGAACGACGAAGGCGGCGAGACCGGCGTAGCCGGCGGCGGCGAGCGCGAGCGCCGTCCCCGGCAGCAATGCCGGGCCCAGGAGCAGGCCGCCTCCGCCACTCGGCCGGCCGGAGCGGGAGGGCGCGGGAACCGAGCTGATCAGCACGAGACCGACGAGCCCGGCGGCGATGCTGAAACCCCACACCGCCCCGAAGCCGAAGGGCTGAAGCGCCGCGCCCAGGAAGGTTCCCACCGAGATCCCGCCCCACATGCTGACGCCGTAGAGCCCGATCAGCTGCCCGCGGCGGCTGTGCGGCGCGAGCGACACGGTCCAGACCGCACCCGCGGTGAAGAGCGACGCCTCGCCGACGCCGAGCAGCAGGCGGACGGCGATGAGGCCGGCCAGTCCGAGCGGCAGGAAGTACAGCACACCGCCGACGGCGACGATCAGCGCGCCCATCTGCATGACGAGACGATGGCCGTACCGATCTGCCAGATGGCCGGAGACGGGCCGGACGAGCAGCGCCGTGAGCGCTGTCGCCGTGACCACCAGCCCGACGGTGAAGTCGGCGGCGCCGAAGCTCTCCCGGACGAAGCCCGGCAGTACCGGAATCGCCGCGGTGAGGCCGATGTAACCGGAAAAGAGTCCTCCGAAGATCCCGACGAAGGCGCGGCGGGGGACCGTGCTCTCTTCTTCGGGCTTCGTCATCGCTGCGGCCTCGTCCGAGCGACGTCGGCCGCGCCGGCGGCCGGCGGCGACTCCTGCGGGAAGCCTGCCTCCCGGCCCTCGAGCGCGTGCCCGCGATCGTCGCCCACGACGGCCTGTGCCGGTTCCGGCCCGTTCCGGTCCGATCCGATGGCGCCCGCCACCTTGCGGACCCCCGCGATCAGCTGATCGCAGTCCTCGGCCGAGAGGCTGGAGGACAGGGGAATGTCGACCGCCTGCTCCAGATACCGCGTGGTGTCCGGCAGCAGCGCCTTGATCTTCGTGACGTCCTTGGTGCCGAACAGGAACAGCCAGCTCCAGAAGACCCGCACGTTGGTGTCTTCGTCGGAGCCGAGATTGCGCGCGTCGATGCCCTCGCGGCAGAGCGCGTGGGCGAACCATTTCGCGTTCCCGCCCGGCACGCGGAAGATGAACGCCTCGCCGAGGTAGGCACCGGGCGCCACCGGCTGCCGGATCTCGATCTGGGGGAGGTCCGAGAGCGCCGCGGCCACGTAGGAGTAGTTGCGGTGGAAGCGTTCCAGCCGGATCGGCAGCCGCTCCATTTCGGCGCACAGCAGGGCCGCGCGGATCTCGTCCATGCGGAAACTGAGCAGCGGCAGGTCGAGGTCGGTGCCGATCGGCGGCTCGCCATCCGGGAAATGCCGCCGGAGGCGCCCTTCGTAAGCACCGGAAAGCACGACGGCGCGGGCGAAGAGCACGCTGTCGTTCGTGATCAGGAAACCGCCCTCACCGCAGTTGAGCGACTTGTCGGACTGGCTGCTGAAGGCGCCCGCGAGGCCGAAGGTGCCGAGCTTGCGGCCCTTCAGCTCGGCGCCGAGGGCCGGCACGGCATCCTCGAACACCGGAACGCCCATCTCGGCGGCGAAGCGTGTCAACGCCTCCATGTCGGCCGCGAAGCCGCGCATGTGGACCACCAGGATTCCCTTGATCTCGAGCGTCCAGCGGCGGCGCAGGTCGGCGAGGTCCAGGTGGAGGTTCTCGTCCACCTCCACCAGAAGAGGCTTGCACCCGGCGAGCACGATGGCACTGGGCGTGGCGACGAAGGTGAAGCCGGGGCAGACGATCAGAGAACCCGGCGGAATCCCCGCCGCCATGATGGCGAGTGCGAGTGCGGTGGTGCCGCTCGACACGGCCAGCGCGTGTTTGGTCCCGAAATAGCGGCATAATTTCTCCTCGAATCTGCCGCATTCGGTTTCCTGCTGGGCTCGGTAGTCGTAGCGGAAATAGAGGTGACTGCGAATGGCGCGCAACGCCGCTTCTTCGTCTTCGGGGTGGATGAAGACGGCCCCTTTGTCGTAGGTCGGCCAAGGTGCGCGCCGAACGGGACTGCCGCCATGTACGGCAAGCCGCGCGTCCTCGGTTTCCTGCAATGGCTGGGCCGGCGCCAAAGCCTCCTTTTTCCTGTTCACCGTCGGGCTCCTTGCTTGTGGCTGGTGGGCTTTCCCGTTGATGGCACATGGGTGGACATGGGTCACCGCCCCCGGCGTCGTGGTGGGGCCGGGCCGGGCGCCGTGATGGTCGGGATGTCGACGACGTTGAACGCGACGACGGTGAACTCCTGCTGGGTTGCCAGCGGTCGCAGGGCTGGGAACGGCCGAGCTTCGCCGCGGTGGCGGCGCGTGGGCGCAGGACACCGACCCGCCCCCGTGTGGCGGTCCGGTCTTGACGGTTGCTGGTGGTGGGGAACTTCTGCGCTGCCCGAGGGCGGGTGAGGTCACGCCGGTGGACCCGGGCGGCGAGTGGGCCGGAAACGACGCTGGCGATCATCGGGAAGCCGCGATGGGTCAACTACCCCGAGGCGCCCAATAAATGAACCTGGTGGGCGCCTTGATCGTGCTAGGAGCCAATAAAATCGCTTAAAGGATCTCCAAATGCCTCGAAGGTGTCAATGGGCAGAAATTTCCTGACAATTCCAGTAGGTAATTGGCTGTTTTGTTTATTTAAATTCACCTGCACTGATGCCGGGAAGTCTTTTTCGGACATGCATTAAAGGTAGTATTGGACAGCTTCCGGCAAGCCTCCGCCGTGCGTGTCCGTAGATGCTGGTGGTTTGTTAAAAAATGGGAGATGTGCGCCCTGATGGGGCAAGCACTCCCATTGTCGGATTTCACCTTGTGTTCGACATTGATTCACCTATCGTGTGAAGAGTCACATAAATGGATGACATGCTCGGTATGTCCGTTATCTCTCACTGTGAGGCATCATGTCGGCTTCTGGTGAGCGAAAACCCGAGGACCGGGGGGCGAAATCCGCAAGGCGAATTGACGAGGATCGGGCCGTTATGCGGCCGCATGTCGTCACCCGTTCGGTGAAGCCTGTCAAACCCCGGGTTCATTACGCGTTGATGGCGATTTTCGTTTCCTGTGGATTAACGCCGCCCGTGAATCCACATTGTCTGGAGGATCTTCAGAGACACGGAGGTGTGTGTGAAACGCGTCATCATCGTCGCCGCCGCTACCGCTCTCACAGCGGCCGCGCTGGTGACCCCGGCGCAGGCTCGGCAGGTGGGCGCCGAGCCGGGTGCGGAGGCCGAGTACGTGGTCCTCTACAAGGAAGGCGCCAACCTCGCCGAGGCCCAGCAGGCCGTCCAGGCCGCGGGCGGAAGCATCGTCAGGGAGAACGACGCCGTCGGCGTCGCCACGGTCACCACGACGAACGCCGACTTCGTCACCGCGGTGCGGGCCAGTGCCTCGATCGAGGGCGTCGCCCACAACCGGTCCATCGGCAGCGTGCCCAAGGCCACCCGGTCGAGCGCCGCGGTGCGTCAGGCCATCGAGGCCAGGGCGGTGGAGAAGGAAGGCCACGGCGCGCCCGCCGGCGCCACGCCCGGGAAGCCGGCACCCGCCGCCGAGCCGCTGTCGGAGCTGCAATGGGACATGAAGCAGATCCACGCGACCGCCGACGGGTCCCACAAGTACCGGCAAGGTGACCCCGGCGTGCTGGTCGGCGTTCTTGACACAGGTGTGGACGGGTCCCACCCTGACATCGCGCCGAACTTCAACCGCGAGCTGAGCCGCAACTTCACCGTCGACATCCCGGCCGACGCCAACGGCGCCGAGGTCGACGGCCCGTGCGAGGCCGAGCCGGACCACTCCTGCAACGACCCGGCCGACGTCGACGAGGACGGCCACGGCACGCACGTGGCGTCCTCCATCGCCTCACCGATCAACCAGCTCGGCGTCGCGGGCGTGGCGCCCAAGGTCTCGGTCGTGAACCTGCGGGTCGGGCAGGACTCCGGCCTGTTCTTCCTGCAGCCGAGCGTGGACGCGCTCACCTACGCGGGCGACATCGGCGTCGACGTGGTCAACATGAGCTACTACATCGATCCGTGGCTGTTCAACTGCACCGACAACCCGGCCGACTCTCCCGCCGACCGTCTGGAGCAGGCCACGGTCATCAAGGCCACCCAGCGGGCGCTCGACTATGCCCACCGGAGGGGCGTGACCCTGGTGGCGGCCGCGGGCAACAGCGGCAACGACTACACCAAGGAACTCACCGACGCCTCCAGCCCCGACTTCGCCAGCGTGCCGGGGGAGGCCCCCTACTCCCGCACGATCCCGACGAGCTGCCTCTCCATGCCGACCGAGGGCAATCACGTGATCTCGGTCTCCTCGCTCGGCGTCAGCAAGCGCAAGTCCTACTTCTCCAGCTACGGCAACGGCTACGCCGACGTCTCCGCGCCCGGCGGCGACGTCTACGACACGCCGGGCAACACCCGCGACGTCACCAAGGCGACGCTGTCGGCCT
The DNA here is from genome assembly GCF_042898655.1 of Streptosporangium sp. NPDC000396. NCBI lineage: Bacteria > Bacillati > Actinomycetota > Actinomycetes > Streptosporangiales > Streptosporangiaceae > Streptosporangium > Streptosporangium sp. NPDC000396. The sequence continues at coordinate 286,691 of NZ_JBIAZA010000003.1, forward strand.
ACCCCAAGGCGCTCGCCGAGGAGCGCGGTGAGCTGAACCCCGACGGCACGCCCAAGGTCGCCAACGTGGTCCGTGACTGCAAGGACACCGTCTGCGCCTACTACCAGTACCTCCAGGGCACCTCGATGGCCTCGCCGCGCGCCGCCGGCGTGGCCGCGCTCATCGTCAGCAGGTTCGGCCACCGCGACCGGGAGCACGGCGGCAAGACGCTCAGCCCGGCCGTCGTGGAAACGGCCCTCAAGGCGTCCGCCACCAGGACGGCCTGCCCCGACCCGGCCGCGTACACCTACACGCGGCACCTGCCGAACGGCACCACGGTGACCGCGACGCACGTCTGCGAAGGGAGCGGGTTCCGCAACGGCTTCTACGGCTTCGGCATCGTCGACGCCCTCAGGGCCGTCCGCTGACCTGATCCGGGCGCCCGGCCCTCGTGGTGTGGGCCGGGCGCCCGTTCGCGTGTCACCGGAGTCCGGAGGGCGGCCTCGGACGTGGCGCGGCCCCGGCGCCTGGAAAGGGCCGGGGCCGCTGGAGAGACGGGGTCAGGACCTGGTGATCCTCACGTCGTCGACTCCGGCCTCGATGAGGCTCGCCGTCGAGGCGTCGGCGGTCTCGATCTGGAGGCGGATGGTCTGCCCGGCGTAGCTGGACAGGTTGACCGTCGCGGCCTGCCATGCACCGGCGCGGTTGGATGCGGCGCCGAGCTGCTGGAAGACCTGCGTGCTGGTGCTGCCGGAGAGCACACGGACCCGGAAGTAGTCGGCGCTGCTCGCGTTGCTGAGGTGGGCGAGGTACCAGGAGAAGGTCAACGTCAGCGTGCCGGAGGGAAGCACGATCTCGGGCGAGCGGATGCTCGTCGCCCCGCCGTCGACGTCGTTCTCACCCGCGGACGCGCCCGCCAGACGAGCGGTGACCAGGTCGTTGGAGCCGCTGACGGTGGTGCCGAGCTGGAGGGACGTGCCCGAGGAGCTGGTCGCCTCGGGGTCGCCGCGCTCCCACGCCCCGGTGGTGGCGGTGTCGGTGCCGCCCGCGTTCGCGGTCCAGCCGAGACTGGTCTCGAACGTGTCGTTGAAGACGACGTTGCTCGTGGAGCCGACGGTGAGCGTGAAGGGAGCCGTCCTGTCGACGCTGGCCCCGTCACCCGTGACGACCACGTTGTAGGTGCCGGACGCGGTGCCGGCCGGAACCGAGATCGTCAGGGTGGAGGAGCCGCCCGAGGTCACCGACGCCGGGTTGAAGGAGGCGGTCGCGCCCGAGGGCAGGCCGGACGCCGAGAACGTCACGTTCTGCGCGCTGCCCGAAGTGGTCTGCGTGCTCACCGTCGTGGTGGCCTGCTGGCCCGGCTGCACGGTCGCCGACGTCGGGTTGAGCGTCATGGAGAAGTCGTTGCCCGCGGAGCACGAAGCGGGCTCGCCCGCCGCGGCGGGAACGCTGACCGCGGTCCAGGCTGCCTTGGTCGCGTTGAACTCGGTGCAGGAGCCGGGGAAGAGCTGGATCGCGGCTTCCAGCGAGGCCCTGCGGGCGAGCTGGTGGGTCCAGGTCGAGGTCTTACGGTTCAGCGTGCCCATGAAGATCTGGCCCGCCTTCTGGATCCCGAGCCCGGTGAGGGTGGAGTTGTTGCAGGTCGGGCTGGCCGGCTGGCCGTCGGTCGGGTTCGTTCCCTCGGCGAGCAGGTAGAACCAGTGGTTCTGGACGCCGGCTGCCGCGTGCACCTCCATGTTCGGCACCGAGGAGGAGTAGCAGTCGGGGTTGCCGGAGATCTGCGACGGCCTGTGCATGTAGCGGATCGGCCCGCTGCCGACGAGGTTCACCTCCTCGCCCACGCTGAAGTCCGGCGGGTCGTACTGTGCGGGCTCGTTGGCGTAGAACTCGGTCAGCGCGCCGAAGATGTCACCGGTGGACTCGTTGAGCCCGCCCTTCTCGTTGCTGCCGGTCGAGCCGCCGGGCGTGGTCTGGAAGATGGCGTGGCCGAACTCGTGCGCCACCACGTCGATCGGGGTCGCCTGGCGCTGGCCGTCCTGGGAGCGGCCGAAGTTGGTGTAGCTGCCGTTCCAGTAGGCGTTGACGTCGGACAGACCGACCCTGGCGGGGAAGCCTCCGCCGGTGCCGTTGATGCCGTTGCGGCCGAGCCAGGCGCGCAGCATGTCCCATTCCTTGCCCACCGCGTGAAGCGCGTCCACGCAGGCGGTCTCCAGGTCGGTGCCCGTGCCGTTGCCCCAGTTGTCGTCGGGGCCGGTGTAGGCGGAGCCGTTCTGGCCGCCGCAGAGTATGCCCGTGCGGGCGGGGTCGGTCAGGGAGAAGGTCCCGCCGGACTGCGTGGTGCCGATGGTGACCGGGCCGTTGTAGTAGCTCGCGCCCTGGCCGTCCATGACCTCGTCCGACTTCTCGGCGATCTCGCCGGTCAGGGCGTCGACGAAGACGTGGAGCTTGCTCTCGCGGCCCTTGTTCCTGCCGCTCACGACAACCTCGTAGGCCAGTCGTCCGGAGCCTTCGGCCATCACCGACAGCTGCGGCGTGGAGACCTCGGCGGCCTCGGAGATCTCAGCCTTGGCGATCTCCGCGGCCTTCTCCGGCTTGACCTTCGGGACGGTCCCGACGGTGAGCTTCTCGGTCTGGGCGATCGACGTACTCAGCACGCCGCCGCTGGAGTTGGTGACGACGACGAAGTCGCCACCGTGAACCGGCAGGCCGGCATGGGTTCGCGTGTAGGAGACGTAGTTGAGCCCGCCCTTGCCCGCGATGGTGCTGCGGCGGAGGAAGCGGTCCTTGTCCGATGCCTGGAGGATGTCCGGTTCCGCTGCGACGAGGCGGTCCGCGGCCTGGGCTGGGGTGTCGGGAGGAACGATCGAGGGGGCGAGGACGGTCAGTCCGGTGGCTCCGGCCGATGCGGTGGACAGGGCCACGACCATGCTTGTCGCCGTGGCCACTAGCGCAAACGCGACAGAGCGTTTCACGCGGTGCTCCTTCTGCTGAGCGACGGCCACGACGTTTTTCGGGGGCAGCCGTGGTCCGCCGAATTGCCTGGAAGCGAGGCCTCGTTTGCGCGTTCACGAACGCCGCGCGCTGACGTTCGTTGTACGGCGGGGCGGAGAGGCTCGCCAGTACTGCTGGTGGGGCTGAGAGGAATTTGACGCCTTCCAGGCGAAGCCGTCAATATTCCAGTCAATAATGTGAAATTCACAGTTTTGTCTTGCATTTCATGATTTATCGCTCATCGCCTGTTCAGTGAGGCTTCGGCCTGATTCAAGGGCGACCTTGATCGCTTTGATGGGACTTCAGTATGGCTTCGGCATGGCTTCGGGGTGGCCTTGGCCGTCGCCGGGCGATTCCAGGCCGAAAGGGGTGGATCTGGTGAGTCCGCGTGCCGTAATGAGCGTGTAACCATCGGTCGCATGGCCTTGTGGTCGTCGCGGTCCGCGGGGCCGAAAGCCGGACCGAGACGTCCGACCGTCCGCGCCAAGGCGAATCGGGCGAACTTGCATGAAACGCGTCGACGTCGTTCGTGGCGACCGGTGTCTTCCCAGGGGTTGAAATTTTCTTTTAAGACACCAGAGAGTCTTGAAACTTGTAACCATTACGCGGTTGAGTTCGCTCGTGCCCCCAAGACACCATCCCCGAATCGTGGCCACGGCCCTGCTCGCCCCGCTGCTCGCCTTCGGCGCGGTGGCGCCCGCCCAGGCCGATCCGCCGCCACAGCAGACTCTCGTAGAGGACGCGCCGCAGGCGTCGTCCTACCCGGCCCGCTCCACCCTGCTCGTCGCCCCCGGCGGAAGGCAGCTGGAGACGGCGAAGAAGACCCGGCCCGTCGCGCCGGGGGTCACGCTCACCTCGTTCGACCGTTACGACGCCGCGGGCTGGCTGCGCGCCGACGCGATCGCCGCCGACCTCACCGGCGGTGCGAGCGTCGACTACCTGTACTCCGGGGAGGTGTCGAAGACCGAGCCGCTGTCCGGGCCGGCGAAGCGGTCGCGGGCCGTCGCCGCCGTCAACGGCGACTTCTTCGACATCAACAACTCCGGCGCCGCGCAGGGCATCGGCATCCACGACGGAGATCTCGTCCAGACTCCGATCGCGGGCCACAACAACGCCGTCGCGGTGACCGCCGACGGGGTCGGGCGGGTGCTGCAGATGCACTTCGACGGCACCGCGACGCCCGGCGGCGGCGCCCCGATCACGCTGACCCAGTTCAACCAGCTCGTCCAGAGCGGCGGCGTCGGGCTGTTCACCCCGCTGTGGGGCTCCTACGACCGCGGGCGCGCGGTCGAGGGCGCGGCCTCGGTCACCGAGGCCGTACTCCAGAACGGCGTCGTCACCGACGTGCGCGCCTCCGCGGGCAGCGGCCCGATCCCGGCGGGCACCACGATCCTGCTCGGCCGGGACGCCGGAGCGGCCGCGCTCGCCGGGCTGAAGCAGGGCGACCGCGTCGAGGTGAGGTACCGGCCGAAACCTTCCGACGGCGGCGAGGTCAAGACGGCCGTCGGCGGCAGCCACATCCTCGTCAAGGACGGCGTCGCGCAGACCTCGACCGACAACGCCGCCCACCCGCGCACCGCCGTCGGGTTCTCCGCCGACGGCCGCAAGATGTATCTGCTGACCGTCGACGGCCGGCAGGCCGACAGCAGAGGCGTCACGCTCACCGAGCTGGGGGCGATGATGGCCGAGCTCGGCGCGCACAACGCGCTGAACCTCGACGGCGGCGGCTCCTCGACGATGCTCGCCCGCGAGCCCGGCTCGGCCGACGTGCAGGTGGAGAACAGTCCCTCCGACGGCGGCGAGCGGCACGTCCCCAACGGCCTCGCGCTCTACGCCCCCGCCGGAAGCGGCAGGCTCAGGGGTTTCTGGGTGGAGACGGCCAGCGACCCGGCGAAGGCGCCGGGCGTCGGCCCGGCCGGCGGGGGACGCCCCGATCGCGTGTTCCCCGGCTTCACCCGCAAGCTCACCGCGACGGGATACGACGAGACGTACGGCCCCGCGGCGGGCACCCCGTCGTGGCGGACCAGCCAGGCGGTGCACGGGCACGTCGACCGCGGCGGTACCTTCCGCGCGCTGCTGCCCGGGCAGACGACCGTCACCGCCTCACGCGACGGAGCGAAGGGCGAGATCGACCTCACGGTCCTGCAGCCCCTGGCGCGCATCGGCACCACGACGGACCGGGTCGGCCTCGCGGGCGCGGGCGCCTCGGGCACGTTCGGCGTGGTCGGCTACGACCGCAACGGCAACTCCGCGCCCGTCGAACCCGCCGACGTGCGGCTCGACTACGACACAGACCTGCTCGACGTCGCCCCCTCCGAGCACGGCTTCTTCACGGTGAAGGCGAAGAAGGCGACGGGATCGGGTCTGGTGACCGTGCGGGCCGGTGGTTCGAACGTCGCGGTGCCGGTGACCGTCGGGTACGAGGACGTCCCGGTCGCCGACTTCGAGGACGCGGGGTCGTGGACGTTCGCCGCCGCGCGTGCGACGGGTTCGCTGTCGGCGACGCCGGGCCAGAACGGTGGCGGGCTGAAGCTCGCCTACGACTTCACGCAGTCGACGGCGACGCGCGCGGCCTACGCGAGCCCGCCCCGGCAGATCGTCGTGCCGGGCCAGCCGCAGGCGTTCGGCCTCTGGATCCACTCCGGCGGCAAGGGGGAATGGCCGAGCCTGGAGTTCTACGACGCCCAGGGGCAGTCGCAGATCCTGCGCGGTCCCTATCTCACCTGGACCGGCTGGCGGTTCGTCGAGTTCGCGGTTCCGGCCGGGGTGAACTACCCGCTGAGGCTCCGCCGCTTCTACGTCGCCGAGACCAGGGCCGACCAGAAGTACAACGGCGAGATCGCCGTCGACGGGCTCGTCGCCAAGGTGCCGCCGTCGGTGACCGCTCCGGCGGCCCCGAAGACGGCCGACCCGGTGGTCCGTCCCGGGGCCGCGGTGGCGGCGATGCCGTGGCGGTTCGCGGTCGTGTCCGACGCGCAGTTCGTGGCGCGCGCCCCCGACAGCGACATCGTCGCCAACGCCCGCCGTACCCTGCGGGAGATCAAGGCGGCCAGGCCCGACTTCCTGTTCATCAACGGGGACTTCGTCGACGAGGCGTCCCCCGAGGACTTCGCGCTCGCCAAGCGGATCCTGGACGAGGAACTCCGCGGTGAGCTGCCCTACCACTACGTGCCCGGCAACCACGAGGTCATGGGCGGGAAGATCGACAACTTCACCTCGGTCTTCGGCGACACGTACGGCACCTTCGACCACAAGGGCACGCGTTTCGTGACGCTCGACACCTCGCGGCTGAACGTCCGTGGTGGGGGATTCGAGCAGGTGACCCTGTTGCGCGACCGCCTCGACGCGGCGGCGAAGGACCCGTCGGTCGGCTCGGTCGCCGTGCTGTTCCACGTCCCGCCGCGCGATCCGACGCCCGGCAAGGGCAGCCAGCTCGGCGACCGGAAGGAGGCCGCGCTGATCGAGGGCTGGCTCGCGGACTTCCAGCGCGCCACGGGCAAGGGAGCCGCCTACATCGGTGCGCACGTCGGGACCTTCCACGCCTCCCGGGTCGACGCCGTGCCGTACTTCATCAACGGCAACTCCGGGAAGAACCCGGCCACGGCCGCCGACGACGGCGGCTTCACCGGCTGGTCGCTGTGGGGGGTCGACCCGGTGACCGAGCGGGAGGCGGCGCACGTCCGGCGCAACTGGTTCGTCGACGCACCGGCCTGGATCGGCACGCAGGTCCGTCCCCACGTCGATGAGCTGACCCTCACCGCGCCCACGTCGGTGGAGGCCGGCACGCCCGGTCACGTCTCGGCCACCCTGTCGCAGGGAACCCGTACGGTGCCCGTCGCCTACCCCGTGTCGGCGGACTGGTCCGGCTCTCCGAACCTCCACATCGGCACCCGCGCCGGTGCGAAGCCACGGCACATCGCGGTGTTCGACCCGGCGACGGGGACGCTCACGGCGCTGCGCGCGGGACAGATCGTCATCGCGGTCACCGTGAACGGCGTCACCCGGCAGTCGACGGTCACGCTGTCGGCGCGGGCGGCGGCCTGACCAGGCCTGATCCCGCGGGCCGGTGCGATCACCGGGAGCCTCTCGCGGCGTGGCCGAGCCGCGCCGCGAGAGGCTCGTCGCGTTCAGGCCGTGTCCGGCGGGCATCGGATACGGCGGCCCCGCGTCGTTGACATCGGCCGGCCTCTTCGAGACTCTCGATCTAGAACAGGATTCTAGAACTGGAGGGCGCATGGCCGGCATCGTGGAGGGGCGGGTGGTCGTCGTCACCGGGGCGGCCCGGGGCATCGGGCGCGGGCACGCCCTGGAGTTCGCGCGGCAGGGCGCCAAGGTCGTCGTCAACGACCTCGGGGCCGAGGTGGACGGCACGGGCTCGTCGGCCGGGCCGGCGGGAGAGGTCGTCGAGGAGATCCGGGCGATGGGCGGCGAGGCCATCGCCAACGGCGAGGACGTCTCCGACTTCGACGGCGCGGGCCGGCTCGTCCGGGCGGCGATCGACCACTACGGCGACGTGCACGTCCTGGTCAACAACGCCGGGATCCTCCGCGACCGGATGCTGGTCAACATGACGATCGACGAGTGGGACGCGGTGATCCGGGTCCACCTGCGCGGCACTTTCGCCACGACGCGCCACGCCGCCGCCTACTGGCGCGAGCGGTTCAAGAGCGGTGCGGACGTCGACGCGCGGATCATCAACACCACGTCGTCGTCCGGCATCTACGGCAATCCCGGCCAGGGCAACTACGGCGCGGCCAAGGCCGGGATCGCGGCGCTCACCCTGATCGCCGCCCAGGAGCTGGCCCGCTACGGTGTGACCGTCAACGCGCTCGCCCCCACCGCCCTCACCCGGATGACCGAGAACCTGGGAGCCGGCAGGCCCGCGGGCGCCGTCGCCGACTTCGACGCCTTCCACCCCGAAGACGTGGCGCCGCTGGCCGTCTGGCTGGCCAGCGAGGAGGCCAGGGAGATCACCGGCCGGGTCTTCAACGTGCGGGGCGGCACCATCAGCGTGGCCGAGGGCTGGCACGCGGGACCGGGAGTGGACAAGGGCGCCCGCTGGGATCCCGCCGAGCTGGGCAAGGTGATCCCGGACCTGGTGGGCAGGGCGGCGCCCAACGCCCTGCAGAACGGCAGGATCCCGGGACGGGAGGGCTGAGCACCGCGGACGCCGGACGGGCGGGACCGCCGGCGCGCGGGGCCCGGCCGAGCCGTGCTACTTGATCAGGACGTTCGCGGCGATGATGACCAGGCCCATCAACATGTCGACGCACCCCGCTCGGCACGCCGCTCCCCAGGAACCGCCGGAGGACCGGGAGCCCCACGCCCCCCAGCCGAAGAGCATGACCACGTTGAACACCAGGACGACGTCGACGGCGGTGTACTCGTGCCACCACCCCGCGTAGGCCGTCAGCAGCGCGGCGACGGTGGGGAAGGTGGCCACCACCAGCGGCCATTCCCCGAACATCGTCCGGATGGTGTGCGTGGGGGCCGCCTCGCCGGCCGGGGCGCGGAAGGCGATGGCATGCGCGTAGCCGTGGGCCATGGCCGCCACGAGCGCCGAGACCAGCAGCCACGCGGCGTTGTATCCGGGTTTGGAAGGGCTGTTGACCCGGTCGAGGGCGGCCGCCAGGCTGCTGGCGAGGACCGTGCCGTAGACGCAGTCGAACAGCATCCGCTCGGACGGCCTGTATCGCCGGATCCGGCGTAGCGCGGCCGAGATGGCCGACGGGCCATGGGGCACGGGACGGTCGGTGCTGCCAGACATCTTCTCGCTCGCTGGTAGGTCTGCTGACCAGGTCAGTTCCCGCGCCCGGCGGAACGTACCCTCACCGTCCGGCTGAGTGGTCGGCCTTTTCACGGGCGTCCGGTCAGGGCTTCGATCAGCCGCTCCTGTCGGTTAACGTGTAAGTGTGTAATCACACTCGGAGGCTCCCATGCCCGACCAGCCACTCGACGCCTACTCCCGTGTCGTCTCCTCCGTCGCCGCCGAGCTCCAGCCCAAAGTCGCCCGGATCAAGGCCGGGCGGGGAAGCGGGTCCGCGGTGGTGTTCACCCACGACGGATTCCTGCTCACCAACGCGCATGTCGTCGGCTCCGCCAGATCCGGGACGGCGGCGTTCCAGGACGGCACCTCCAGCACGTTCGATCTCGTCGGAGCCGACCCGCTGTCGGACCTGGCGGTGATCCGCGCCGACGGGCCCGTTCCGGAACCCGCCCTGCTCGGCGACAGCGACGGATTGGTGGTCGGGCAGCTCGTGGTGGCGGTCGGCAACCCGCTGGGGCTCACCGGGTCGGTGACGGCCGGGGTCGTCTCGGCGCTCGGGCGCTCACTCCCGGCGCAGGACGGCTTCGCCGTACGGCTCATCGAGGATGTCATCCAGACCGACGCCGCGCTGAACCCGGGCAACTCCGGAGGGGCGCTCGCCGACGCCTCGGCCCGGGTGGTCGGGATCAACACGGCGGTGGCGGGGGTCGGCCTCGGCCTGGCCGTTCCGGTGAACGCCACCACCCGCTCGATCATCGCGGCGCTGATGCGCGACGGCCGGGTGCGGCGAGCCTACCTCGGGCTGGTCACCAGCCCGGCGCCGCTGCCCGAGCCGGTACGGCGGCGCACCGGCCAGGCCGCGGCCCTGCGAGTGGTGCAGGTGGTCGCGGGCTCCCCGGCGGCGCGAGCGGGGCTGCGGGAGGGGGATCTGGTGCTGACCGCGGGTCGCAGCCCGGTGGGAAACGCCCAGAGCCTGCAGCGGCTGATGTTCGCCGATGCGATCGGCCGGCCACTGCCGATCACCGTGTTGCGTAACGGCGCCCTGGTGGATGTGATCGCCGAGCCGGTGGAGCTGGGACCGTCGATGACGAGGTGACCCGGTCAAGCCCTTCTCGCCGTCCCGTCTCGCCCAGCCCCGCCCCACTCGGCCCCGCCAGCCCCGCTCGGCCCCGCCAGCCCCGCTCGGCCCCGCCTCGCTGGGCCCGCCGTGGCACCCTCGCCCTGCCACGGCACGGAGCCCAGACCGGTGGCCGGCCTGGGCTCCGTGGCGCGCGCCTTCACGCGCCGGTCGGTTTGATCCTCACGGTTGCGCCGCGTGACGGATCACCGCTGATCACGGCTAGCCGCAGTGTTCGAAGGGGCTGGTGTAGGTGGAGGAGCCGGCCTTGCCGCCCCATTTGACGCACTTGTTGGCCGCGGAGGCGCGTACCGGGCCCGCGTAGTAGTCGAAGTTGCCGCTGTCGGTGGCGCGGGCCTTGCCCTGCACTTCCAGGAAGGCGCTGGTGGCGGTGGCGGTGCCGAGGGAGGTCTTCTTGATGGTGGCCACGCAGTTGTTGCCGTTGGAGTTGTTGTAGAGCAGGTAGACGGTGCCCGCCGTGCCCAGGGCCGCCGAGTCGACGACCGAGTAGCCGCTGCCGCAGACCGACTGCGGGGTGTGCGGGTTGCCGCCACCGCCACCGCCGCCGCCGTTGACGTACTGCATGTACCTGTTCCAGTCCCAGTTCGGGCCCGGGTCGGTGTGGTCGGATCCGGGGACCTGGACGTGCCCGACGATGTGGGTGCGGTCCTTGGGGATGTGGTACCGGTCGGCGATGCTGCGGGTCAGCGCGGCCGAGGCACGGTACATCGGGTCGGTGAACCAGGAGGCGTTGCTGATGTAGCCCTCGTGCTCGATGCCGACCGATCGCCTGTTGTAGCTCCCGGCGTGGAAGGCCCTGTCCTTCTCCCGGACCAGCTGGGTGATGTCACCGTCCGAGGAGCGGACGACGTAGTGCGCCGAGGTCGGGTTCGGCCTCGGCCCGGTCTGGAACCAGGAGATCGTCCCCGCGTAGGAGCCCTGGGCCACGTGGATGACGATGCGGTCGATCGCGTCGCTGGACGGGCGGTTGGAGACGGCGTAGTTGCTGGGGTGGGCCGCCGCCCAGTGGGCCGACGGGTAGTCCACGGCCGCGGCCGCGCGGCTGCCGTCCAGGGACCGCGCCTTGGCGTAGGCGCCGCGGTCGGGCTGCACCGCCTGCGCCGCGACGCTCACCGCTTCGCCGTCAGGGGTGGTGGCCTGCACGCCCTCGGCCAGCAGCTCGTAGACGGTGTCGGCGTAAAGCCTGGCGACCTCGGCGGAGGAGGCGTTGCTGTACTTGGCCACCGCCGGGTACCACTTGCCGGGGTCCTTCCGGGTCGTCGCGTCCAGCCCGAGCTCGTCGGCGTAGGAGCGCAGCACCGCGGCGCCGCCCGCGATGTTGGCCGCGTCGTCGGTTTTCAGCGCCGAGACCGGCTGCCTCGTCAGAGAGGCCGCACGCTCAAGGGTGTGCGCGGTGGGGTTGCTGACCAGGTGCATCACCCCGTAGCCGCCGCTCGCGCTCGGCTCGCCGTCGTGGTTGTCGAGATGCGTCTCGGCGTATCCGAGGGTGATCAGCAGGTCGCGGGGCACCTCGTAGGTCGTGGACGCGGTGGTGAAGGCGTCTGCCAGGGGGTCTGCGGGAGCGGCGTTCGCGGGCCGTCCCATCAGGCACACGAGGGGGATGAGGGAGCCGGCCAGCAGGGTGGCTGAACGGCGGAGTCGGGCCTTCACAGGTTCTCCTCAACAAATGGGGGGTTCGTCGAGGGGCCGCCTCCGACCGGCGGAGGCGGCCCTTGCGGATCGGCTAGCCGCAGTGTTCGAAGGGGCTGGTGTAGGTGGAGGAGCCGGCCTTGCCGCCCCATTTGACGCACTTGTTGGCCGCGGAGGCGCGTACCGGGCCCGCGTAGTAGTCGAAGTTGCCGCTGTCGGTGGCGCGGGCCTTGCCCTGCACTTCCAGGAAGGCGCTGGTGGCGGTGGCGGTGCCGAGGGAGGTCTTCTTGATGGTGGCCACGCAGTTGTTGCCGTTGGAGTTGTTGTAGAGCAGGTAGACGGTGCCCGCCGTGCCCAGGGCCGCCGAGTCGACGACCGAGTAGCCGCTGCCGCAGACCGACTGCGGGGTGTGCGGGTTGCCGCCACCGCCGCCGCCGCACTTGTTGTGCGAGGTCACAGGGTTGTAGGCGCGCTGGTAGTCGTACGTGACCCCGTTGAAGACGGCCTTGCGGATGTTGCCGGGGTAGCCTTCGCCCTGGCGCACCTCGAAGTGCAGGTGGGGCGAGATGTTGTTGCCCGGCTTGCTGGTGTTGCCGACCGTGCCGATCTGCTGCCCCTGGGAGACCTGGGCGCCCACGCTGACCGAGCGCACGCTCAGGTGCGCGTAGTAGGTCGACCATCCCCCGCCATGGTCGATCTTGACCAGGTTCCCGTAGCGGTTGACCGATCCCTGGTGGGAGGAGATGACCACGGTTCCCGCCGCCGCGGCGAGGACGGCGTCTCCCCGGTCGGCGTCCGGCGTGCTGCCCCGGTTGAAGTCGATCTCCCACGACCGGTGCGCGCTGCTCGCGCCGGAGTTGCCCGTCCAGACCTGGCCGCAGGGGAAGGGCAGCTGGAAGTTCGTCGCCGCCGCCGCCATCGTCCGCGGTACGGCACTCGTCTCGTTCGCGGGGTCGTTGTTGTCCTGGCCAGGGTCTTCGTGGCTCGGGTTGTCCTCGTCCGGCGCGGAGCTCGACGTCGGGCTCGGCGTCGGGGTCGGCGTCACGGCAGCCGCCGGGTGCACCGCCGCGACGGCTCCCGGCGTCGCGATGGCGCCGCCTGCCAGGCTGAGCGACAGGGCGAACCCCGCCGTGAGCAACCCTCTGAGTCTCATGCGGACCCTTTCCGCAGGTCCGGCGGGTGGTGCCCTGACCGGAACCGTGCACTGTCTGTTGGATCTCTCGAAAGGCTCTTGCTGGGGATCAAGGCTCTGGATAATCCATACAAAGAACATCCAAAATCGGTATAAAGGCCTATCCAGCTCGAACAACTCAGCCCAAACGACACAGCTCGAACGGCACAACCCGGCGAACGGTTGCGACGTCTCTCCATCTGAGGAGTAGGTGCGGTCATGGTGGTTGATCAGCCCACATTCAACGTGCTCGGTGCCCTGGAGATCTGGACCTCGGGGCGCCCCCTTCGCATCGCGGGCACGAAGCCCCGGATACTGCTGGCCTCGCTGCTGCTCGACGCGAACCACGTGGTCAGCGGGGACCTTCTCGTGGAGGTGCTGTGGCCCCAGCAACCGCCACGGTCCGCCCATGCCAACATCCGCACCTACGTGAGCTCGCTGCGCGGCGTCCTTGAGGAGGCCGGCGCCCGCATCCTGGCCCGGCCCCCCGGCTACGCGATCGAACTGCCCGCCGAACAGCTCGACGCGCTGCTCTTCGAGGATCTGATCGCCAGGGCGCGGGCGGCGGGCCGTACGGAGGCGGCCTTCGACCAGCTGCGGCAGGCACTCGCGCTGTGGCGCGGCACCCCCCTGGCCGACCTGCCCGCCAGCCCGCTGTGGGACGGGCGGCTGCGATCGCTCGCGGAGGTACGGCTCGGCGCCGCCGAGGAACTGATCACCCTGAGGATGGCCAGGGGGGAGTACACCGACGCGATCAGCGAGCTGCGCGAGCTGCTCAGGGACCAGCCCTTCCGCGAGGACCTGTGGCAGCAGCTGATGCTCGCGCTGCACTGGAGCGGCCGGCAGGCCGAGGCGCTGCACACCTACACCACGGTCAGGCAGCAGCTGGTCGACGAGCTGGGGATCGAACCCGGGCCGGAGCTGCGCCGGGTGCACGCGTCCATCCTCGCGGGGGAGTCCCCGCCCGCCGTGACCGTGTCCGCTCCCCACCAGCTTCCCCCGGACGTGCCGGACTTCACCGGCCGGGCCGAAGCCGTCGCCGCCCTCACGCAGGCGCTGTCGGCGAAGGAACGGGCGCCGGACGGGCCTCCCTCGATCGCCGTGGTGGTGGGGCCGCCAGGTGTGGGCAAGTCGGCACTGTCCGTCCACTGCGCGCACGCCGTACGGGCCGACTATCCCGAAGGGCAGCTCTACCTGGATCTCGGCGGCACCGCGCACGCGCCGGCCGACCCGGGTGAGCTGCTGGCCGAGGCGCTGCGGGCGCTGGGAGTCGGTGAGACGGGCCTGCCGCCCACCGTTCACGAACGCTCCGCGCTGTACCGCTCCCTGCTGGCCGACCGCCCGATGCTCGTCTTCCTCGACGACGCCGCCGACGCCGCGCAGGTGCGGCCGCTGCTCCCCGGCAACGGCTGCGCGGTGCTCGTGACGAGCCGGCGGCGGATCACCGAGATGCCCGGCGCGCTCCAGCTGGAACTGGACGTGCTGTCTCCTCGGGAGGCCGAGGAGTTCCTGGGCAGGATCGTGGGCGCCGAGCGGCTGGGCGGGGAGAGGGCGGCGGCCTCGGCGATCCTGCGCGCCTGCGGATACCTGCCGCTCGCCGTCAGGATCGCCGGGGCCCGGCTGGCCGGGCGGCCGGGGTGGTCGCTGCGCGTGCTGCAGCAGCGGCTGGAGGACGAGTCGAACCGGCTCAGCGAGCTGCGGGCGGGGGATCTGGAAGTACGGGTCAGCCTTGATCGGAGCTACCGGCAGCTGCCCGACGAGGCGGCCCTGACCTTCCGGGCGCTCGGCCTCCTCGGCCCGCAGTCCCTGCCCGGCTGGGTGGTCGACGCCGTGCTGGACCGGTACCGCGCCGACGACGTCATGGACACCCTGGTCGATGTGAACCTGTTACAGCTGGTCGGGACGGACCCGATCGGCCAGCCTCGCTACCGATTACCTGACCTGGTCCGCTGCAACGCCAGGGAGAAGGCCGACGGCGACTTCGAACGGCGGGCGCTCGTCAGGGTGCTCGGGGCGTGGATGGCCACCGCCGAAAGCGCCACGGCACGGCTGCCCACCACGGTCTTCAGCCTGACGTCGGAGAAGGCCCCCCGCTGGAACCTGCCGGGAGACACCGTCGGGCGCCTGACCGCCGACCCGCTGTCGTGGTTCGACACCGAGCGGGAGGCACTGGTGGGAGCGGTACGGCTCGCCGCCGACGCGGGACTGGCCGAATCCGCGTGGGGGCTCGCCGCGGCCCTCGTCCCCTATTTCGACCTGCGATGTCACTTCGACGAATGGCAGCTCACGCACCGGGTCGCCCTGGAGGCCGCCCGCCTGGCGGAGGATCGCCACGGAGAGGCGGCCATGCTCCGCGGCCTGGCCCAGGTGTGCCTCTACCAGGACCGCTACGCCGAGGCGAAGGAGATGTTCCGGCGATCCCGCGTGATCTTCCACGAGCTGGGCGACACGCGGGGTGAGGCGACCTCGATCTGCGGGCTGGGGGCGGTGAACCAGTTCTGCGGCGAGGACCTCAAGGCGCTCGGCTACTTCCGGCAGGCTCTCAACATGTTCCTCTCCCTGGGCGATCCGGGCGGCGAGGCCTACGCGCGGCAGGCGATCGGCCGCGTGTGCCTGAACGTCCGCGACCTGCGCCGGGCCTCGACGTGGTTGGGCGAGGCGCTGCGGCTGGCCAGGGAAATCGGCGACCCCCATCGGGAGGGGTGCGTGTCCATGCAGTTCGGGCGGCTGCACGAGCTGGTGGCCGACTCCGACGAGGCGATGCGGTACCAGGGGCACGCGCTCGACATCTTCGAAAGGCTCGGCGACCGCCACTGCGGGGCCTACGCCATGCAGAACCTGGGTGAGCTCCAGGTGGTCCGCGGAGACCGGTCGCACGCCTCCGTCCAGCTGGAACGGTCACTGGTGATCTTCCAGCAGCTCGGCGACCGCAGCGGGGAGGCCGCCGCGATCCAGACGCTCGGCGAGCTGTACCGGTCCGCGGGCCGCAACAACCTGGCCCAGCACTACCTGCATCACGCCCTCGAGCTACGGCGTGAGCTGCGGGGAGGTGACGGCGTCCCCGAAAGGTCCGCCGTCGGCCCGCCGTCCCCGGTGCCCGGCGCCTGAGACGGCTTCCCTGCGGCTTTCCGGCGCCTTCCCGGCGGTCATGCGCCGGCGAGGACGAGGCTGAAGTCCCCGGTGGGGTCGGTGTAGTGGCGGCTCACCGTGAACCCGACCGCGGCGAGCTCCTTTCGCAGGCCTTCGGGACGGAACTTGGCGCTGATCTCGGTGCGCATCTCCTCTCCGGCGGCGAAGGAAACGGACAGCCCGAGGTCGGCGATCCGCACGTTCATGGCCCGGGTCGCGCGAAGCCGCATCTCGATCCAGTCGTGCTGCACGTCGTACAGCGCGACATGCTCGAAGGCGTCCGGCTCGAAGGTGGAGCCCAGCTCCCGGTTGATCACGTGCAGGACGTTCCGGTTGAACGCGGCCGTCACCCCGTCGGCGTCGTCGTAGGCCGCGACCAGCCGCCCGGTGTCCTTGACCAGATCGGCCCCGAGCAGGAAGCTGTCGCCGGGGCGGAGGGTGGTGCGCAGTTCCTTCAAGAACACCTCACGTGCCACCGGGTCGAGGTTGCCGATGGTCCCGCCGAGGAAGGCCACCATCCGCCGGCCCGTCCGCGGCAGCAGCGCCAGATGGCGCTCGAAGTCGGCGCAGACCGCCCGTACGGCCAGGCCGGGATAACGGGCGGTGAGCCGCCGCGCGGCGTCACCGAGGGTGACCGAGTCGACGTCGACCGGCGTGTAGGTGCGCAGCGTCCCCGCCGCGGTGAGGGCGTCGAGCAGCAGGACGGTCTTCTCACTGGTTCCCGAGCCGAGCTCGACGAGGGTGTCCGCGCCGCTGCGCGCCGCGATGTCGGCGGCCCGCTCACGCAGGATGGCCAGCTCGCGGCGCGTGGGGTAGTACTCCGGCAGCCGGGTGATCTGGGAGAACAGATCGCTGCCCGCCGCGTCGTAGAACCATTTGGGCGGCAGCCATTTGGGCGTCGACGTCAGCCCGGTGCGGACATCGTGTTCGAGCGCCTGGCGCAGGTAGTCACGGTCAAGATGGTTGATCAGCTCTACGGCCGACTGACTGACGGACACGGGTCCTCCTGAGTCGATGAGTCACGGTCCTCTTCGCCCGGCGGCTCGTCGGCCCGTGACCAAGACGCTGTGCTTGTCGGTGATCTCGCTTCGCTCGCGTGCTCTGCTTGCCGGTGACCTGGCTCCGCTCGCTCACAGGGGCTGGAAGCGCACGCCGCCGGAGGAGGCGACGACCAGGTTTCGCTCCGGTACGGCCTGCCAGCCGGGCCGGTTGTCCAGCGGCTCGCTCGCCGCGAGCACGCCGTCGTCGCCGAGGTGAAGGAAGAAGGTGTCGCCCCAGACGGTCGCGGCGATCGACGCGCCGTCGCAGGCGAGCAGGTTCAGCCGGGCCTCGGGATCCTTCGCCCCGGCGTGGGCGACGACCTCAGCCAGGGCGTCGCCGAGCGGGTGGCCCGCGCGCCGCCGGGCGAACACCGCGGCGGCCAGCCACGCGGAGTCGCAGAGGCTCTCCGCCTCGTCGGAGAGTTCCCGGGCCACCTCCCGCGCGACGCGGCCGTTGTGGCTGAGCAGCCACGGCCCGTCGGTGAAGGGCGCGGTCGCGGTCTCCTCGATCGGCATTCCGACGGTGGCCGACCGTACGGCGGCCAGCAGGCAGCCCGAGCGGGCGACCTGCGCGAGGGCAGGCAGATTGGCGTCCGTCCAGATGGGGACCGCGCGGCGGTAGCGCACCGGCTCCGCGCGGGCGGGGTCGTACCAGCCCACTCCGAAGCCGTCGGCGTTGACCTTGCCGTAGCGCTGCAGGCGCGGGGCGTAGGACTGCTGGAGCAGGCCGTTCCCGGGCTCGTGGATCAGCGAGGCGAGGGTGCGGGGACGGCCCAGCCAGGCCACGTGACGGCACATCTACCTTTCCTCCGGGGAGGCCGAGCGGGCGCAGCGGAAACCGGAGAAGATCTGCCTGCGGATCGGGTGGTCCCAGTTCCTGAACGTCGTGCGGATCACGGCCGGGTCGACCGCCCAGGATCCGCCGCGCAGCACCCGGTAGTCATGGCCGAAGAAGACCTCGCTGTACTCGCGGTAGGGGAAGCTGCGGAAGCCGGGGTGAGGCAGGAACCAGGAACCGGTCCACTCCCACACGTCCCCGATCATCTGCTCGACGCCGTAGGCGCTGGCCCCGGAGGGGAAGGCGCCGATCGGCGCGGGCCGCGCCGCCCTGTGCCCGAGGTTCGCCCGATCCGGGCCGGGGTCGTCGTCACCCCACGGATACTTCCGGGCCCGCCCGGCCGAGGGGTCCCAGCCGCAGGCCTTCTCCCACTCGGCCTCGGTGGGCAGCCGCTTACCGGCCCAGCGGGCGTAGGCGTCGGCCTCGTACCAGCACACGTGCTGGACGGGTTCGTCCATGGGCACGGGCTCGGGCCGGCCGAAGCGGGTACGCCACCAGGTGTCGCCGTCCTTGGCCCAGAACAGCGGGGCGAAGACGCGGCTCTCCTGCCGCCAGCGCCAGCCCTCCGGGGTCCACCAGCGCGGGTCGTCGTAGCCGCCGGCCTCGATGAAGGCGACATAGGCATGGTTGCCGACGGGGAACCGGTCAATCCAGTAGCCGGGCAGGTCGACCCGGTGGGCGGGGCGCTCGTTGTCGTAGGCCCACGGCTGGGTGTCGGTGCCCATCAGGAAGGGGCCCGCGGGGATGAACACCTCCTCGGCGCCCGTGGGCCTGCCCTGTGGCAGGTCGCCGTCGCGGACCAGGCCGGGTTGCTTCGACAGCTGCAAGGTGGCGAGCATCGTCTCGTCGTGCTGGTGCTCATGCTGGATCACCAGGCCGAAGACGAAACCCCCCTGATGGAGGGGGTCGGGGCTGTGCAGGTCGATCGCGTCCAGGACGTCCAGCACCCGGCCGCGCACGCCTTCGATGTAGTGGCGTGCCTCCACCGGCCCCAGGATGGGCAGGCTCGGACGGTCCTTGCGCGGGTGCTTGAACGCGTCGTACAGATCGTCGATCTCGGGGCGGAGCGGGGTGATCCCACCCGCCTCCCGCAGCACCCACAGCTCCTCGTAGTTGCCCACGTGCGCCAGATCCCACACCAGCGGAGACATCAGCGGTGAGTGCTGTCTGACCAGCAGATCGTCTTCGGCGTCGGTATAGGCCAGCGAACGGTTCCGCACCGCGACCAGCTCGGCGGCGATCCGTTCCTTGAAGTCGCTCATGCCTGTCCTTCCTCGGTCAACCAGGCCGACAGGTGCCGTCCCGGCTCTCTCACCAGATCCAGCAGGTCCACGGCGGGCGGGCGGCCGGGCGTCACGTGACGGTCGGCGAACGCGGCCACCTCGCCGAGCAGGCCCGGGGCCGCTCCCAGGCGGGGCAGCGCCGACAGGGCGGCCCGGAAACAGGCGTCGGCGGCCCTTCGCAGCCGCGGCTCCGCCAGGCCGCAGCGGGCCGCCTGCCGCCACATCCCGGCGCACGGCTCGGCCGCGGCCAGCGCGGCGTCGGCCGCGACGTCGTCCGTCATCAGGGCATGGGTCACCGCCACGCACACCGGCCAGTTCGCCGGGTGCTGGGCGTCGAGATAGCGGATCTCAAGCCAGCCGCGCGGCCGTACCGGGGGGAAGACCGTCGTGGCGTGGTAGGCCAGATCCGCCAGGGTGACCGGGCGCGCGGGCGCGGTCAGCCAGTCGCGGAAGGTCGAGCCGTCGTGGATCGGACGGCACCGTTCCCCGTCCTCGCGCACGAGCATGAGCCGGGCGTCCAGCAGGTACTCGGCCCAGGCCGCGGCCGGGTCGGCGGCCGCGGGGACGGGAGCCGTCCGCGTGCGGTCGAGGTTCTCCCACACCGCCTGGCGGCCCGACATCCACCCGCAGGGCCGGCCCCGCTCGATCGGTGAGTTGGCGAAGGCCGCCAGGAGGACGGGGCCCAGCAGGTGCGCGCGTTCCCAGCGCACCACGGGCTTGGCGCCCAGGTCCACGTTGACCTGGACCGAAGCCGTCGAGCACATCATCAGCGGCCCGTACGACGCGTCGAGGAACGCGGCCATCGCCTCGTACCGGGGCAGGCGCAGCTGCCGCCGGGCCGGCCGGATCGGGTCGAGGCCCACCCCGGTCAGCGTCAGGCCCACATCCCGCAGGGCTCCGCGCGCGGCGTCCACGTCGGCGGTGAGACGGGCGATCGCGTCCGGCAGCGGGCCCGCCGGGCCGGAGAGCTCCAGCTGGCCGCCCGGCTCGAAGGTCACCCGGCTTCCGCCGGACAGCGGCGGCAGGGCGTCGGCGATCCTGGCCAGCGGGACCTGACGGGCGGGAGCCGTACGGTCGAAGACCAGGAACTCCAGCTCCACCCCCACCTGGTCCCCGGTGGTGCCGAGGAAGCAGCGCCGCGCGAAGTCCTCCACATCCGAGGCATTCCGGATCAGCGTGTTCTCGGTCGCCAGACCGGTCATCTTCCCCCCTTTTGCCCGATGTGTATGGATCTATAGATCCGCCAGGCGCGCGAGCGTTACAGGGGAGGGCGGTGTAACGGTTCGATCCGCAAGCGGCACTACATCACATGAAGTGCGGGCGGGAATGATGCGGGCGAGATCCGGATCCGGGCGGTCGGCCGACTGCCGGGAGGTTCTCGGGCTTGTCACCGACTATCTCGAAGGGGCGCTGCCCGCCGGGCGGCGGCGGCGCTTCGAGGAGCACATGGCCAGGTGCGCCGAATGTCCTGTTCATGTGGAGCAGATCCGGGCGACGATCAAGGTGCTTGGCCACATCAGAGCCGACGACATCCCGGAGTTGGTGCTCAGGAGGCTGTGCGGGGCCTTCCTCGGCTCAGGAAACCTGCCGTTCGCGGAAGGTGGACAGTAGCCGGTCACGGATGGCGCCCGGCAGGCCCAGCGGCCGCTCGTGCGCGTCGCCCGAGGCCTCTGGCGGCAGCTCTCCGAGGGCGGCGACGGTGATCCGGAACTGGCCGACATAGCGCTCACAACCCTGGCAGCAGGTCAGATGCTCCTCGAACCGGCACCGCACGGACTCGTCGAGCTCGTCGTCCAGGTAGGCGGTGACGAGTTCCACCAACTCATCGCAGCTGAACCGCTTCACATCCTTGACCGCCTTACCGTCTCGATACTGAACCGATTTCACTACGCCGACCGCCTCGCCGTCTCGAAATAGTCCTCCAGCCGTCCGCGCACCGAGGCACGGGCGCGATGCAGCAGAACCCGCTGGTTGGCCGCCGATATCTCCAGGATCTCGCAAACCTCTTCGGAGGCGCAGCCCTCGACGTCACGAAGTGTTATCACGGCACGCTGCCTGGGAGGCAGTTCGGCCAGGGCCGCGGCGATCAGGCCGCGCACCTCCGAGGCGAGCACCTCACCTTCCGGGGTCGGCCAGGCGGCGGGAAAATTCTTCCAGTGCCCGGGACAGGGATCGTCCGCATCCTGGAAGCGCGCGGGATCGACGGTCGGGCTCTCCTGCTCGAAAGCGCTGCTCCACGGGATCGTGCGGTTCTCGCGCATGCCGCGCTTCTTGGCCGTGTTGACCAGGATCCGGTAGACCCAGGTCTTGACCGACGAGCGGCCCTCGAAGTCGTCGATCCCCTTGATCACCGCCAGCCAGGTGTCCTGCACGACCTCCTCCGCCGAGTCGTTGGTGGACACGTGTGAGCGGGCCAGCCACAACATCCCTCGTGACCAGGTGTCCAGCAGTGCCGCGAACATCGCTTCGTCTCCGGCGCGCAGGGCCGCGACGACGACATCGTCAGGGGGCAGCCTGCCGTCCGTGGAAGACTTCACGATCGTCTCCTCCCGATCGGGCATCGTGGACATCCGTGACGTCGGGTGCTCCACCGGTCGCTTCCGGTTCGGGGGAATCTCAGCGTTGACGGGCGACATCGCCGCTGCCGGTGCTTCGGGGTTCTCGACGTCGAGACGGCAGCCCGCGTCCCGCTGAAAGGCTGGTCGCCGTGTGCCGGGTCTCAGTCATCGTGGCGCGTCCTCCCCGCTGAAGCGCTCCCGGAGCGCAGTGGCCCGGAGATGAGAATGCCCGCCATGGCCTGGGCTGACACCTTTTCTTCCTTGGTCAGATCGCATGGGCGTTTTCATCTCCTCCCAGCATCGTTCCGAGATCGGGTCATTCGTTACGCGGACCGGCCGGATGAGACGTGGTCCCCGTCCCCCGAAGGGGGACCACGCCGGCCGCGCGCCGTTCAGCAGCCCGGGCAGCCGTCGATCAAGGTGCCGTACCAGTTCGGGTTGCCGATGAGGTTGATGTACATGTAGAGGCTGTTGTTGAAACCCCGGGCCGTGATGACGTTCGCGCCACCGCCGCGGGCGACCGCGGGGTCGGAGAGGGTGTTCCCCGCCAGGTTGGCATTCCAGGTGGGGTTGCCGTGCAGGTTCCAGTAGAACTTCAGCGTGTCGTTGGGACCGCGGGCCGCGATGACGTTCGCGGTGTTGTCGCGGGCGACGGAGGGGGCGGACACGATGCTGCCGGGGCCGGCCACCTGGGTGGTGTTCCAGGTGGGGTTGCCGTTCAGATTCCAGTAGAACATCAGCGTGTTGCCCGCGCCTTGAGCGGTGATGACGCTCGCGGTGTTGTCGCGGGCGATGGAGGGGGCGGACACGATGCTGCCGGGGCCGGCGACCTGGGTGGTGTTCCAGGTGGGGTTGCCGTGCAGGTTCCAGTAGAACATCAGCGTGCCGTTGGGCCCTTGGGCCGCGATGACCGTCGCGGTGTCGTCGCGGGCGATGGAGGGGGCGGAGACGATGCTGCCGGGGCCGGCGACCTGGGTGGTGTTCCAGGTGGGGTTGCCGTACAGGTTCCAGTAGAACATCAGCGTCCCGTTGGGACCCTGGGCCGCGATGGCGTTCGCACCGGCACCGCGGGCGATGGAGGGGGCGGACACGGTGCTGCCGGGGCCGGCGACCTGGGTGGTGTTCCAGGTGGAATTGCCGTTCAGATTCCAGTAGAACTTCAGGGTGTTGCCCGCGCCCTGCGCGGCGATGACGCTCGCGGTGCTGTCACGGGCCAGCGACGGTTCGGAGGGAGTGGTGCCCTGACCGGCCACGGCCGTCCAGTACCAGTACACGCTGCCGTTCAGGTTCCAGTAGAACCTCAGCGAGTCGTTGGGACCGCGGGCCGCGATGACCGTCGCGGTGTCGTCGCGGGCGATCGGCGGGGCGGAGGAGGTGAGACCGGGAGCGGCCGGACCGAGGCTGCCGGCCAGGCAGAGCGCGGTCACGAGGGCGAGTCTCGCCAGGCGTTTCATCACGCGTCCTTTCTGAGGTGAGCGGGCGGCGGCAGTTCGACGATGGGAGAAGCCCGCCCAGCTGAGAAGGGATGCGGAGTTATCCGTACAAGGCCGTACAGAAATATGAGGATGGCTCAGGTGCACCATTCGGGTTTCGCGGCGACTCGATGATGCGTCGAGCCGATACCCGGTGCCGCCCGCCAAGCGCCCGACGGCCGCTCAGCGGTCGATGATGTGGAGGGCCTGCGGACTCGCGCTGAGCCGCTGCGCTCCCTCGGGAATGCACACCACGACGTCGGCCACCCGCGCGCCGAACAGCTCGGGCAGGTAGATCGCCGGCTCGACGCACACCGTCGTCCCGGGAACGAACACGGTCTCGTCGCCGGGGACGAGCCACGGGCCCTCGTCCTGGCCGAGGCCGAGGCCGCGCCCGGACCGCTGCCCCGCGTAGTCGCCGTAACCGCTGCCGTCGATGACCTCCCGGGCGACCCGGTCGATCGCCGCCGCCGTCACCCCCGGCCGCAGCGCGTCGAGAGCGGCACGCTGCGCGGCGAGGACGACCGAGTACATCGCCTCGAAGTCCTCGGGCGGCTCGGCCACGGCGAACACACGAGCCACCTCCGAGCAGTAGTCGCCCCACCTGCCGCACACCGAGACCAGGAGCGCGTCACCCGGATTGATCACGCGGTCACACGGCACATGCCGGGGGACGGCGGTGTGCTCGCCAGCCGCGACGACCACCGACAGCACCTCTTCGCATTCCGTCTCGGCCATCATGGCCCGCAACCGCCGTGCCATCGCGCGCTCGGTGGTCCCGAACCACGCCAGCTCGCGGGCCGCGAGCAGGACCGCGTCCGCCGCCGAGGCCGCGCGCCCGGTCGCCGCGACCTCCGCGAGCCCCCTGCGCAGCCGGAGCGGCGCCAGCACGACCGGCGCCAGCACGAGCTCGGCCTCCACCCGCAGCGAGAACAGCTCCCACGCCCGCATCTCGGGGTCCACCCCGACACGGCGCGCGGAGGAAGGGATGAGCGCCGCCGCCTCCAGCGGGCCGGCCGCGGTGGCGGGCGGCAGGTCGGCGGCCAGGACGAGATATCCGTCGCCCTGACCGCCCAGATAGCGGAAGTCGGGGGAGGGGCGCAGCACCAGGGCGTCGATCCCCTCCTCGGCCATCCTGGCGCGCACCTCGTCGATCATGCAGGTTCGTGCAGCCAGCACGCGACGGGGCCGAACTCGGGTTCGCGCTCCCGGCACACGTCCATCGCCACCGGGCAGCGCGGGTGGAACCGGCAGCCGGGCGGCGGGGCGGCCGGATCGGGCACGTCTCCGGGCAGTTCGGCGGGGAGCACCCCGGCGCCGTCGGGCGCGGGGATCGCGCCCAGCAGCGCCCGGGTGTACGGGTGGCGGGGGTCTTCCCAGACCTCGGCGGTACGGCCGACCTCCACGATCTTCCCGAGATACATCACCGCGATCCGGTCGGCGATCAGCCGTACCACCGACAGGTCGTGACTGATGAACAGCAGCCCGGCTCCCGACCCGACGGCGAGGTCCCGCATCAGCGTGGCCACCTGCGCCTGGGCGGACGCGTCGAGCGCGGAGATGGGCTCGTCACCGATCAGCAGGGACGGCCGGGCGGCGAGCGCCCTGGCGATCGCGATCCGCTGCCGCTGGCCGCCGGAGAACTCGTGCGGGTGCCGGTCCGCGAAGTCGCGGGGCAGCCCGACCCGTTCCAGCAGGTCCGCCGGGGCGGTCGAGGTGTCGCCCGCCGTACGCAACCCGTCGGCGATCTGCGCGCCCACCCGGCGCCGGGGGTTCAGCGAGGCGTAGGGGTCCTGGAAGACCATCTGGATCCCGGCCAGCGCCCGGTTCCTGCGGCGCAGGCCGAGCGGGGTGACCGGGTGCCCGTCGAAGGTGATGGCGCCGGAGGCGGCCGGGTTGAGCCCGCACACCGCGCGGGCCAGCGTCGACTTGCCGCATCCCGACTCCCCGACGAGGCCGACGACCTCGCCCGCCGCGACGGTCAGGCTGGCTCCGGCCACGGCGCGCACCATGGGCCGACCGGGAGTCCGGTGCTCGACGACGAGGTCGTCCACGGTCAGCAGTGTCATGGGGTCTCCCCGGGCAGTGCGTCCAGCAGGGCGCGGGTGTAGGGGTGGCGCGGGTCGCGCAGTACCTGGCCGCGCGGGCCCGTCTCCACGACCAGGCCTTCCTTCATCACGCTCACCTCGTCCGCGACCGCGGACATCACGCCGAGGTCGTGGGTGACGAGCAGCACGGCCAGGCCCAGGTCGTCGCAGAGGCCGCGCAGCAGCCGCAGCACCCCCGCCTGGACGGTCACGTCGAGCGCGGTCGTGGGTTCGTCGGCGATGAGCACCTTCGGCGAGCAGGCCAGCGCGATCGCGATCGCGATGCGCTGGCGCATGCCTCCGGAGAACTGGTGGGGGTAGCGGTCGATCGCCTCCTCGGGGCCGGGGATGCGCACCTGGCCCAGCAGCTCGACGGCCCTGGCCCGCGCCTGCTTCCTGTCGAGGCCCAGGTGGTGACGCATGTGCTCGGTCAGCTGGCGGCCGACCGAGAGCATCGGGTGCAGGCTGGTCGCCGGGTCCTGGAAGACCATGGCGACCTCGCCGCCGCGCACCGTGTTGAGCTCCTTGGGGGACATGGCGAGCAGATCGCGATCCCCCAGGGTGATCCGGCCGCCGACGCGTGCCCCGTGCGGGAGCAGACCGAGTACGGCCAGGCCGGTCATCGTCTTGCCCGAGCCGCTCTCCCCGGCCAGGCCGTGCACGCGACCGGGCTGGAGGTCGAGGTCGACGCCGCGCAGGATCTCCTTGCCGCCGATGGTGACCTTCAGGTCGGAGATGGCGAGGGTCAAAGCGCACGCTCCTTGATGGCGCGGGCCGTCCGCGGGTCGAGGGCGTCGCGCAGCGTGTCGCCCAGGAAGTTGAACGCCAGGACGACGGTCAGGATGGCCAGGCCGGGGAAGGCCGCGACCCACCAGCTGTCGAACACCTCCACGCCGGAGGCGACCATCGCGCCCCACTCGGGCGACGGCGGTTTCGCGCCGAGCCCGAGGAACGACAGGCCCGACAGCAGCAGCAGCGCGGTGCCGATGTCGAGGGTCGCGAGCACCAGGACCGGCCCGGTGACGTTCGGCAGCACGTCCACCCGGAGTGAACGCCAGGCGGAGAAACCGAGCAGCCGCCCGCTCAGCACGAACTCGCGTTCCCGCACGCCCAGCACCAGGCCGCGGGTCACGCGGGCGTAGGCGGGCCAGGCGACGACGAGCACGGCGAGCACGGCGTTGGTGAGGCTCGCGCCAAGCGCGGCGGCGACGACCATGGCCAGGATCACGGTGGGGAAGGCGAAGACGAGGTCGGCGAACCGCATGATCGTCTCATCCATCCACCTGCCGAAATATCCGGCCGCGGCGCCGAGCAGGCCACCGATCAGCACCGAGAGCACGACCAGCAGCAGCGTCAGCGGGATCGACAGGCGCGCGCCGTACATCACCCTGCTGAGGATGTCCCGGCCGAGCTGGTCGGTGCCGAACCAGTGGCCCGGGCCCGGCGCGGCCAGCCGCGGCAGGTCCTGGGCGAGCGGGTCGTGCGGGGCCAGCAGCGGGGCGGCCAGCGCGATCACGATCCAGGCGAGCGCGACCACCCCGCCGATGATGGCCAGCGGCTGCCGCCAGGCTTGGGGGAGTTTCACGACAGTCTCACTCTGGGGTCGATGACGCCGTACAGCACGTCGACGATCAGGTTGATGACGAGGTAGACCCCGCCCACGACCAGTCCGACGCCCATGACGGCGGGCAGGTCGAGGGTGGTGGCGCTCTTGTAGGCGTACTGCCCGACGCCGGGCCAGGCGAAGATCGCCTCGACGAGCACGGTGCCGGACAGCAGGCTGCCGAAGGCGAGACCCGCGACCGTGATGATCGGCACCAGCGCCGAGCGCAGCACGTAGCGGAACAGGATCACCCGAGGGGGCAGGCCCTTGGCCCGCGCGGCGCGCACGTAGTCCTGGCCGAGCACCTCCAGCACCGCCGACCGGGTGAACCGGGTGAGCAGGCCGATCGTGTACAGGGCCAGTACCAGCGCGGGCGTGACCAGGTGGCCGACCGCGGAGGAGAACACGTCCCACTGTCCCGCCAGCGCGGAGTCGATCGTGTACAACCCGGTGACCTGCGGCGGCGGGCTCATGCCCGGGTCGATACGGCCGCTGCCCGGAGTGATCTGCAACCGGTAGAAGAAGACGTAGAAGGCCGTCAGCGCCAGCCAGAACGTCGGCACGGAGATGCCGATCAGGCTGATGACTCGGAGCACGTGGTCGGAGAGCCGGTCACGGCGCAGCGCCGCGATCACGCCGAAGGCCACGCCCGCCACGATGGAGATCAGAATCGCGGCGCCGGCCAGCTCAAGGGTGGCCGGTACGGCCTCCGCCAGGTCGTCGAGGACCGGGCGGTGGCTCTGCTGGCTCATCCCGAGATCGCCCTGGAGCACTCCCTGAAGGTGGAGCAGGTACTGCTGGGGGAGGGGCTTGTCCAGGCCGTGCTCGGCCCGCCACTGCGCGACGATCGCCGGGTCGCCGAGGGCCCGCTGGCCGAGGTTGGCCGAGACGGGATCGCCGGGGACCAGGTTCGTCAGGACGAAGGTGACCAGCGTGATGCCCAGGGCCAGCAGGAGCGCCGTGAGCACCCTGCGGAGCAGGAAGCGGGCCAGCGGGTTCCGGCGGCCGCCACGGCCCGGCCGGGGCCGGGCCGTGGCGGCCTTCAGGTCCTTACTTGGCACCGAGGTCGGCGACATCGACGGTCCACACCGGGTGGAACTCCAGACCGGTGACGGAGGCGGCCGTCACGATGTTCTGGCTGGGCTGGATGAGCGGGACGAACGGGCCCGAGGCGTTCAGCTTGGTCTGGATGTCGACGTAGGCCTGCTTCCTGGCCTCATCGCCGATCGTGACGGCCGCCTTGTCGCCGGCCGCCTCCAGCTCCTTGTCGGCGCCGGCCTTCCACCCGGCCCGCAGGCCGACGAGCTTGCCCGGCAGGAACGCCAGATAGTCGCTGGGGTCGGGGTAGTCGGGACCCCAGTACCACAGACCCAGCTCCTCCTTGCCGTTGCGGTAGTTGTCCAGGGCCGTGGTGACCGGCGCGGGGGCGAGCTCCACGGTGATGCCGACCTCCTTGAGGTTGGCCTGGACCCGCTCGGCGAACGGCTGGAAGGACAGGCCGTTGACGGTCAGCTCGCTGGGGTACTCCAGCTTGACCGCCGGGTTGGACAGGCCGCTCTCCTTGAGCGCCGCCTTGGCGCCCTCGACGTCGCGCTTGACGGCCTGGTCGGGCGGGAGCGCGCCGAGGAACATCGAGGGGATCACTCCGGGCGCCTGCACCGACCCCTCGCCGGCCAGCTCCAGCAGGCCCGCGTAGTCGACGCCCTTGCGCACCGCCTCGGCGAACTTGGGGTTGGAGGTGATCTTGCTGACCGAGGGGTCCTGGTTGGCGAGCAGGAAGATCACGTTGGCCGCGGGGGTCTTCTTGACCTGAAGGTTTCCCGTGATGCCGGCGACCTGGTCACCGGAGAGGTTCAGCGCGACCTGGCTGTCGCCACGTGAGATGTTGAGCTTCTGCGTCGCGGCCTCGACGTTGCGGATCACGACCTTGTCGTAGACCGGCTTGTCCTGGCCCCAGTACTTCGTGTTGGCCTTGAGCACGACCTGGCTGCTGACGTTGAACGACTCGATCGTGTACGGTCCCGAGCCCGCGGAGGCGGAGTTGAGGTACTGCTCGGCCTTGTCGCCCGTGTCCGCGGTGGCGCCGTGCTCCTTGGCGACCTTGGAGTTGAGGATGCCCAGAGCGGGGTTGGGCAGGATGTACGGCAGCGCCGGGTTGGCGTTCTTCGACGTCAGCGTGATCGTCGTGGCGTCGGTCTTGGCGACCTCCACGCCGTCGAGCAGGAAGGACGGCGTGCCCTTCATGTCGCGCACGCGGTTCAGCGAGAAGACGACGTCGTCGGCGGTGACGGGGGAGCCGTCGGAGAACGTGGCGCCCTGGCGGAGCTTGAGCGTCAACGTCTTGCCGTCGCCGGACAGCTCGAACGACTCGGCGAGGGCCGGCACCGGCTTGGTGACGTCGGACCCCTCGAACGTGAGCAGGGTCTCGTAGGCCGCCTTGCCGACGATCAGGCCGGTCTGCTCGTAGGTCCGCCCCGGATCGGCCGTCTTGAGGTCGAAGGATGTGTCGATCACGAGCGTCTTGGCGGCGGCGCCGCCCTGGGACGTCGTGGACGAACCGCCGCTGGAACAGGCGGCAAGGGCGAGGGCGCCGGTGAGCAGCACCGGCAGCAGAGCTGCCTTCGCTCCGGGGCGCCGTGAACGGATCGCCATTCTGTGTCCTCCGAAAGTGGTCCATGTGGACGTTTGGTCGCCGATCGTCCAGGATTGTCCGGCAGAAAGTCCAGCTCACGGCGTCAATCTGAGACAAAACTGATTTGAGGAGTATGGCGATGACCGAAATATCCAGAAACTCGGCTCACGAGGGCGGTCAACCTGGACGGATCGGCATCGGTCTCCAGCTCGACGCGACACACCTGAAGATCCTTGAGGTGCTGCGGGAAAACGGCAGGATCTCCGTGGCGGCCCTCGCCGAGCGCGTCGGAATCTCGCGGGCGAACGCCTACACGCGCTTCGAGGCGCTGCGCGCCGACGGCGCGATCAAGCGGTTCACCGCCGAGATCGATCACGTGCGCGCGGGCCTCGGCATCACCGCGTTGATCTTCGTGACCGTCCGGCAGCAGATGTGGCGCCAGTTTCGCGCCCAGCTCGCCCAGATGCCCGAAGTGGAGTACTGCGCGATCACGACGGGCCAGCACGACGCGATGATCCAGGTCCGCATGACCGACGTCGCCGCCGTGCACGCGCTGGTGACCGAACGCCTGGCCGGCATTCCGGCGGTCAAGGCCACCGAGACGGTCTTCATCCTGGACGAAGTGCTCAGGCGGCCCTACGTCCTGCCGAGCGACCGCGGCCCTGGCGGGCCTCCTCGGCGACCGGCCCCCGAGCCGGCCGGGGGAGAGGTTCCCCTGGGGAAGATGCGCTTCGTGGGCGCGGCCGAAGGCCGCGCCCAGCTTCAGCAGGACATCTGACCCGCCGAAGGGCGCGCCACGAGTGGCGGTCTCACCTGGTACGGCGGGCCTGCGCGGGATGGTGGCTCACCCGGTACGGCGGGCCTACGCGGGATGGTGGCTCACCCGGCACGG
This sequence comes from Streptosporangium sp. NPDC000396, assembly GCF_042898655.1. Classification (NCBI taxonomy): domain Bacteria; kingdom Bacillati; phylum Actinomycetota; class Actinomycetes; order Streptosporangiales; family Streptosporangiaceae; genus Streptosporangium; species Streptosporangium sp. NPDC000396. The sequence goes on from NZ_JBIAZA010000003.1 coordinate 316,900, forward strand.
CGGGCCCGCGCGGGATGGTGGGCGGTCTCCCCGCCGGGGACCGCCCTCAGACGATCTCGGCGCACACGCTCACGTGCACCGTGTCGTCGCCGGCGAACTGGAATTCCTCGACCAGGCGCAGCGTGCCGTCGGGAAGGGTCTCGATGCGGCTGCCGCTGCGCCCGCCGGCGCGTTCCCCGTTCTTGAGCAGGTGGACATAGGTCAGCTCGATCCGATCGCCGTCCCGGGTGCCGACGAAGTGCCCGTGGGTCACGGTGTCACCGGTGTAGTCGCCCCAGATGACCCCGCCCGACTCCCGGTAGGCGAACTCCGTGGGCCCGTCCGGGTCCACCGCGCTCGCCGTCGAGCTGACCATGACGAACCTGCGGCCGTTGAGAAGATCGTTGTCGTTCACGCTCCGCATCGTGCCGTGTCGCCGGGCATCCGCAACCGGTGCTGGACATTTCGTTCAGTTCGGGGCTCGTGCGCGGTGATCCGTCCAGCCGGGAGTCCGCCCGGCGGGGACGGGCGAGATCCGGCGCCGCACGGGAGAACACCTGCTCCGGGCTTCCGCCGGAGCGCGGCACACCGCCCGGCCGCCGGTCATCGGCGGCGCACGCCGGTGCCAAGGCCGTGGATCACGCACCCATGAGAGACCGGCAGGCGTCCAGGCCGTGGATCTCCACGGGGACCAGGGAGACGAAGTCGTCGCGGTCGAGCCGGAGCCGCTGCTGGACGGCGCGCTCTCCGCGCGAGTTCTGCACCGAGAGACCGTCGGGCCGGTAACCGAGCTTGCGCGACACCGAGAGCGAGGCAGAATTGTGAAGGAACGCACCGGAGGTCGCCGACTCGGCGGCCAGTCCCGCGAAGGCCAGGTGCAGGACGGCGGCGCGTATCTCGGTGCCGATCCCCCTGCCCTGGTAGGCGCGGCCCAGCCATGAACCGGTCGTCACTTCGCGGGTCACGGCGAAGTCCCGCGCGGAAAGTTCTTGAACGCCGACGACGCGGCCCTCATAGACGACCATGAAATTGCAGTGCCAGTCTTCCGGCCGCCAGGCGGCGATGAGCCCAAGGTTGAAACGGACCACATTTCCCGGCAGTTCGCCGGCGGGCACGTCGGTCCACTCCACGCCGAACGGCATCGAGTCCGGGTCGTGGATGCCCTCGACGGCTCGGTCGGCGAGCTCGTCGAGATCCTCGAATGAAGGTAGCCGCAGTTCAAGACGGGGAGTCGTCAGACGGAGACCGAGAAGAGGAAAGTGTCGCATGCGAGTTGATTGTCCCGGACGGGCCGTCGTACTGGCATCTGGATTATTCGCGGCGGAGGCCGTCCGGTGGCCGGGGTCACGTCTCCGTTCTTTGACACGAACATCGATGATGACATGTTCTGAAAAATGGTGATTGCGCAATCTGGAAGCCGAAAATGTCGGTGCCGGCCGAGATGATGGAAGCGTGAGTACGACTTAAGCAATCAACGGGGCCTGAGGTTCCGTGAAACTCGGAAGGGCCCCGGAAGGGGGCATGCGATGCCGACCACGATGAGCGTGTCCGAGCTGGCGGAGGTTCTCTTCACCTCCGCGTTGCAGGCATCCGACAATCCCTCGGCGGATCAGGTGCGCATGGCCATCGAAGACCGGCTGCGCGCCTGTCATGCGGACATCGCCGACTGTGTGGCCTGCGTTGCCCAGGAGGCGGGTGACCATCCCGAGACATATGAGACCCGGATGCGCTGGGCCCTGCGCGTGGCCGAGCAGGTCGATCTGACCACCCTTGTCACGGCCTGACCGTTGCGGCCCGGCCGCCACGCCACGCGCCGGCTCCCGGCGGCTGGGCCACGGTCTCGCGGGCACCGGTCAGGCCTCGACCACGTCGGCACGGGGCTCCAGGTCGGACAGCTCCCAGGCCTTCGCGCGCACCTCGTCCGCCGACAGGTCGTCCTCCTGCCGTTCGGCGGCCTGCTCGGCTCGCACCATGATCCGGTAGCGCTTCAGCTCGCGCTGCACGTCCTCGTCGTCCCAGCCCAGCACGGGGGCGATGAGCGCGGCCACCTCGGGCGCGGCGGACAGGCCGCGGTCACGCTCCTCGATCGAGATCCGGGTACGGCGGACCAGCACGTCCTCCAGGTGCAACGCCCCTTCGTGTGAGGCCGCGTAGACCGCCTCGGCCCTGAGATAGTCCGCCGCCCCGGCGAGGGACTCTCCGAGGGCGGGGTCCGCCTCGACCAGTTGGAGGAGCTCCTCGACGGCCGAGCCGTACCGCCTGAGCAGCCGTTCGACGCGGGCGACGTCCACGCCGGCGCGCGCGGCCAGATGGCTGCGGCCGTTCCACATCGCCTCGAACCCGTCGGCTCCCAGGACGGGCAGCCGGTCGGTGACGGACGCGGGCACGGCCCCGCCGAGTTCCCGCACGGCCACGTCGACGGCGTCCTTGGCCATGATCCGGTAGGTGGTGTACTTGCCGCCGGCGACGAGGACGAGACCGGGGGCCGGGCGTGCGACGGTGTGCTCCCGGGACAGCTTGGCGGTGTCGGAGGCGTCGCCGGCCAGGAGGGGGCGCAGGCCCGCGTACACCCCTTCGATGTCCGCGCAGGTGAGCGGCGTGCTCAGCACCTCGTTCACGTGGTCGAGCAGGTAGGTGATGTCGGCCCGGCTGGCCACCGGGTCGGCCTTGCCGAGGTGCCAGTCCGTGTCGGTGGTGCCGATGATCCAGTGCCGGTCCCACGGGATGACGAAGAGCACGCTCTTCTCCGTACGGAGGATCAAACCGGTGTCGAGCGCGATCCGGTCTCGCGGGACCAGGATGTGGACGCCCTTGGACGCCCGGACCCTGAGGCCTCTCTGCGTGCCCGCCATCTGGGCGGTCTCGTCGGTCCAGACGCCGGTGGCGTTGACCACCTGGCGGGCGCGGACGACGATCTCGTGGCCGCCCTCCGCGTCGAGCACCCGGGCCCCGGTGACCCGAGTCCCCTCACGGACCAGCTCCGTCACGCGAGCCCCGGTCGCGACGGCGGCGCCGTACTGCGCGGCGGTGCGTGCCAGCATCATCGTGAACCGCGCGTCGTCGACCTGCGCGTCGTAGTACTGGATCGCGCCGACGAGGGACTCCGGGCGGAGGCCGGAGGCGACGGCCAGCGCGCCGCGCCGGCTCATCTGGCGGTGACGGGGCAGGGTGCGCGTGCCGTCGAGCATGTCGTAGAGGGTGATGCCCGCACCGACGTAGAACCGCTCCCACAGGCGGTGCCGGAGCGGGAACAGGAACGGCACCGGGCGCACCAGGTGGGGCGCGAGCCGGCTCAGCAGCAGGCCGCGCTCCTTGAGGGCCTCCCTGACCAGCCGGAAGTCGAGCTGTTCGAGATATCGCAGGCCGCCGTGGATGAGCTTGCTGGATCGGCTGGACGTGCCCGCCGCCCAGTCGCGGGCCTCCACCAGCGCGACCGAGAGGCCGCGGGACACCGCGTCAAGCGCCACCCCCGCGCCTACCACTCCGCCGCCGATGACCAGCAGGTCGAACTCGCTCTCGCTCATCCGCCGCAGCGTCTCCTCGCGGTACGACGGTCCCATCGCTACAGGTGTCAAGGTAAAGCTCCTCATTTCAAGAAAAATCATGAAGCCGGGGCCCCGGCCGTGCGGTACCGGGGCCCCGGCGGTGGACGGTCAGTCCACGTCGACCCAGTCGAGGGTGCGGTCGACCGCCTTCTTCCAGCCCGCGTAGCCGCGGGACCGCTGCTCGTCGGACCACTGCGGCTGCCAGCGCCGGTCCTCGTTCCAGTTCTGCCTGAGCTCGTCGGTCGACTTCCAGAAGCCGACGGCCATGCCGGCGGCGTAGGCCGCGCCCAGCGCGGTGGTCTCGGCCACGACCGGCTTGGACACCGGCACGCCGAGGATGTCGGCCTGGAGCTGCATGCACAGTTCGTTGGCGGTGACCCCGCCGTCCACCCGCAGCACGTCGAGGGCGACACCGGAGTCCTGCCGCATGGCCTCCACGACGTCCCGGGTCTGGTAGCAGATCGACTCCAGGGTCGCCCGGGCCAGGTGGGCGTTGGTGTTGAAGCGCGACAGCCCGACGATGGCGCCGCGGGCGTCGGAGCGCCAGTACGGGGCGAACAGCCCGGAGAAGGCGGGCACGAAGTAGACCCCGCCGTTGTCCTCGACCTGCCGGGCGAGCGTCTCGCTCTGCGCCGCGCCGGAGATGACGCCGAGCTGGTCGCGCAGCCACTGGATCGCCGAGCCGGTCACCGCGATCGAGCCCTCCAGCGCGTAGACCGGCCGGTCGGCGCCGAACTGGTAGCACACGGTGGTGAGCAGGCCGTGCTTGGACCGGACCGGCTCGTGGCCGGTGTTCAGCAGCAGGAAGTTGCCGGTGCCGTAGGTGTTCTTGGCCTCACCGGGGGAGAAGCAGACCTGTCCCACGGTCGCCGCCTGCTGGTCGCCGAGGTCGCCCGACAGGGCCACCTCACCGCGCAGCGGGCCGTCGCCTCGGGTCAGGCCGTAGAGGTCCGGATGGGAGGAGGGCCGGATGGCGGGCAGCATCCGCCGGGGGATGCCGAAGAACGACAGCAGTTCGTCGTCCCAGTCCAGGGTCTCCAGGTTCATGAGCATGGTGCGGCTGGCGTTGGTGGGGTCGGTGACGTGCACGCCGCCGTCGGTGCCGCCGGTGAGGTTCCACAGCAGCCAGGTGTCGGTGTTGCCGAAGATCGCCTCGCCGGCCTCGGCGGCCTCGCGGACCCCCTCGACGTTCTCCAGGATCCATTGGATCTTGCCGCCGGAGAAGTAGGTGGCCGGTGGCAGGCCCGCCTTGCGGCGGATGACGTCGCCCTTGCCCTCGCGTTCCAGGGCGGCGGCGATGCGGTCGGTGCGGGTGTCCTGCCAGACGATGGCGTTGTAGTAGGGCCGGCCGGTTGTCCGGTTCCACACCACGGTGGTCTCGCGCTGGTTGGTGACGCCCAGCGCGGCCAGGTCGGAGGCGACGAGGTTCGCCTTGGTCATCGCGGTCTCGATCACCGCGCGGGTGCGCTCCCAGATCTCCACCGGGTTGTGCTCGACCCAGCCGGCCTGGGGAAGGATCTGCTCGTGCTCCAGCTGGTGGCGGGCGATCTCGTTGCCGCCATGATCGAAGATCATGAAGCGGGTGCTCGTCGTTCCCTGGTCGACGGCTCCGACGAAATCAGGCATGGGGTGGTGTCTCCTTCGGACGAGTGGGGGGATTTCAGACGGCTTCGTAGGCGGTCTTCGCCGGTTCCTGCGCCGTCTCGGGCGCTTCTTCCGGCGGCAGGAACCGCCCCACGAGGAGCTGGTACAGGCCCGCGCCGAGCAGTCCGCCGATCACCGGTGCCACGATCGGCACCCAGAAGTAGAGTCCTCCGTACTGGTCTTGGAAGGCCGTCTCGTAACCCGTGAGGAACGAGGCCAGGCGCGGGCCGAAGTCGCGCGCCGGGTTGATGGCGTAGCCGGCGTTGGTTCCCCAGGCCATGCCGATGGCCACGACGAGCAGCCCGACCACGAAGGGCGCCAGGTTGGCCGCGGGCGGTGTGTTGCGCACGTCGGAGATGGCGAGGATGAGGAACAGCAGGATCGCGGTGCCGATGATCTGGTCGCGGAACGCGCCCCAGGTGCCGATGGGAAGGCTGCCATTGCCGGGCAGGGTGGAGAAGACGCCCTGGGTCTTGATGGTGAAGCCGGGGTCGGCCTTGGCGAGCACCTCGCTGTAGTTGAAGCGGACGATCAGCGCGGCCACGAACGCGCCGGCGGTCTGCGCCAGCGAGTACGGCAGCACCTTGCGCCAGGAGAAGCCCTTGAACGCCGCCAGGGCGATCGTGACCGCCGGGTTGAGATGGGCGCCGCTGACGCGAGCCGCCACGTAGACACCGAGCGTGACACCGAGACCCCATGCCCATGCGATGCTGTCGTGGTCGCCGATGCCGGCGGCGGCGACCTGGGCCACCACCCCTACCCCGAACAGGATCAGGATCAGGGTCCCGGCGAACTCGGCAGCCAACTCGCCGAGTAGCCCTTGGGCTTTCAGGCGTTCCGCCATTTCTCCTCCTCACAGTGCCATGCCGCCCTGCCGGTCCGCAGCGAGAAGCGGGCCGTCGTCGCAGGTAGGTCATCTGGTGTGGCGTTTCGCGCCTCACGGTTGCCGGGGACGCTAAGTGAGATAAAGCGGAGGGTCAACGACTGGGTGCCGACATTGTCGAACACTAGTCAGCGATGCCAAGCCGCATTATGGTCTGGGGCTATGAACCAGACCGCACAAGTCCATTTCTGTGGTGGTGTGCGTAGATCTTCGCTTCCGTCGCGCCGACATTGTCGAACGATCGCCGACGGCACTACCATCGGTCACGTGCCAGGTCCGGTTCAGTCCATCCAGCGGGGAGCAGCGATCCTGCGTCTTCTCGCACGTAGTTCAGGTCGGCTGGGCGTCGGTGAGATCGCCACCTCGCTGGGGCTCGCCCGGGGCACCGCTCACGGTCTGTTGCGGACCCTGCAACTGGTCGGCTTCGTGGAGCAGGACGAGGTGACGGGCAAATACCAGCTCGGGGCGACCCTGCTCCATCTCGGCACGAGCTACCTGGATGTCAACGAGCTCCGCTCGCGGGCGATCAACTGGGCGGACGCGCTGGCGGCGCGGAGCGGTGAGGCGGTCCGGATCGGCACCTTTCTCGACGGCCAGATCCTTGTCGTCCATCACGTCTTCCGCCCCGATGACACCTTGCAGACGCTCGACGTCGGCACGCTGCTGCCGATGCACGCCACGGCGTTGGGCAAGGTCCTGCTGGCCTACGACGTCAGCGCGACCGCCGCGCTCGGTGACGGTCCCCTGGAGGCGTTCACCCGCCGGACGATCGTCACCCCGAAAGCGCTGACGCGCGGCCTCACGAGCATTCGCGAGGTTGGTTGGGCCGTCGAGATCGAGGAGATGACTATCGGTGAGGCGAGCATCGCCGCACCGATCCGTGGTCACGGCGGCCTGGTCGTCGGCGCCATCGGGATCTCCGGTGCGGTCGAGCGGATCTGCGACACCAAAGGCCAGCCGAACGCCGCCCTGGTGACATTCGTGCGCGACGCCGCGCGTGCGGTGTCCCGGGACCTCGGCGCCTCCCGCTGGTGAAACTTCTTCCACATATGCCGAGGTGAAATGCCATGGTCATGCGCTATGTGATGTCCATCGATCAGGGCACGACATCGACGCGGTGCATCATCTTCGACCAGCGAGGGCGTCTGGTGTCGGTGACACAGCGCGAACATCGACAGCACTTCCCCCGCCCCGGATGGGTCGAGCACGACGCCGTCCAGATCTGGCGGAACCTGGAGCGCATCGCGCCGGAGGCGCTCGCCCAGGCCGGGATCGGGCTGGAACAGGTGGTGGCGATCGGCATCGCCAACCAGCGGGAGACCACCCTCCTGTGGGACCGGAAGACCGGCGTGCCCATCGGGCGGGCCATCGTGTGGCAGGACACGCGGACCGACGCGCTGGTCGACGAGTTCTCCGCCCGGCCCGAGGCGTCGATGGTGCAGAAACGCTGTGGCCTGCCGCTCGCCACCTACTTCTCCGCCCCGCGCATCCGCTGGCTGCTCGACAACACACCCGGGCTGCGTGACCGCGCCGAACGGGGCGAGGTGCTGTTCGGGACGATGGAGAGCTGGCTCATCTGGAACCTCACCGGCGGGCCCGAGGGCGGCCTGCACCTCACCGACGTCACCAACGCCAGCCGTACGCTCCTGATGGATCTGGCCTCCCTGGAGTGGGACGACGAGCTGCTGTCGTTCTTCGGCGTCCCGCGCGCGATGCTGCCGCAGATCCGGCCGTCGACCGAGACGTACGGCGTGGCCAGCCGCGTGCTGCCGGGCGTCCGCATCGCCGCCGCCCTCGGCGACCAGCAGGCGGCGCTGTTCGGCCAGACCTGCTTCGCGCCGGGCGAGGCCAAGTGCACCTACGGCACCGGCAGCTTCCTCATGCTCAACACCGGCGGCGAGCCGATCCGCTCCAGCCACGGACTGCTGACGACCGTCGGCTACCAGGTCGGCAAGGAGCCCGCGGTGTACGCCCTGGAGGGGCCGATCGCCATCACCGGCGCCCTGGTGCAGTGGTTCCGCGACGGGCTCGGCCTGATCAGCAGCGCCCCGGAGATCGAGACACTCGCCCGGACCGTGGCGGACAACGGCGGGTGCTACATCGTTCCCGCGTTCGCGGGATTGTTCGCCCCGCACTGGCGCAGCGAGGCCCGCGGCATCATCGTCGGCCTGACCTCCTACATCACCAAGGGCCATCTCGCCCGCGCCGTGCTGGAGGCCACCGCCTGGCAGACTCGCGAGGTCGTCGACGCGATGAACGCCGACTCCGGGCTCGAACTACGAACCCTCAAAGTCGACGGGGGCATGACCGCCGACAACCTTCTCATGCAGAACATCGCGGACTTCCTGGACGTCCCGGTCGTGCGCCCCATGGTGGCGGAGACCGTGTCACTCGGGGCCGCGTACGCCGCCGGGCTGGCCGTCGGCTACTGGCCGGACCTGGAGGGGCTGCGCCGCAACTGGCACCGTGCCGCCCAGTGGCTGCCGGCCATGGAACCCCAGCGCCGGGCCGAGGAGTACGACAACTGGCGCCGGGCGGTGGAACGGACGTTCGGCTGGATCAAACCGCGCGGCTGAGGACGGCTGAGGACGGGCGAGGCCCTCACGCCGGGCAAGGCCGGCGTGAGGGCCGAACATCCGCCACGCGCTGTCGCGGATCACGACGAGGCGCTCACCATCCGGCAATCCACAGGCCGAGCAGCAGGGAGCCGATGGTTCCCACCGTTGTCACGACGGCCAGCAGCCGCTGGTTGGAGTGCCAGAGCGTGGTCCACTCCCCGTCGTCACTGTGGGTGATGCTCGCCGCCGCCATGATCCAGCGCGCCGCGGCGAACCCCACCGCCGCGGCCATCGCGCCGGAGAACGGCACGGCCAGCAGCAGTGACACGAGCACCAGGTGGGGAAGGGCCGAGGGGGAGTACGTGCGCATGCCCGTCCCCATCTCGAACCCGAACTGGATGCCCCCCAGCACCCGCCCGCGGCCGAGCACGTGCTCGGGAACCAGCCGCGCGTTCTCCGGGACGGTCAGCGTGATCAGGCCCGCCTCACGAAGGAACACGACCACCGCCAGCAGGCCCAGCAGCCCGAGACGGACGAACGGGGGCAGCAGCGACTGGAGCACGCCGCCGATCGCCGAGGCGACGAGGGCGACGCTTGCCGCGCCGAGTAACAGGCCGACACCGAAGTAGGCCAGAGCACCAGAACCGCGCCAGACCGACGCGCTCAGCAGGAACGCCGAGTTGTGGCTTCAAGTGCTGCCGGAGTTGGCGTATCCGGCGTTGAGGCCGGCCCAGAGGAACAGGAGTACGGCGGGGCCCTTCACCGCCCATGGAACGGCGGCGCCCAGCACGATCGGCACCGCGAGGACCAGGGGGTGAAGGGCGAACCTGCGTAGCGCGATCACACGCGGCACATGGCGATCGTGAGGCCGGTGTAGCTGTCGCCGTCGTTCCAGCGGACGAAGGTGTTCGCGTCGGAACACCGGTAGAGGGTGCTGTACGCGGTCCAGCGCCAGGCGTTACGCCCGCTGCAGGTGGTGACGCGGCTCGAGGTGTAGCCCTCGTCGTCGTAGCCGCGCCACCCCTCGAAGTGGAATCCTCCCGAGCAGGGGTAGCTGCCCATCCGCCAGCCGCCGAAGCAGACCGCGCGCCCGTCCGACCACCAGTTGTTGTACCCCTCGCCGTACCCGCCGGGGTAGCCGTCACTGCAGTTCGACGCGGTCCACTCCGAGGTGGGGCCGGCGTTCGCGGCCCGCCGGGACAGGAACCACTCGAAGGGCACGACCGTGGCGGCGATCGCGCTGACCACCAGGCCTTTCACCAGGGTCCGCCGAGAGACGGGAGGGTTGGGGATGAGGCGGCGTACGAGGCTCGGAGTCGCGTCCGCGGGCGCGGCCTCGGTCGAGGGGATGAGGTCAAGACGCATGATTGCTCCCGGAGGACGAGAGGGCGGGGGAGAGCTCGGCGAACAGGGCCGGCAGATCGGTGTCGCCGTAGACGAACCGCCGGGCGGTGACCTGCCCGGTTCCGTCGATCGCATAGACGCATGGGGTGTATCCCTCGTAGAGGGCGGTCCACAGCTCGGGGTCGGTCAGCTTTTCCACCGGCCCGTCGAACTTCTGAGCCGAGCCCGTGTGAGAGAACACGGCGGTGAGGCGGGTCGTGGGCAGTGACGCCGATCCGGCTGCCTCCCAGACCTGATGGCAGACAGAGCAGTTGGCGTCCAGCAGCAGGACGAGCGCGCCGGTCTGCCCTTCGGCGGGCCACAGCGGCTGCGGCACGAGGCGGAGCTCGTCGTCAAGGCGGGTATTGCCCGGCTTCAGAACGGTCTGCTCCATCATCCGCAGCCGGGCGTAGACGGCACCCGCGGCGAGGATCGCGAAAACCGACAGGAGCAGGGCCAGGAGAGCGAGAGCGGTGGGAAGGCTCACGCACTCCACGCAGCCTTCAGGCCGGCCAGGACGGCCGCGGTCCTGTCGTGCTCCGCCGTGCTTCTGAGCTGAGGGGAGTCCGCCCGCTGGTGGAAGACGACCTCGATGACGGAGGTGGTGTTGGCGATGATGTAACGCCACTCGAAGGGAGTGCCGCTCACCGCCTTGGCCTGCTCGGGGCCGAGGTTCAGCGGTTCCTTCCAGATCTCCGCGTCACCCTGCGTCGCGCCCTTCCAGGAGGGGAGTTCCTCTCTCGCGCCCCGGGCATCCTTGATCATCACGGACAGGCGTTCGCTGGAGCCGATGACCATGGTGCTGAACTGCTGGAGGTTCGCCGCCGGACCGGCCGCGACCAGCCGCGCCCCCTCAGGGGAGTCGGTGAAGGACAGGTTCGACACGAGGCGGTTCAGCACGCTCTGGCGAGGTGCGGGGCCGCCGAACCAGGTGGTCGCCTCGTTGTGCGGCCCGGCCCAGACCAGGCAGCTGTTGGAACGGTCGGCCGCCTCGTACAGCACCAGGTCGAAGCCCGAGCGGCGGAAGGTCTCGACCCGGCCCCCGGGGAAGATCTTCCTCGGGATCACATGGCGCTGCCCGGCCGGGGCCAGGTCGAAGTTCCGCACCAGGGCGGGCCCGGCGAGCCGGGTGTGACCGTGCCAGGGCAGTTCGCCCGCCTCGGGAGGGAGGGAGATGTCGACCCGGGCCCCGTCGGGGGCCACGCGGGTGATCTGGGAGGGATTGGCGAGCACGGTCACGAAATCATCCCCAGTCTTGATCCACGATCGATCATTTCGACGCCTTCTTCTGCGGGAGCAAAGATCACGCCGTCCGCGACCGGTGAGGAGGCTGACGGCGCAGTCAGGCTATAGATCAAGATCCTCGATCTGTCCTCGATGCGTCCTGGTTCGCCTGGCAGGCCCGCATGCTCCGGTGCTTTCACGGCGCCAGGAGACGGTGACGCCCGGTGGGGCGGGGCGAGTGGCCGAAGCGCCGGTCGCCTGCCGGGTGCCGCGGGGACGCCTGAGCGGCGGGCCCGATCTCGACCGCCCGCGGGGCGTCAGGGAAGCACCTGGTCCGGCCGGTTACGGTCGAGTTTGGCCCGGACCTGGTCGGCGTCGGAGTGACCGAGCTGGTCGAGGATGTCCAGCGCGTGCCGCCAGCTGTGGCGGGCGGCCTCCGGCTCCTGGATGACATGGTGGATGTCGCCGAGGTGGATGAGGGTCTCGGCCTCGCCGTAGCGGTGGCCGGCCTGGCGGAACAGCTCCAGGGCGTGCTGGTAGCAGGTCACGGCCTGCCGGTGCTGGCCGAGGTGGTGGTGGGCGTAGCCCAGGCTGTGCCAGATGCTGGCCTGGCCGAGGCGGTCGCCGAGTTCCTGGAAGAGCATCAGCGCCCGCCGGCAGTAGACCAGGGCCTGCCGGTGGTCGCCGAGCAGCGTGTGGGACCAGCCGACGGAGTTCAGCGCGCGGGCCTGCCCGGCCCGGTGCCCGGCGATCTGGAACAGGTCCAGGGCCTGCTGGGCGTGGTCGAGGGCCTCGCGGTTCCGGCCCTGCCGCTCCAGCACCCCGGCCAGGTTGCCGTGCGCGGAGGCCTGGCCGACATGGTCGCCGAGCTCGCCGTACAGGCCCAGGGCGTGGTGCAGGTGGGTGTGGGCCGCCTCATGGCCGCCGAACCGCATGTGACTGCGGGCGAGATTGCGGTGGCTGTGGGCCTGAGCCCGTCGGTCGGCCAGCCGGTGGGCGGCCTCCAGGGCGGTGGCCTGCGTTGCGGCCTGGTCGTGCCAGTACCCCCGCAGGTCCAGGAAGTCCGCCAGGGACCAGGCCAGCTGCCAGGCGTGGGTGTCGAACCCGGTCGCGGCGGCCTGCGCGACCACGGCGAGCAGGACCGTGTGCTCGGCGGCGAACCAGGCCATCGCCTGCCCGCGCTCGGACAGTTCCTCGCACACCACCGCGGGCGCGGCGGGACCGGCGACCGGATCCCAGTTCGGGTTGAGCAGCGATGCGGCGGCGTGCGCGGTGTGCAGGTAGTGATCCAGCAGCCGGTGCAGCGCGGCGTGGCGGTCGGGGACGAGGTCCTGGGCGTGGGCCAGCTCCGCGGCGTAGGCGCGCAGCAGGTCGTGGAAGGCATAGCGGCCCGGCGCGTGTTCGGTGATCAGGTGGGCGCGGGCCAGCTCGGCCAGCAGCGGCCGCACCCGCGCGAGCGAGATACCGGCCAGGCTGGCGGCCGCGCCCGCGCCGACATCCGGGCCCGGATGCAGGCCCAGATGCCGGAACAACCGGGCCGCGCCGGTGCTGAGGGTGCGATAGGACCAGGAGAACACCGCCCGGACCTGGGTGCTGGGATCACCGCCGTCCAGGGCGTCCAGGCCGCCGTGCGCCGCGCCCAGCTCGGCGGCCAGCGCGGCCAGCGGAAAATGCGGATGGGCGGCGGCGCGGGCGGCCACCACCGCCAGCGCCAAAGGCAGCCGCGCGCACCGGGCGATGATCTGACCGGTCGCCTCCGGCTCGACGGCCACCCGGGCGCTGCCCAGGCGGCGGGCCAGCAGCTCGCGGGCCTCGGCGGCCGGCAGCAGGTCCAGCGCCAGCGCCTGGGCGCCCTCGACCGCGACCAGCCCGGTCAGCTGGTCGCGGCTGGTGACCACCACCAGGCAGCCCGGCGCGCCGGGCAGCAGCGGGCGCACCTGCGCGGCGTCCCGGGCGTTGTCGGCCACGATCAGGATGCGCCGGCCGGCCAGCAGGCTGCGATACAGGCCGGCCTGGGCCTGCGGGGTGGCGGGGATCTGCGTGGCGGGCACGCCGAGCGCGTCCAGGAAGGCGCGTACCGCCTCGGTGGGGGTCATCGCCGTTCCGCCGGGGTCGAAGCCGCGCAGGTTGACATACAGCTGCCCGTCGGGGAAGCGGTCGCGGACCCGGTGGGCCCAGTGCACCGCCAGCGCGCTCTTGCCCACCCCGGCGGTGCCGGACAGCACCGCGACCATCACCGCGGTGGGTTGCCGTCCGGCCGCGGTCAGCAGGCCGTCCAGCCGCTCCAGCTCACCGGCCCGGCCGGTGAAGCCGTACACGTCCAACGGCAGCAACGCCGCCACCTGCCCAGACGTCGATACCGTCCCCACCTCCGGGGCGGGCACGACCCGAGCCGTCGCCTGCCCGGACGCCGGCGCCGATACGGTCGGGTCCGAGACGGAACCGTCAGGCGGGTACGGCGAAGGCGACTCGCCCAGCTCGTACTCCGAGCGCAGAAGAGTGTCGTGCAGGCGCTGCAGGTCGGCGCCGGGGTCGAGCCCGAGCTCGTCGGCCAGGCGCTTCCGCAGGGCCCGGTAGGCGTCCAGCGCGTCGGCCAGCCTGCCCGCATCGCACAGCGCGCGCATCAGGATCCCCACCAGGGGCTCGCGGAAGGGATGCTGCTCTACCAGCGCCAGCGCCTCAACGGTGATCTGGCGGTGGCGGCCCAGGGAAAGCTCCAGCGCCAGGCATTCCTCCACGACGGCCAGCCGCCGCTCCTGCCAGGCCTCGGCCACGGTCTCGAAAGCCCGGCCGCGGATGCCGGCCAGTGCCCCGCCCCGCCACAGCGACAACGCCTCGCGAAACCCGGCGACGGCCGCGGCGGTGTCCGCACGGGCGATCTCTCGTGCCGTCGCGGCCAGGTCGGTGAAGACACGGGCATCGAGGCCGCCGTCGTCCGGGCGCAGCAGATAGCCCGCCCGCTGGGTGGTGATGAGATCGGTTGCGGCGCCCGCGGACACCAACGTCCGCCGCAGCCGGGTCACCAGGTCCTGGACCTGCCGCCGTGCCGAGGCCGGGGGCTCCTCCCAGACGACGTCGATGAGCTGGTCGACCGTGACGACGCGGTCGGCGTCGAGGAGCAGAGCCGCCAGGATGTTTTCCTGCCGCGGTCCGTACAGCGTGATCGGACGGCCGTTCACCCTCACTTCCAGCGGCCCCAGGATGCCGAACCAGACCGTGGTCATGAACGTTGCCCCCCCGAGCATCGAATGCGCGCAAAACGCATCATTTCCCGTCGGGCGCCAGTGTAGACACCACAATGATCTAGCTCTGGGGAATTGGACAAGGACGGATCGAGGATCTCGCGTGATGGCGTGACTCATGATCGAACGGCATCCGGTGGCATGGCGACCTTGGCGGAAGCCATGACGGCGATCACAATCGGGCCATGAGCGATGGTCACCCGTATGTCGGCACCCGAACCCCTCGCCGCGAGGACTCCCGGCTGCTGACCGGGAGCGGGAAGTTCGTCGGCGACGTCCGCTTGCCCGGCATGGTGCACGCGGCGATCGTCCGCAGCCCTGTCGCGCACGGGCGGGTGGCGCGACGCGCGGTCGAGGCCGCCCGCGCCGCCGACGGGGTGTTGGACGTCATCACCGCCGACGACGCGGCCACGGTCCGGCTGCCGTGCGTGTCCGTCGCGCCGGGGCAGCGCGCGACCTCCTATCCGGCGCTGGAGGAGACGATCCGTTACGCCGGCCAGCCTCTCGCCGTCGTCGTGGCGCGGACCCCGGAGGCCGCTCAGGACGCGGCCGAGCTGATCGACCTCGAGTTCGACGAGCTGCCCGCGGTGATCGGTGTGGAGGCGGCGCTCGAAAGCGGCGCCGCGCTCCTTTACCCGGACTGGGGCACCAACCTGGTCACCGACTTCGAGATCGGAGACACCGACTGCGACGAGGCCATCGCGAGGGCCGACCACGTCGTGGAGATGACCTTCCGGCTCGGCAGGGCGGCGCCGAGCCCCGTCGAGCCGCGCGGGATCGTGGCGGCCTACGCCGAGGGGACGCTGACGGTCTGGGCCGCGACCCAGGCCCCCCACCATGTGCGTGACCACGCCGCCGAAGCGCTCGGACTGTCCCATCACCGGGTGCGCGTCATCGGATGCGACGTCGGGGGAGGGTTCGGCGCCAAGGAACATCTCTATCCGGACGAGGCGCTGGTCTGCCTGGCGGCGATCCGCTCCGGCCTGCCGGTGCGCTGGATCGAGTCACGCAGCGACCACCTCGTCGCCACCCTGCCCGCGCGTGACGCCGTTCACCGGGGCCGCCTGGCGCTCGACGCGGACGGCCGCTTCGTCGCGCTGCACTGCGACATCCTCGGCGACCTGGGCGCCCATCCGTCGAACGTCGGCACCTCCCCGATCGCCGTGTCGGCCATCATGCTGCCCGGGCCGTACCGCTTCGAAAGGGCGGGCGCGCGGGTGCGCGCCGCCGTCACGACGACCACGCCCATCGGCTCCTACCGGGGATTCGGCCAGCCCGAGGTGACCTGGACGAGGGAACGGCTGATCGACGAGGCCGCGCGGCTCCTCGGCGAGGACCCCGTCGAGGTACGGCTGCGCAACATGATCGGCCCTGGTGAGCTCCCCCACACCACGCGCACCTGGCAGGCCTACGATTCGGGCGACTATCCGCACGCCCTGCGCACGCTGCGCAAACTCGTACGCCCCATGCCGTCGCGCGACGGCCGCAGGCGCGGGGTGGGTTTCTCCTGTCACGTGGAGGCCACCGGCCTGGGGCCGTCCATGCAGATGAAGGCCGCCGGCCAGATGGCCGGCGGGTTCGAGACCGCGGTCGTGCGGATGGACCTCGACGCCTCGGTCGTCGTGCACGCCGGGGTGGTCGGGATGGGGCAGGGCATCGAGACCACGCTCGCCCAGCTCGCCGCCGACGGAGTGGGTGTTCCGCTGGAACGGGTTCACGTGGTGCTCGGGGACACCTCCGCCACGCCCTACTCCTCGATCGGCTCCATAGCCAGCCGCTCCCTCGTGGTCGGCGGCGGAGCCCTGAACCGGGCCGCGGCGCTGCTCCGTGACAGGATCGTCGCCATCGCCGCCCATCAGCTGGAGGCGGCCCCGGACGACCTGGAGATCGTGGGCGACGCCGTACGGGTGAAGGGGGATCCTGCCGCGTGCAGGACCCTGCAGGAGATCGCCGCCTCGGCCTGGCGGGGCTGGGACCTGCCCGAGGGGATGTCACCGGGCCTGGAGGAGCGGGTCACCCACGATCCCAGCGCGTACACCTACGCCTACGGCGCCCACGCGGCGGCCGTGGCCGTCGACGAGGAGACCGGGGCCGTCGAGGTCGAGGGCTACTGGGTGGTGGGCGACTCCGGGGTGCTGGTCAACCCCGCCATCGTCGAAGGCCAGCTGAGAGGCGGGGTGGTCCAGGGGATCGGCATGGCGCTGACGGAGGAGATCGTCTACACCGCGGACGGGCAGCCGCTCGCGGAGTATCTCCTGCCGACGGTGCGGGAGGTTCCCGAGATCGAGATCGTCTTGATGGAGACCCCTTCCCCCATCACGCCGGGCGGGATGAAGGGAGTGGGGGAGGCGGGCACGATCGGCCCGCCCGCGGCCATCGGCAACGCGGTGGCCGCGGCCCTGCCCGAGATCGCCGGCCGGATCATCGCCACCCCGCTGACCCCGCAGGTCGTGTGGTCCTCCATCAACGGCTGAGGACAGGCCGTCTTCCCCGCCTGGGCCCGCGAGGATTCCCATCCGCCGGTCAGAGGATTCCCGCCCGCAGGCCGAAGGCTGAGTGGATCAGTTTTTCGGGGTAGGGGGAGGGACATGGCCGAATTTCTCAGTGATATCAAGGAGATCCGCGCCCGGGCGCGGCAGGAGATCGGCAAGGGGCCGATCACGTCCGCCTACGGTGCCGATCTCCCCCGGGTGATCCAGGTGTGCAACGAGGCGCTGGTCACCGAGCTGGTCTGTGTGCTGCGCTACCGGAATCGTCGGTAGTGCTCCGGCCTTCAGACCGGGGGCGAAGCCGACCAGCCCGCATAGCGGGGCAAGAACAGCCGTTTCGCCGCCAGGCGGACCGGCGTCCACCCAGCTCAGACGGACCGGTTTTGCTGCTCGATGTACTGGCGCAGGACGCCGATCGAAGCGCCGCCCACCGATCCGGCGAAGTAAGAGCCCGACCACCGCTTGTTCGCCCGGTAGGAGTGGCGGGCCAGCTCGGGCAATTCCCGACGCATCCGGCGCGAGGACACGCCCTTGAGACTGTTGACCAGCTTGGACAAAGCCGCCTTGGGTGGGAAGTCGACCAGCGGGCGGACGTGGTCGTCTTCGCCGTTGAACCCGCGCAGCTCGGTCTCGAAGGCGGCGCACACGGATCTCATGATCTCTTGCAGTCGGATGAGGTGCTCGCCGGTGAACACGCGGCGGCGGAACTTCGTGACAAAAACCAAATACGCATGCAACACGAAAACGCAATGTCTACCGGTCCTGATATCGCTGCACTCGGCCATAACCCAACCGTAGGATGACCGTGTGCGGTTGCGATACTCCTTCCGGATCGACCCGACCCCGGGCCAGCGCATCGCGCTCGCGCGGGCATTCGGGTGTGCCCGGGTGGTGTTCAACGACGCGGTCGCACTGCGCAACCACGCCCATGAGCAGGGCCTGCCGTTCATCACCGACGCGGAGCTGTCCCGCCTGGTGATCACCCAGGCGAAGCGGACACCGGAACGCTCCTGGCTGGGCGAGGTGTCGGCGGTGGTGTTGCAGCAGGCGCTGGCCGACGCCTGCGCGGCGTTTCGGAACTTCTTCGCCGGTCTGGCCCAGACCCGCAAGGGGCCCACGCTGGGGCCGCCGCGTTTGCGGTCCCGCAAGGACAACCGGCAGGCGATCCGCTTCACCCGCAACGCTCGTTTCGCCATCACCGCGGCCGGCAGGTTGCGGCTGCCGAAGATCGGCGATGTGGCGGTGCGCTGGTCACGGAGCCTGCCGTCCCAGCCCTCTTCCGTCACCGTGGTCAAGGATGCCGCCGGGAGGTATTTCGCCTCGTTTGTGGTCGAGGCAGCCCAAACCCCCTTGCCCGCGACCGAGGCCGAGACCGGGATCGACCTGGGCCTGACGCATTTCGCGGTGCTGGCGGGCGGACGGAAGATCGACAGTCCGCGGTTCCTGCGCCGAGCCGAGAAGAAACTCAAGCGGGCACAAAAAGCCCTCTCCCGTAAGGAGAAAGGCAGCAAGAACCGGGCCAAGGCCCGGGTGAAGGTCGCCCGCCGGCATGCCAGGGTCACCGACGCGCGCCGCGAGTTCCACCACCGGTTGTCCACGATGCTGATCCGCGAAAACCAAGCGATCTATGTGGAGGATCTGGCGGTCAAGGGGCTGGCCCGCACCCAGCTGGCCAAGAGCGTGCACGATGCGGGCTGGGCGTCGTTCATCGGCATGGTGGAGTACAAGGCGAAGCTGTACGGCCGGACGTTCGTGAAGATCGGCAGGTTCTTCCCCTCCTCCAGGCTCTGTTCGGCCTGCGGGGCGCTGGCCGAACGGATGCCGCCGGCCGTACGGGAGTGGACCTGCCCGTGTGGGGTCACCCATGACCGGGATGTCAACGCCGAGATCAACATCCGGGCCGAGGGGCGCCGGATCGTCGCCGCTGGACGGAAACCTGTGCCTGAGATGGGCGGGAAGCGGAGACGGAAAACGCCTGCGGAGACCGGTAAGACCCCTGCGCCCGCTCCTCGGGGCGGGCGCGGGGGCGCGGTCGATGAAACAGGAAGCCACAGAAGTGCCGGGTGACACCACATGGCACAGGCTGAATCCCTGGCGTTCACGCCGGGGAGCGCGTCAAAAGCGCCACTACTACACCGCCACCGGGATCTACGCCGAGCCGGTGGCAGCGGAGTTCCTGGAGCACGCCGCCGAGGAACAGGTGCACGCCGACCGGCTCGCCCAGCGCATCGTGCAACTCGGGGGAGAGCCTGATTTCAACCCGGACACGCTGACCGCTCGTGCGCACGCGGAGTACGACGACAGCCTCGACCTGATAGAGATGATCAAGGAGGATCTGGTCGCCGAGCGGGTCGCGATCGCCTCCTACACCGAGATCGTCCAATGGCTCGGTGACGGCGACGTGACCACCAGGCGCATCTTCGAAGACCTTCTCGCCCAGGAGGAGGAGCATGCCAACGACCTCAAAGGACTGCTGGAAAGACTTCCCGGCGCGCTGAAGGGCTGACCCTCACGGCCGGGGCCCTCCCCGCTGTGGCCGCCTTGGCCGGGAGGCGGCTCACAGGCCCCTGAGCGCGCGGGCCAGGCTGTCGGGAGACTCGTTCCTGTCGACGATCGCGTTGAGCACCTGGCGCACCACGGCAATGTGCTCGGTCCCGAACTCGGCGGCCAGCCGGCGCTCGACCTCCGCGTGGAACTCCCGCGCGACCGCCATGAGAGATCGGCAGTGGTCGGTGAGCCGCAGCCGTCTCATCCGCCCGTCCGCCGGGTCGGGAACCCGCTCCACGAAGCCCGCGGCCACCATCTCGTCGACCGTCTTGGCGGCACCCTGCGGGGTGATGCCCAGACGGGCCGCGAGCTGGCTCGTGGTCAGGCTTTCACGGGCCAGCGCCCTGAACGCGTAGCCGAAGGCCGGCCGGAGCTGGAGCCGGTTGAAACCCGCCTTGTCCAGGTGCGTGTGCAGCTCGTCGACCAGCTGGTTGTAGGCCAGTCCGAGCAGGACGCCGAAGTCGAGCTCCTCCATCTCTCCTCCAGTTGACGAGAGTCCGGGCGAAGATATACAACCTTGGTTGTAAACCTTGGTTGTAGATCTGCTCTGGAGCATACACCGTGCCAGTGATCCAGGGAGCCACCGCTCCCACCTTCACCGTAGGAAACACCCGCTTCACCGGTCTCGCCGCGCCCAGCAGGGGAGCCACGGAGACGTGCGTCTGGCGGACCCACGTGGCCCCCGGCACCCTGCCCGCCGAGCACTCCTTCGACCGCGAGGAGGTCATCATCGTGCTCTCCGGCCGGGCAACGGCCAGCTTCGACGGTGTGGAGCAGCCCGTGGTGGCGGGCGACGCGATCGTCGTGCCCGCGCACACGTCCTTCAGCCTCGCCAACCCCTATGACGAGCCGCTGGAAATGGTCGCGGTGCTGCCGGTCGGCGCGCTCGCGCGCATGGCCGGAGGCGAACCGTTCACCCCCCCGACCGCTCAGTAAAGGACCCCTCATGCCCGTCATCTCCGGGGCGACCGCCCCCGTCTTCACTCTGCCGCACGTCACCGCCATCGGGCTCGCTGCTCCCAGCAGGGGAGCCAAGGAGACCTGCGCCTGGCGTTTCACGGTGGCCCCCGGCACGCCGGCCGCCGAGCACTCGGTCGACCGCGAGGAGGTGTTCGTCCTGTTGTCGGGCGGGGCGATCGCCACCCTCGACGGCGTCGAGCATCCGCTGGTGTCCGGCGACGCGCTGATCGTGCCGCCGGGCACGCCGTTCGGCATCGCCAACCCCTACGACGAGCCGCTGGAAATGGTCGCGGTCCTGCCGGTGGGCGGCCGCGCGACGATGCCGGGAGGCGAGCCGTTCGTGCCGCCGTGGGCCCAGTAGCCGGGGCGCCCACCAGGCGGGCGCCCCGGCTGCCTCCACCCCTGCCGGACGCGCGACCGCCCGGCCCACTGTCCGGGCGGCCTCCGCTTCTTTATCCTTGATGATCGTCCGTCCCGTTCCGTGGACTACCACGAGAGGATCGCCGAGTGTCTGGAGCAGCGGATCCCGGTCGGTGGCACGCCCGTCTCGCCGAGCTGATCGCCGAGTACGAGGTGCCCGGTGCGAACCTGGCCTTCCTCCACGAGGGGGAGGTTCACGAGTTCGCGGCCGGGGTGCTCAACATGGACACCGGGGTGGAGGTGACCACCGACTCGCTCTTCCAGATCGGCTCGATCACCAAGGTGTGGACCGCCACCCAGATCATGCTTCTCGCCGAGCGGGGCACGCTCACGCTCGACACCCCGGTCATCGAGGTCCTGCCGGAATTCAGGGTCGCCGACCCGGAGGTGACCAGGGCCGTCACGATCAGGCACCTGCTCTCGCACACCTCCGGCATCGACGGGGACCTGTTCCTCGACACGGGCCGCGGCGACGACTGCGTCGAGAAGTACGTCAAGGCCTGCGCCGACCTCGGGCAGAACCACCCCCTCGGCGCCACCCAGTCGTACTGCAATTCCGGCTTCATCGTGGCGGGGCGCGTCGTCGAGCGGCTCACCGGCAAGGTGTGGGACGCCGCGCTGCGCGAGCAGATCGTCGATCCGCTCGGCCTGACCCGCACATGGACGCTGCCCGAGGACGTCCTGCGCTTCAGGGGGGCCATGGGGCACATGCGCGGGCGGCCCGCCCCTGTCTGGGGCCTGGCGCGTTCCTGCGGCCCGGCGGGACTGATCTGCGCCCGCCCCGCCGACGTCGTCGCCTTCGCCCGCGCCCACCTGGGAACCGGACTGCTCGCCGACCCCCGGGCGATGTGGGAGCCGCAGGTCGACATCCCCAACCCGCACACTCTCGGCAAGCAGTGGGGGATCGGCTGGATCCTCGACGAGTGGGAGGGCCGCCGGGTCATCTCCCACGGCGGCAACACCATCGGCCAGGCCGCCATGCTGTGGGTCGTACCCGACAGCGAGACCGTGGTGTGCGTGCTGGCCAACGGCGGCCACGCCGCGGCCTTCCAGCACGCCCTGGCCACCGAGCTCTTCGACGGCCTGCTCGGCCTGGCCGTACCGTCCGTGCTGGGGCCGCCCGAGACGCCTGTCGAGGCGGACGTCGAGCGGTACGCCGGAGTCTACGAGCGGGTCGGCAGCCGGATGACGCTGACGGTCCGCGACGGCGTGCTCCACCTGTACGGCGAAGCCACCGGAGCCCTCGCCGGGCTGGATCCGCCCATGGAGTTCGACCTCCTCCCGGTGGACGACACCACCTTCGTCGGCCGCCCGGAAGGGGAGCCCCGGTGGATCTCGGCCGTCTTCTACGAGCTGGCCGACGGCTCGCCGTACATTCACCTCGGTGTGCGCGCCACGCCCAAGATCGCTTGAGATGTCAGCGGGATCGGGAACCCGCGGAAACGGTTCGGCGCGGCGGAGGGAGGGGACGCGCCCGGCGGATCAGATCGGATCCCAGGGGGTCGCCTCGTAGCAGTCGAGGAGCGTGGCGAAGAAGTCCTCGTCGATCTTCAGCGGGGTGTCGCCGACCCGTGAGACCGCCGCGACGCCGTGGGAGTTGGTGAGGAAGACCGCCGTGTAGCCGGGCAGATCGGCCACCCGGATCGGGCGCCGCTCGACGGGGATGCCCCTGCGGGCCAGGCCGAGCTCGACCAGCCGCATGGCGGTGCCGTACAGCAGCGGCGCGTCCGGCCAGACGACGGAGGTGCCGTCGAAACAGCCGATGTTGGTGATGGCGCCCTCGGAGATCGTGCCGTCGGGTGTGGTGAGCAGCGCCTCGTCGAAGCCGCCCTGCCCGGCCCGCTGCCGCAGATAGGCCTGGGGGAAGCCGCCCAGATGCTTGATGTGCGGGAGGAAACGCTGGTAGGAGACCGGCATGAGGCTCTGAGGGGTGGTGGGGGTGGGCGCCGGGGCGCCGGTCGTGACCACGACGTGCACCTCCTCGGTCCGCACGACGTAGACCCGCACGGAAGCGTCCTTCAGGTCCTCGCCCAGGGCGGCGCGGATCATCTCCAGGACGAGGCCGTGGTCGAGCGCCCGGTCGAACAGCTCCCGGTTGGCGGTGTCGAGCCGGGCCAGGTGCAGGTCGAGGCCGCGTACTCGTCCGTCCCGGACCTGCATCGCGGTGAAGTGGCCGTAGTTCGAGATGGCGAGGTGGCGCAGATCCGCGGCGGTGGCGGCATGGCCGTCGACCATGACGCGCTTGAACCCGTTCGCCACCGGGGGCGCTCCGTCCTGGTTTCCGCTGGCCGCGGGCATCTCGGGTCTCCCGTGCGTGCTCGGTATGGTCTGTCCCGTCGCGGGGACAGGGGCGATGCGGGAATCATATTGATCAGGTGGCCGTCTCCTTCCCCCGGGGACACGGTCCTCCGTTCGGATCCGTGCGACCAGGGAAAACGGTCGAGGGACACATGTCAAGACCGCTGCGTGGCGGTCACGGTTCACGCGATGCTCACCCCACCACCTCCTTGGAGGTGAGCCGCCCGCCGGCGAAGCACAGCCGGTAGGCGCCGGCCGAAAGGAACTCGGTGCTGTAGTAAACGCAGGTCTCGCCCCTGGGGGCGGGCGGGGCGTCGTCGGGCGGGCCGTCCCGGGTGAACAGGGGGAGCCGCGCCTCCACGTCGCCGCGCGTGTCGCCCACCAGCAGCCGTTCGTACGTGTTCTTGTGCAGGACCGAGAATGAGGAGCTGAGCAGGTTGACGGGGATCATGAGGAGGAGGATCCCGGCCAGCACCGCCAGCGGGGCCAGGACGGTCTGCGCCAGGCGGCGGCGCATCTGCCGCTGGGCGTGCGCCAGCTCCCTGGCCGAGGTGGTGGGGTAAGGGGCGGCGGGGAGCGGTGCCGCGCCCGTGGCGGCCGGCAGTTCGGCCGCGACCTCGAACCCGCCGTCGGGGGTGGGGCCCGCGCGCAGCACGCCGCCCGCCAGCCGTACCCGCTCGTCCAGCCCCACGAGCCCGGCGCCGCCCGAGGCGACACCCGCCAGCGGCGCCGCCGCGGCGGGGGCGTTGACCACGCTGAGGCGCAGCGTCCCGGCGTCGCGTACGAGCCTGACGCGCACCGCCGCGCCGGGCGCGTGCTTGGCGGAGTTCGTCAGGGCTTCCTGCACGAGGCGGTGTACGGCGAGGCCGACCATGGGGGGCAGGCCCTCCAGGTCGTCCAGGCGTTCCGCGGTGACCGCGACTCCGGAGGCTCGCGCGCGCTCGATCAGCGCCTCGGGGCCCTCGCCGGGTGGGCTCCCGGGTGCCTGCTCGTCGTCCACCCGCAGTACGCCGATGATTTCCCGCAGCCGTTCGGTCGCGCCCGCGGCGGCTTCCCGCAGCTCGGCGACGGCCGCCTGATGCCGGGGATCCAGTGTGGGATCGAGCTGCAGGGCGCCGGCCCGTACGGCCAGCAGCGTCAGGTCGTGGCCGAGCGAGTCGTGCATGTCGCCCGCGATGCGGGCCCGCTCGCGGATGCGGGCGCGGTCGGCGGCGGTTTTCTGCTCGCGCTCCATGCGGTCGGCCAGCCGCCACCCGGCACGGGCCAGCGCGGCGTACTGGCGACGGTATCGGCCCAGCAGCATCGGCAGCCCCGCGAACAGGAGCAGCATCAGCAGCAGCGTGGGCCAGCCCCACAGGTGATCGGGTGAGAGGAGGACGCACAACGGCAGCCCGGTGACCGCGACGGCCGCGAAGAACCACAGCGCCGGACGGGCCGTCGTCATCCGGTCTCCGGCCAGGTAGCCGAGAACCGCCAGTGCCGTCCAGTACGGCGGGGCGAGCATCTCCACGTTCAGGGCCAGGCCGAGCGCCACCGGAATGGCCAGCGCCGCCAGCGGCCACCGCCGGCGCGACGCCACCGCGACCCCCAGCAGCGGGACCCCCGCCGCCGACACCAGCGCGGCCCTGCCGTGCAGGAGGACGGCCCCCAGGACCGGCGGTGTGCTCACCAGCAGCCACAGCCCGGCGTCACGGTGCCGGGCGAGCCGGCCGAACAGATCGCGCATGCCGTGCATGCTCTCAGACCGTCGGCGGCGGGCCACCGCGATCTTTCCGGCCGGGGCGAACGGATCATGCCGGGACGGCGTGAAGGCCCCCTGAGCAGGCAATGAAGGAAAGCTCCACAATGTTAAAGAAAATTGGAGATAATTGACATAGCTCCGCCGGTGAACGTAAGGTCCGGACAACCCCAGCTCCCGGACCAGGAAAGACCTCTCACGGAGCGGTTCATGAAGCGACTAGCGGCTGTAGCGGCGTCACTCGGTCTCGCCGCCGTCACGGCGTGTGGCGGTGCCGGAGGCAAGTCCGCCGAGAGTGGTGATCTTTACACCACGATCGACGCCCTCAAACCGGGGATCGACGCGAACGCGCCGATCAACCCGTTCAACCCCAAGGGCAACGCCTTCCGGGGATACAACTCCATGTCGCTCGGGTGGACCAAGAACCACCTGACCGATCCCAACCAGTTCTACCCGGGCATCGCGGAGAGCTGGGAGATCGCCCCCGACCAGTCGTCGATCACCATCAGGCTCCAGCGGGACAACAAGTGGTCCGACGGCAGGCCCGTCACCGCCGAGGACGTGAAGTTCTCGATCGGCCTGGCCTACACCCAGGGCGGCACCGCCTACGCCCTCAACCCGGGCGCGGCGGGCGCGGCCTCCGACATCCAGGTCGTCGACGACAAGACGATCAAGGTCACGCAGTCGGCGGAGAACCCGAGCGCCACCTTCGTCCGGAGCATCATGGAGACCGTCGTCGTCCCCGCTCACGTCTGGGCCGGCGTGCTTCCCGCCGACTTCTGGGAGAAGGTCAAGCTCGCGCGGGGCGAAGGCCCCCGGGCCGAGGCCGCGCGGGCCGAGATCACCGCGCTGGCCGAGAAGGTCACGTCCTTCGCCCCGCCGAAGGACGTCTCGGCCGGGCCGTTCGTGCTCAAGCGGGTGAACCCGGGTGAGGCGCTGCTGGTCAAGAACAAGAACTTCTACAACACCGCCAAGATCGCCCCCTCCTATGTGAAGATCCTCAACTACACCGGCAACGAGCAGGTCTGGAACTACCTGATCGCCGGGAAGCTGGACAACGCGCCGTTCATCGCGGCTCCGGCCGGCGTGATGAAGCGCATCGGCGAGACCTCCGGCAGCGGCATCGTCAAGGGCTACTCGCCGGTCGGCGAGGCGCTGGCGTTCAACCGGTCGAAGAAGCCCTACGACAACGTGCACGTCCGCCGGGCGCTGGCCTACATGATCGACCGCGAGCAGGTGACCAAGATCGCCTCGCCGGAGGGCGGCGCCGCCTCGGTGACGACCTCGGGCATGCACCAGAGGGCCGGCAAGGCGTGGCTGGGCGACGGGTTCGCCGCGCTGGAGCCGTACAAGGTCGACCTCGCCAAGGCGGGGGAGGAGCTCAGGGCCGCCGGCATGAAGAAGAACGGTGCCAGGTGGGTCATGCCGGACGGCAGGCCCTGGAAGGTCACCATCGCCGTGCCCGCGCCGTTCTCCGACTGGCTGGCCGGGGCGAAGGCCGTCACCAGCCAGCTCAACGACGCCGGGGTGGAGGCCGAGGTGGTCACCACCGCCGACTATCCGCTCTACCTCGAAGAGCTGGCGGCCGGCAAATACGACATCGGGTTCTGGCTGGTCGCGCTCGGGCCCGCGCCGTACAACATCTTCCAGCGTCTGTACGGCGCGTCGAACGGCTGGCAGCTCTTCGGCGGCAGGCTCAGGCACGTGGCCCCCGGCAAGGAGGGCAACTGGATGGGCGGCCCCGAGACCCTCGACGTCGAAGGCGTCGGCAAGGTCAACCCCGGGGAGCTGGCGGTCAAACTCAACTCGGCCCCGGAGGCCGAGCAGAAAAAGATCATCGCGATCCTCGCCAAGGCCGCGAATCAGGACCTCCCGGTGATCCAGTTGTGGGACTACGTCAACACCCAGTTCGTCAACACCACGCGCTTCACCGGTTTTCCCGGGACCGACAGCGACCTGCTGCGGCTCACGTCGGGTGTCTGGCTCCAGCTGGGCATGATCAAGAAGAAGTAGCTTATGACGCTAATCGCACGCCGACTCTCGGGCCACCTGGCCCGCGGGTTCGTCATGGTCCTGGTGGTCACCACGATCAGCTTCGTGATCATCAGAAACATTCCCGGCGACCCCATGCTCGCCCGCTACGAGAAGCTGATCGAGCAGGGCATGTCGCCGGAGCAGGCCGAGAGCGCCACGGCCGTGATGTACGGCTTCATGCCGAAGGGCACCCTGTGGGAGCAGTACGTCGACTACATGTCGGGCCTGCTCCGCTTCGACCTGGGCCAGTCGGTGAGCACGCCGGGCGCCTCGGTCGTCGAGGTGCTCGCCTCGGCGGCCAAGTGGACCATCCTGCCGGTCCTGGTCGGCACCCTGCTGAGCTTCCTGGTCGGCATCACGATGGGCGTATACGCGGCGATCAAGCGGTCGGGCAGGCTGGGCGACGTCCTGGCCGTCTCGGGCTCGCTCCTGCACGGTGTGCCGCAGTACGTTCTCGCGCTGCTGCTCGGCGCGATCTTCGCGACCCTGTGGCCGATCCTCCCGTCGAGCGGCACGGCGGACATCATGTTCGACCCGGGCTTCAACGCCCAGTACATCGGCTCGCTGATCGAGCACGCCACGCTCCCGATCGTGACCTACGCGCTGGCCAGCTACGGAGGCTGGACCCTGGCGATGAAGTCGAGCGTGGTCACCGTCCTCGGCGACGACTTCATCCTCGCCGCCGAACTGCGCGGCATCAAACGCGGTGTCATCTTCCGCTACGTGGCCCGCAACGCCATCCTGCCGCTGTTCACCATCCTCGCGCTCTCGATGGGGCTGCTCTTCGGCGGCGCGATCTTCATCGAGCGGATCTTCACCTATCCCGGGCTGGGACTGCTGCTCATCGACAGCGTCACCAACCGTGACTACGCGCTGATGGGCGGGGCCTTCCTGCTGATCACCGCGGCGATCGTCGTCGCCAACATCGTGGCCGACATGCTCTACACCGTGATCGACCCGCGCGTGCGGAGCGGAGAGGAGGTGGCGGGATGACCGAGTCGGTCATCACCGCGGGCGGGTCCCGCGCGGCACTGCGGCGCAACTTCTGGCGCGGGGTCTGGCGGGTGCTCAGGCGCAAGCCCAGCCGGATGCTGGGCGTGGCCATCATCGCCGGGTTCGCGCTCATGGGCACCCTCGGGCCGATGCTCTACCCCGAGCGGCTGCCGCGCGAAAGGGACGCCCTCTACGCCCCGCCGAGCTGGGGACACCCCTTCGGCACCGACTTCGAGGGCACCGACGTGCTCGCGCTGGTGATCACCGGATCGCGGTACGTGCTGATGACGGCCCTGGTGACCGCGGTCATCACGGTCGTGCTGGGCACCGCGATCGGGCTGTTCGCCGGGTTCAGGCGCGGGCGCTGGGACAACGTGCTCATGCGGCTCACCGACATGAAGCTGACCATCCCGGGCCTGCCGCTGCTGCTGGTGCTGTCGACCGTGTGGAAGTTCAACAGCCCGATCGAGATGGGACTGGTGCTCGGGATGCTCGGCTGGGGCGGTGTGGCGCGGGCCGTGCGCTCGCAGACCCTGTCCCTGCGCGAGCGCGGCTTCATCGAGGCGGCCAGGGGGCTGGGGCTGCCCACGACGCACATCATCGGCAGGGAACTGCTGCCCAGCATGGCCCCCTTCATCGCGATGAACATGCTCATCGCCGTCACCGGCGCGGTCTACGCCCAGGTGGGCCTGTTCTTCCTCGGGGTGCTGCCGTTCGAGGCCAACAACTGGGGCGTGATGCTCAACCTCGCGGTGTTCGGGGGCGGCGCGATGTCGTCGACCGCCGCGCTGCCGTACATGATGGCGCCGCTGCTGGCGATCCTGCTGCTGACCCTGGGCATCGTGCTCATCGTCGACGCCATGGACGAGATCTTCAATCCCCGCTTGCGTGAGGAGTGACCGGTGTACTTGACCTCTGAAAAGCCGGCGCCGGTGACCTCTGTGAAGAAGGCGCCGGGAGTGCGTGTCAACGGCCTGTCCGTCGTCTACCGGACGCCGGCGGGCGAGCTTCCCGCGATCTCCGGGATCGACCTGGAGCTCGTGCCCGGGTCGATCACCGGGGTGGTCGGCGAGTCGGGCTCCGGCAAGTCCACCCTCGCGCTGTCGCTGCTCAACGCCGTCCAGCCGCCCGGCAGGATCAGCGCGGGCAGCGTGGAGATCGACGGTCTCGGTGACGTCGTGAAGCTGAGGGGAGAGGACCTGCGCAAGGCGAGGGGGCGGCACATCGGATACGTCTTCCAGGCCGCGCAGAACTCCCTCAACCCCCTCAAGACGGTCGGAAAGCAGCTGCTCGATCTGGGCCGTTCGCACGACGTGGAGGACCTGCGCGCGCTCGTCAGGGACGCCAAGGACCTGCTCGGCCGGATGGGCATGGACGGCGCGCGCGTTCTCGACTCCCACCAGCACGAGCTGTCCGGCGGGATGCGCCAGCGGGTCGGCATCATGCTCGCGCTGGTGCTCAACGCCCATCTCGTGGTGCTGGACGAGCCCACGACCGCGCTCGACATGATCACTCAGGCGAACATCCTGCGGATCATCCGCGAGGTCCACGAGGAACGCGGGCTCACCACGATGGTCATCACCCACGACCTCGGCGTGGTGGCCGAGGTGGCCGACCGGCTGGCCGTCATGTACGGCGGGAGCCTGGTCGAGCAGGGCCCGACCAGGGACGTGCTGAGCGCCCCCCGCCACCCCTACACCCAGGGCCTGCTCCAGGCGATCCCGCGTCTGGTGGGCGACATCGACGAGGCCAGGGCGCTGCCCGGCCGCCCGCCGACGCTGGGCACGATCCCGGAACGGGGCTGTGTGTTCAGGGAGCGCTGTGTCTCGCGCATGGACGTCTGCGAGACGGAGAAACCGCCCGTCGTCTCCGACGGGGCGTCGATCGTGGCGTGCCACGTGGCTGGTACGGGCCGGTACGGGCAGGCGGGACAGGAACACCGCGTGCGGCAGGCCGTGGGGGCGCGGGGCGCCACCGGGGTAGAAGGAGTGCGGAGGGAGCGGGCGTGATCACGGGGAAAGGCATCACCAAGACCTTCAGGCAGCGGGGCAGTGTGCTCGGCGGCCGAGAGGTGATGGCGCTGCGCGGTGTCGACTTCGCCATCGAGAAGGGCGGAGCGGTCTCGTTCATCGGCGAGTCCGGCTGCGGCAAGACGACGCTGGGACGGATCCTCGCCGGGCTGGAGAGCCATGACTCCGGCGAGATCACCATCGACGGGACTCCCATGTCGTCGCTGCGGCCACGGCAGCGGCAGCAGTACTTCCGCCGGATCCAGCTCATCCACCAGGACCCGTACTCGGCGCTCAACCCGACCCGCACGGTGCACCAGACGCTGAACGCGCCCCTGGCCCTGCGGGCGAAGCAGACCGGCCGCCCGCAGTCGTGGGTCGACGAGCGGGCCGGAGAGCTGCTGGCGCTGGTCGGGCTCGACCCGGGCTACGTGCTGCCGCGCTATCCCCACCAGCTGTCCGGCGGCATGCGCCAGCGAGTGGTCATCGCCCGGGCGCTCACGATGGATCCCGAGATGCTCGTCGCCGACGAGGCCACCTCGATGATCGACGTGTCGCTGCGGCTGGGCATCCTGGCGCTGCTGAAGGATCTGCGCGAGCGGCTCGGCGTGAGCGTGCTGTTCATCACCCACGACGTCGCGACCGCGCGCTACATCGGTGACGACGGCGAGCTCTACGTCATCTACCGGGGGCAGGTCGTCGAACGGGGCCGCGTGGAGACGGTCATCTCCGACCCCGTCCACCCCTACACGCAGTCGCTGCTGTCGGCCATTCCGGTGCTGCACGGCCTGGAGCGGCCGGGTGAGCAGCCGGTGACGCCGACCGAGGCGCTGAACGAGAGCCATCACGACGCGGGCTGCCTGTTCGCCCGGCGCTGCCCGTTCCGCACCGGCCGCTGCGAGTCCGAGCGTCCGGTGCTCGGCCACGGCGAGGGCACGCCCCAGGAGCACGCCTGCTTCCACCCCGAACGCCGCAGCGTCGTCGCCATGCCGGTGGGCCGAGGGTGAGCCCCGTGGAGAAGGCCGCGGCGGCCGACATGACGGCGCTCGGCGAGCTCGCCGGAGCCGCGCTCACCCTCGACGCCGGGGAGGGGGCGCACCTGGTGGCCCGGCTCTCCTCGCCGCCGCCGGAGCGCCGGTGGGCCGCCCTGGCCGACGGCGATCTCGACGGCGTGGTGTTCACCTCGATGTCGGCGCGCGAGGCAGGGGTCGGGCACATCGACCTGCTCGCCGTACGCCCCGAGGTGCAGGGCCGGGGGCGTGGCCGTGCGCTGGTCGCCGCGGCCGAGGAGTGGCTGCGGGCCGAGGGGGCGACCGAGGTCCGGTTCGCCGGCAACCCGCCCTGTTACGCCTGGCCGGGCATCGACGTGCGCTACACCCCGGCGGCCTGCCTGGCCGAGAGCCTCGAGTACGAGCGGTACAGGGTCGCGTGGAACATGACCGTCGACCTCACGGCCGACCTGTCCACCGACGCCGATCTCGTACGGCTGGCGGAGGCGGGGGTCACCGTGCGCGCGGCCGGGCCCGGGGATCGCGCCGCCGTGACCGCCTTCGTCCGGGAGCACTGGAACGACAACTGGGCCTGGGAGGCGGAGCAGGCGAGCGGCTGTCACTACGCCCACCGGGGCGGGGAGATCCTCGGCTTCGCCGCGTGGGGCACCAGACCCAGCTGGTTCGGGCCCATGGGCACCGCGCCGGCCGCGCGGGGCCTGGGCGTCGGCCGCGTGCTGCTGCGCCGCTGCCTGGCCGAGCAGCGGGCGGCCGGCCAGGTCAGCGCGCAGATCGCCTGGGTGGGGCCACTGGGGTTCTACTCCCGGGCGGTCGGCGCGACAGCCGAGCGGGTCTTCTGGCTCTACCGCCGCGGCCTGCGGTGACGGCTGGGTGTTTTCCGATGTCAGTGGTAGAGCAGCGGTCCGCCGTCCGTCCAGACCTCCGGGTGTTCCGGCGGCGGGCACAGGGCGCGCGGGTCGCCTCCCGCGTCGATGACGCGGCGCAGCGTGTCGGAGCCCCACAGCAGGTCCGCGAAGTACGGCCCGCCGTCCTGGCCGTCGTGCCAGGCGAACTCCTCCGGGTGGAGCGAGCGCGCCAGGCCCAGCATCGACACCCCCGTCAGCACCGGCCGGAACGCTTCCGGGTCGTGCACGTGGAGCTGCACGCCCCGCACGGTCACGCCCGCGTGTTTGTGGAAGGTCGGCGCGAACCACATGTCGCGGAACCGCACGCCGGGCAGGCCCAGGCCGTTCAGCTCGGCGGCGAACCTGCCGTCGAGGTAGGGGGCGCCGACCAGCTCGAAGGGCCGGGTGGTGCCACGGCCCTCCGACAGGTTGGTGCCCTCGAACAGGCCGGTGCCCGGATAGA
Organism: Streptosporangium sp. NPDC000396; assembly: GCF_042898655.1. Lineage (NCBI taxonomy): Bacteria > Bacillati > Actinomycetota > Actinomycetes > Streptosporangiales > Streptosporangiaceae > Streptosporangium > Streptosporangium sp. NPDC000396. The sequence goes on from NZ_JBIAZA010000003.1 coordinate 349,203, forward strand.
CCAGGGCGGTCTCCAGGGTCGGCATGTTCGCCGAGGGCATCACCCACGGCAGGCCCGTGGCCGCCCACGGTGTGTCCCGTCGCCAGCCCTCGGCCGCGATCACCTGAAGGTCGGCGCCGAGAAGCCGGTTGACGTGCACGGCCAGCTCGCCGGCGGTGAGGCCGTGCCGTATCGGGACGGCGGCCCGGCCCACGAAGCTGGCGTAGGCGGGGTCGAGTGCGGGCCCCTCCGCGACGGTCCCTCCGAGGGGGTTGGGCCGGTCCAGTACGGCGAAGCGCAGCCCGAGCCGGGCGGCCGACGCCATGAGGTCGTACATCGTCCAGACATAGGTGTAGAACCGCGTGCCGATGTCGGCGATGTCGAAGACGAGGGCGTCGATCTCGGAGGACGCCACCAGCTCGTCCAGGGCGGGGCCGTCCTTGCCGTAGGTGTCGAAGACCGGCAGGCCGGTCACCGGATCGGGTCCGGCCGGCTCGCCGTGGCCGGCCTGAGCCGCGCCGCGTATTCCCTGCTCGGGACTGAACAGCGCGGTCAGCGGCACGCCCGCCGACCGCAGGGTGACCGCGCCCGGCGTCAGGTCGGGCAGGACGCCCGTGGGATTGGTGACGAGGCCGATCCGGCTATGGGGAAGGAGGCCGGGATCGGACACAAGTCGCTGGAGTCCGGTGCGCACAAGTGACATGACTCCATTCTTGGAAGACAATTTGCATAAGAGAAGACTTTAATGAAAATTAGCAACATGAGGTGCCATGATTGATCCATTTTCCGACCTGTCAACCGAGCAGAGCGATCCCCGCTACGGAGAGATCGACCGGCTCTCCACCGAGCAGGTGGCCCGGCTGATGAACGCGGCCGACGCCATGGTCCCCGCGGCGGTGTCCACGGCGGTCCCGGCGGTCTCCGCGGCGATCGACGCCATCGTCGACCGGATGAAGAGAGGCGGGCGCCTCATCTACGTGGGGGCGGGAACCTCGGGCCGGCTGGCCGTGCTGGACGCCTCCGAGTGCCCGCCGACCTTCGGCACCGACCCGGAGCTGGTGCAGGGCATCATCGCGGGCGGCACGCCCGCGCTGACCCGCTCGGTCGAGGGCGCCGAGGACGACGCCGCCGCGGGAGCCGCCGCGATCGGCGACCGGAAAGTGGGCGAACTCGACTCGGTGGTGGGTGTCTCCGCCAGCGGCCGGGCGCCGTTCGTGCTCGGCGCGCTCGCGGAGGCGAGCCGTCGCGGAGCCCTGACCGTGGGGCTGTCGTGCAACGCCGGAACCCCGCTCTCCGGAGCGGCGCTGCACCCGATCGAGGTGGTCGTCGGCCCCGAGGTGGTGGCCGGCTCGACCAGGCTCAAGGCCGGGACCGCGCAGAAGCTGGTCCTCAACATGATCTCCACGATCTCGATGGTGAGGCTGGGCCGTACCTACGGAAACAGCATGATCGAAGTGTCGGCGGCGAACTCCAAGCTCGCCGACCGGGCCACGCGGATGGTCAGTGACATCACCGGCGCGGGCCTGCCCGTCGCCCGCCCCGCGCTGGAGGCGGCCGGGTGGAACGTGAAGGTCGCGGTGCTGATGATCGAGCACGACCTCGACGCCGACGACGCCCGGACCCTGCTGGAGGCCCACGATCACCGGCTGGAGGCGGCGCTGGCGGCCGAGCGGGAGGTGGAGGACGTGCGAGGTGCCTGACCCGCTCGGCGATGTCCTGGCGGCTGCCGTGCCGGGGGTGTGCTCCGCGGCGGTCGCCGTGGTCGCCGTGGACGGAACCATGGTGGCCGCCGCGACGGCGGGAGAGCTGGAACGATACTCGGGGGCCTCGGAGGCGCTTCTGGCCGACCGCCCGGCCGTCGGCGAAGACTCGATCTTCGACCTCGCGTCGGTCACCAAGCTCTTCACGACGGCCGTCATCCTGTCCCTGGCCGAGGAGGGCCTCCTCGATCTGGACGAACCCGTCACGACCTGGTTGCCCGGCGGGCCCGGCGGGGTCACCCTGAGGCACCTGCTCACCCACACGGCAGGCCTGCCGTCCAGCCGACGGCCCGGCCACCAGGCTCTCGGAAGCGGGCCCGAGACCCGTGCCGCCCATCTGGAGCACGTCCTGTCCACGCCGCCGCTGAACCCGCTCGGGGAGCGCTACCTCTACTCCGACGTGGGCATGGTCATCGCGGGCCGGGTGGCGGAGATCGCCGGGGGAGACTCCCTGGACGAGCTGCTCCGCGGCCGGATCACCGGTCCGCTGGGCCTGCGCGACACCGGCTACCGGCCCGCGCCGTCACTGCGTCCCCGGATCGCAGCCACGGAGGACAAAGCCGAACGCCCCGGCCCGGGATGCGTGCGCGGCGAGGTGCACGACGAGACCGCATACGACCTGGGCGGGATCGCCGGGCACGCTGGAATCTTCTCCACCGCGGGCGACGTGCTGCGCTTCGCCGAGGCTTTGCGCACCGGCGGAGGCCCGATCCTGCACCCCGGAACCGTCACCGAGATGACCCGCGACCACGGCGTCAAGGGCGCCGGTTTCGGGCAGGGGCTCGGGGTGCGCATCGGCGACCCCGCCATCGTCGGCCCGCTGGGCGGCGCCTACGGCCACTCCGGGTTCACCGGCACCTCGCTCGTCGTCGCCCCCGAACGAGCCCTGACGGTCGTTCTGCTGACCAACAACGTCCACCCGCTCCGAGGCCGCGCGGGCATTCGCGATCTGCGGCACGCCGTCGCCGCCGAGGCTCTGCGCCTGTCGTGACGAGCGCGTGCGCCGCCGAGGCTGCACCTGCCGTGACGAGCGCGCGGCCACGGGTTCCCGCCTCCGGGGCGGGACCGGAGCGGTGAGGCCGAGCCGCCCGCCCCGCCTGCCCCGCCCGCCGCGCTAACGGTTGCGGCGGCGCGTGTCCGTCATGTATCCGTCGAGCGCGTCCCGGGTGGCCCGCAACGCCGCGTCCGAGGTTTCGAACGTGCGCTGTGCGATGCCGACGAAGATGCAGTCCACGATCAGGAGCTGGCTGATCCGGCTGGCCAGCGCGCCGGGACGGAACGCGGTCTCCCGGCCCGCCGAGACCAGGACGTGGTCGGCGAGCTCCGCCAGCGAGGAGCGCGGGTTGTTGGTGATCGCCACCGTGGTCGCGCCGGCCTTGCCCGCCAGGCGCATGGGCGCGAGCACGTCGGGGGTCTCGCCGGTGCAGCTCACCCCCACCGCGACGTCGTCCTGACGGGCCAGCGCGGCACTGGTCAGCGCGAGGTGGGCGTCGGTGAAGGCGTGCCCGGACAGGCCGATTCGCATCAGCTTCTGCGCCATGTCGACCGCCACCAGGCCGGAGGCACCGACCCCGTAGACGTCCACCCGGCGGGCGTCGGCCATGGCCTCGACCACGATGCTCAGCCGGTCGGGGTTGAGCTGCGCCGCAGTGTCGGCCAGCGCCTCGGACTCGGCCCTGGTCACTTTCGCGATCACGTCGGTGAGCGGGTCGTCCGGCCCCAGGTCGCCGGGGACGAGCCGTTCGGGCTCCTCCCTGGCCACCGCGGCGGCCAGGGCGAAGCGCAGCTGCGAGTAGCCCGCGAAGCCGAGGGCCCTGGCGGTGCGCACGATCGTGGCCTCGCTCGTCCCCGAGACCCCGCTCAGCTCGGTGATGGTGCTGCGGGCCACCATGCCCGGATCGTTGAGGATGAGGCGGGCGATGGCCTGGGCCGCGGGGGTGAGGGAGGGCAGGAGCGCCCTTACCGTTGCCACCAGATTCCCCGGGGTGGGGTCGTCGTGGTCGTTCATGCGAAACCTCTTCTGTCGAGATCAAGCTTATTGGCCACCGGTCAGCCATAGGGCAACAGCTTGGGCCGAAGCTCGCGAAATCCCGTGTGTGGCGATATATACGGCACCGGCGGGCTCGCCGGGCAGCCCGGTCTCGACCACGATCGCGTCGGGGCGCAGCCGTACGGCCTGTGCCAGCAGGTCCCGGACCCAGGCGTGGCGCAAGGCGTCGTGCACCACCAGCACGAGCGGCCGTTCGCGGTCGCCGAGGTCGGGGAGCTTCGCCGTCTCGGCGGTGACGGTGTGTCCCGTGGTATCGGGCAGCAGTTCGATCATGGCGCCGATGAGGCCGGTGGGGGTGGCGGGATCGACCGCCGGATTCAACCGCGGGGCGATGTCGACGACCAAGGGCGGCCGGGACAGGATGGGCGGGGCGGGCGGAGCGGACAGGGCGGACGGGGCGGGCGGAGCGGACAGGGCGGACGGGGCGGCGGAGCCGTCCTTCGCGACGACCACGCGCATGGCCGCGCGGGCGGCTCGCAGGCCCAGCTCCTCGCCCTCTTCCTCCCTTCGCGCCCGCGTCGCCTCCCGCGGGCCCTCCGGGAGGACGTCGTGCGCCCGCGCGGCGTTTCCGGCGTGCCAGCCCGCCAGGGCGAGCACCCGTGCCGCGGCCTCGGCCAGGCGGTCCTCGGGCAGCCTCCCGTCGTGTACGGCCTCCACGATCGCCTCGCGCAGCGCGTGGACGCTCTCCCCGCCGGGGGAGGAAACGCCGACGCAGATCGCGTCCGCCCCCGCCGCCAGCGCGCGGGCCGCGATCTCGCCGGGAGGGTGCAGGGCGGCGACGGCGCCCATCTCGATCGCGTCGGTGACCAGCAGGCCGCCGAAACCCAGCTCCTCTCTGAGCAGGCCGGTCAGGATCCGCCTGCTCAGAGAGGAGGGGTTGTCCGGGTCGAGGGCGGGCACCAGCAGGTGACCGCACATCACGGCCTGAACCCCGGCCTCGACCGCCGCGCGGAACGGCGGCAGGTCACGTTCCCTGAGGAGTTCGAGGTCGGCGTGCACGGTCGGCAGCGCGTGGTGGGAGTCGGTGACGGTGTCGCCGTGGCCCGGGAAGTGCTTGGCGCAGGCCGCCACTCCGGCGCTCTGCAGCCCCGTGATCCAGGCCGCGGCATGCCGGGAGACGAGCCCGGGGTCGGGGCCGAAGGAGCGGATGCCGATCACCGGGTTGGCCGGGTTGGCGTTGACGTCCACCACGGGGGCGTAGTTCAGGGTGATGTCGGCCGCGGACAGGAGGCGGCCGATCTGGCGGGCGACCCGCTCGGTGAGCTCGACGTCGTCGGCCACGCCGAGCGCCCGGTTGCCCGGCCAGGAACTGCCGGTCCTCGCCTCCAGGCGGGTGACCGCCCCGCCTTCCTCGTCCACCGCCACCACCACGGCCGGGTTCTCCCGCCGCAGCCCGGTGACGAGTTCGGCGGTCTGCTCCGGGTCGGCGAGGTTGCGGGCGAACAGCACGGCCCCGCCTAGGCCCTCGCCGAGCGCCCGGCGCAGCCAGTCGGGCGGCGCGGTGCCGTCGAAGCCGGGCTGAAGCACGGTCATGGCCAGCCGGGCCAGGTCGGGACTGCTATGAGGCATGGGGCACCTTCTCAGGAGACGTCTCCGGGCAGGTTACACATCAATGACACTTTCTTTCATCCTCGTTGCCTGGAAAGTAAATTTCTGTCATTCTCGCCGTCGAGACCCTCGTGATCAGCTTCGTGTTCGTCCAACGGCGCCTGGCCCGCGGCCTCACACCGCAGGAGGCCAGGAACCGAGCACCCCCCTTGGAGTCTGCATGAGCTCACCCACCCGGCGCACCGTCCTGCGCGGCCTCGCCCTCGCGACGGCGGCGACCGCCGTACCCCTGCCTGCCTTCGCCTCAGTCTCCACCTCCCCGGCCGAATATGTGCCGCCGCTGCGCCAGATGCGCGGCATGTGGATCGCCTCGGTCGTCAACATCAACTGGCCGTCGAAGGCCGGGCTGACCGCCGACCAGCAGAAGGCCGAATATCTCGCCTGGCTGGACCTGGCGCAGGCCCGCAAGCTGAACTCGGTGTTCGTGCAGATCCGGCCGACCGCCGACGCCTTCTGGCCCTCGCCGTTCGAGCCCTGGTCGCAGTATCTGACCGGTACCCAGGGTCAGGACCCCGGATACGATCCGCTGGAGTTCCTGGTCAGGGAAACGCACAGGCGGGGCCTGGCCTTCCACGCGTGGTTCAACCCCTATCGGGTGTCGATGCAGGCCGACCCCGCCAAGCTCCACCCCGACCACCCGGGCAGGAAACACCCCGACTGGATCGTCCCCTACGGCGGCAAGCTCTACTACAACCCGGGCATGCCCGAGGTCCGCGCGTTCGTGCAGGACGCGATGATGGACGCGGTCACCAAGTACGACATCGACGGCCTGCACTTCGACGACTACTTCTACCCGGTCAACACCGCCGCCTTCGACGACAGCGCGGCCTTCGCCAAATACGGCCAGGGCTTCCCCGACCTCGCGGCCTGGCGGCGCAACAACGTGGACCTGCTCGTGCAGGAGATGCGGCAGCGAGTACGGCAGGCCAAACCGGAGATCGCCTGGGGCATCAGCCCGTCCGGCATCTGGCGGAACAAGGCGACAGACCCCCTGGGCTCGGAGACGAGCGGCAGCCAGTCCTACGACAACCTGCACGCCGACACCCGGGGCTGGGTCAAAAAGGGCTGGCTGGACTACATCGCGCCGCAGCTCTACTGGTACATCGGTCAGTCGAACGCCGACTACGCCAAGCTGGTTCCCTGGTGGTCCGACGTCGCGGCGGGCACCGGCACGCAGCTCTGGATCGGCCAGGCGGCCTACAAGGCGGGGGCGGCCGGGCAGCCCGTCCAGTGGTCCCAGCCGGAGGAGCTCACCAAGCACCTGACCCTCAACCGGAACCACCCGGAGGTCGGCGGCGACATCTGGTACAACTCGGGTGACGTGCGCGAGGACCGGCTCGGCTCGATCACCACCGTCGTGGCCGACCACTACACGCGCCCCGCGCTCGCCCCGCTGCTGCCCAGGCTCGCGGAGGGCCGGGCCCCGCGCCGCCCGGTGCTGGTGTGGGCGCGCCGGGTGGACGGCGGCGCCGAGCTGCGCATCCTCGCCACGGACAAGGACGTCCCGTTCCAGTACGCGATCTTCCGGTTCGACCGGCCCGCCAGGCCCGAGAACTTCACCGACGCCCGCAACCTGGTCGCCGTCATCCCCGCCGACCGGCACGTGCGCTGGGTCGACCCGGCGGGAGCCAGGGGCGCCTACTACTACGTGACGGCCGTCGACCGGGCCAACAGGCAGAGCCCGCCGAGCCACGGCCGCCGCGTGCAGTGGTGATCTCCTGAGAGGCGCCGCCCCTGCGCGCCGCGAACCCGTCCTCACGGGAACCGCAGCGCGCCGGGGCGCCGCCGTTCGGCGAACGGCCGCCCAGGTTTCGAGGTGAATCTCCCGGGAAAGGTGCTGCCTTGAGAGCGAGCCCCCCTGGCCCGTAGGCGAAGGGGAGCTGGGTCGGTTGAATTCACAGGCGGCACCCTCACACCGGCGGGCACCTCGGCTCCGGCGCGCGGGCTTCGGATTCCTCTTCGCGATCGCAGGCGTGGCCGCACCGGCCGCGTGCGGTGGCAGGTCCGATTCGCCCACGGTGACCGTCACGATCGTGACATCCTCCCCTTCCCCCACGGAAGGGCGACCGAGCACGTCGCGCACGCACGGCGGGGGCGACGACGTTCCCGAGCCTCGTCCGTCGGTGATGGAATCGCCGTCGCCAGAGCCGGACGTCGAACCCCCTCCCACTCCCACCGAGCCTTCTCCCTCCGGCTCGTCCCCGGCGTCCGCATCTCCCACGGATCAGGACTCGGAACAGCCGTGACCGGAGCAGGGGCAGGCGGCGGGTCCTCTCCCGCCGAGGACGCGGGCGCCGCGCCGAAGCGGGCCCCGCAAGATTCCCCGCACCGGGAGCTGAGAGCGGTCATCGGTTTTCTGACGGGGGCCGCCTCCCTGGCCGCCGCCACCCTCGTCTACATGGGCTGGGCGTATACCGACGCATATCTCGGCCATTTCTATCTGCGGGCCCTCGACCTGGAATTCGGGTTCCTGGAATACGCGCTGCGGGGGCTCACCCTTTTCACGCCGAATCTGGTCACCGTCGCCGTGCTCGTCATCCTCCTTCTCGCGGCACTGGCGAGGCGGTCGGCGCTGCGGTCGCTCCTGCCGCGAAAGGCCAGGGACTTCGAGACGAGAATGGTGGAACGATCAGGTCTCAGGAGGAACGCCGATCGCGTGGCCCGGGTCTCGGGGGTTCTTCTCACGGTCGGAGGGCTCGTCCTGCTGATCTGGCTGGCTGACCGGATTCCCGGCCGATCCCACGAGAAGACGTATGCCGTTCTGGCCCTGCTCGGGTTGGGGCCGCTCGTTTTGACCTGGTCGATTCGAGGGACGCCCGCGGGCAGGATCGCCTTCACCATGGCCCTGGTGACAGCGAGCGTGTGCTTGTTGTGGGCGGCCTCGCTGCATGCGAATGCCACGGGGATATCGAGCGCGAATCGGATGATCGCCAAGCTGCCCTGGAGTCCCTCGGTCTCCATATATAGCGTCGACCAGCTGGCTCTGAAAGACGACAGCGTGAACCGGGTGGACCTGCGGCACGGCAGATACAGGTACCGGTATGACGGGTTACGGCTCCTGATGATCCGCGGGGGCCGCTATTACCTTCTTCCCGTCGTCTCCCGGGACGATTGGGCGAAGGGCGGCGGGCGTGTCATCGTGATCACCGATGACGACGAGGTGCGCGTCGAAATCCTGCCGGGCTACAGGCCGCCCTGACCGGTCGGCGGCGCGTGAGCGCCCTGGCCGCCACCTCCACCGGCAGGTCCTCTCGCGCGGCATGCCGGGGCGGGGCCCGCACGGACGGGGACGGGGGTCAGGGTTCCTGGGCGATCAGCCGCCGGTGGGCGGCGAGGGGCCGCGGGCTGATGCCGTGCAACGCGAGGGCGGCGGCGCCGGCGGCGCTGTCGCGGGCGGTGATCACGGTGCCGTGGGCGACGGCTCCGGCACCGTCCAGCTCGGCGCGGACCTTCGCGGCGAGCAGGGTGGGCTCGGTGAGCAAGGAGCCCGCCAGCACCAGCGGCCCGGAATCGGGGCCCAGCGACCGGGCGGTGCCGACGAGTGACCGCGCGGCCTCCTGAAGGATCGCGAGGGCAGCCGCGTCGCCCGCTCTCGCCGCCGATTCCACCGACGGCGCCAGCCGCGCCAGCCAGGCGGGCCCGGCCTCGGCGACCCCCTCGTGGACCATGCTCACGATCCGCTGGGGCGAGGTGTCATCGAGGATTCCCCCGCGCAGCGCGGTGGGCCCGGCCCGGCCGTCGAGCGAGGCCAGCACGGCCTGTACGGCACGCCGTCCGATCCACGTCCCCGATCCCTCGTCGCCGAGCAGCCAGCCGTATCCGTCGGCCCGGCCGGTGACCTGCCTGCCTTCGACCCGGGCGGCCACCGCGCCGGTGCCCGCGATCAGGACCGTCCCTGCGGGCTCCTCGGTGGCCCCGGCGAAGGCCGCGAGCATGTCGGGCACCACAGCGGGCCGCCCCGGCAGACCTGCTGTGCGCCATACCTCCGTGACGAGGGCCTCAGCCTGTTCGCGTGCCGATCCGGCGCCCGCCAGCCCGAACACGCCGCCGGCCACCAGCCCCGGGTCGAGGTCCCCCAGCGCGGTCCGCAGTGCCGCGCGCAGGCTTCCGCCGGGGTCGGCGGCCGAGAGCGTGTTGGCTCCCTGCCCGTATCCCCGCCCGGCCACCTGCCCGGACTCCGTCGCCACCACGCAGCGGGTGCTCGTCCCGCCTCCGTCGACGCCGATGACCAGTGTCGTCACGCGCACCCCACATGCAGATAATCTCCTGAGGTCTATATTCTTATGAAGATTTTCTGCGCAGAGAAGGCCCCCGGGCCTTTTCGTGGAGCGCCGGGCCGCGCCTCGGCCGAAGCGGTCAGGTGACCACCCGGTAGTGGGTCGTCAGCCGCCCGTCGTCGAGGACGTGAAAGGCCAGGGCGGGAGGAAGCCGGTAGTCGACGTAGTCGTCGCTCGGGCCGTGTTCCCAGGGAAGCCTGAGGGTGGAGGCGACGCCAGGCGCCACGAGCAGGGGCCGCCCCGCGAACGTGGTCGCCGCCGGGGTGTGGGCGTGCCCGCACAGGACCGCCGCGACATTCGGGTGCCGGGTGACGAGCTCGGCGAGCCGCTGCTCGCCGTTCAGCCGGATGGCGTCCAGGAACGGGCTGTGCAGGGCGACGGGCGGGTGGTGGAAGGCGATGAACACCGGCACGTCATCCGCCGTTTCGCCGAGGAGGGCCTCAAGCCAGGTGACGGTCTCCTCGGCGAGGTGGCCGTCGTCCTGCCCGGGGATCGACGAGTCGCAGAGGGCGAAGACCGCCCCGGGGGTGTGGTACGCCCGGTTGATCGGGTCCTGCGTGGCGGGCTCGTCGAGCAGGACCTGGCGGAACGCCGCACGGACGTCGTGGTTGCCGGGGCAGGTGAGCACCGGATGCCGCGAGCCCAGGAGCTTGCGCGCCTCCTCGTATTCGGAGACCAGGCCGTGGTCGGCGATGTCCCCGGTGACCAGCACCGCCTCAAGGTCGTACGGCAGGCCGTTGAGATAGTCCATGACCGCTCTCATGCGATCGGCGCTGCGCGGGGTGCCGTCGATATGGGTGTCGCTGAGGTGCGCGAACACGAGCACGTCGTGGTCCTTCCTGGTGGGAGATGACGGCGAGCCTATGCACCCACCGGGCCAATCATAAGATCCAGTGTCATGCCGGAAGATTGGTCCACTTCCGGACCGTCCGCACGTCGAGGTCGGCACCGCCGCGGGGGCGCCGCCCCGGCCCGGAAGGCGCCTGCGCGCGAGGCCGTACGGGACGGGCGCCTGGCGGGACTCCCGGGTCACGCCCACCCGGACGCTCGCCACGGCGATCCGAGGCCTGTCCGGCGCACACGCTGTGCTTGGTGAAGAAATAGCCGTTTTATGCTCGATCACTACTGTCGGATCCCGTTCGATGACCCTTTTTGAGGGCAGGTCCAGGGCGTGACGGAGCGTGAAGTCCGGCGGCGGTGACGCGGCGGTGACGAGCAGGACATGCCCGGTGTCATGGGTCCCGTGAGCGGCTGGGCGGCTGCGGCTCCGCCGTAGGCGAACCTTCCGCGATGGATCACGTAACGCCGTTCAGCGGTTTTTCCGGAACAGTGTGGGGTTCTCGTATCGCCGGCCGCGTTCGCGTGACCGAAGTCCATGGGGCGCCCCTCGCTCGTGGTGTCGCGTCACCGCGACAGGGATGAGGTCGGAGATGAAGATCATCGGAATCGCGGGCAGCATTCGCTCGCGGGCATACATCCACAGGCTGCTGGAGGCCTCGGGGCGGGAGCTGCCCCCATCGGTGGACTTCGAGATCTGGGACGGGCTGGATCAGATGCCGCCGCTGGCGGACGGCCCGCTTCCGCCCGGGGTGGACGAGCTGTGTCACACGCTCGCCACGGCGGACGGCCTGCTGGTCGCGGCGCCGGCGCACAGCGCCCTGCCGTCCCAGCTCGGTCACGCGCTCGACTGGGTGTCGTCCGGGCGTGGCGGCGCGATCCTGGTAGGCAAACCGGTCGTCGTGGTGACCGGCTGCCTGCGCGCCCATGAGGCATTGTGGACACAGGCCGAGCTCGGCCGGGCCCTGGCCGCCGCCGGCGCGATCGTGTACGGCGTCGACCTGACCGTGTCGCCGACCGTGAGCCATTTCGACTCCACCGGCAGGCTCGTCGACCCGGCGTTCCGCGACCGGCTGGGCAGGGCGCTGGAGGAACTGTGCTCGGAGGCGCTCGCGAGGTCTTCCGTGTGAGCGTCACGCCCGCCGGCCAGACCGGCGGGCCGTCGCCCGCTCTCCGCGAGGACCGGGGAGAACCCCGTCCTCCCGACGGCACCAGGAGCCGCTGATGACGATCATCCTTCCCGAGGATCCTTTCCACCGCCGGCTGCACCACATCGCACCCGGCGGGCTGACCTCGGAGACGGCGCAGAGCCCGGGAATGCGCCGGCGTGCCGCGATCAGCGGTGCCACCGTCGGATCCAGGCGCCTGTGGATGGGCCAGAGCCATGTCGCGCCGGCCACCGTATCCGCCAACCACCATCACGGGGAGTCCGAGACCGCCATCTACGTCGTCAGCGGCACCCCGTCGTTCGTCTTCTTCGACATCGACGCCGACGAGCCCGCCGAGGTGCGCATCGACACCAAGCCGGGTGACTACGTCTTCGTGCCGCCCTACGTCCCGCACCGGGAGGAGAACCCCGACCCCGAACTGGAGGCGATCGTGGTGATCGCGCGCAGCACGCAGGAGGCGATCGTGGTCAATCTCGACGAGCTGAGATGGACCGGCCCGGTCCTGACCACGGGCTGACGTCCCGGTCGCGGCGCCGGACCGGGCCGTACGGAAGACGTTCCGGCCGTGGCGCCGCGCCGTACGAGAACGGGAGGCAGGGAGGTCGTCGTGGATGACCCGGCGGAGGAGCGGGCGCTGCGGGAGCTGCGGGCGGTGCTCGACGCGAACGCTCCGATCGTCCGCCACGAGCGCGAGGAGTTCCCCGAGGGCACGCCGTTCCTCCGGGTGAGCCTTCCCGGGACGGACGATGTGGCCGTCTTCCTCGACGACCGTCAGTGGATCTGCCTGAGCGAGCCGAAGCCCGGACGTGTGCCCGTGGAGTTCGTCGCCGGCCGGATCGACGACGATCCCGTGCTCGTCGTCGATCGGCTGGTGTCCGCCCTGGTGCCGGCCCGCAGGCGGTCCAGCGACCTCGCGCGCACCCTGAAGGCGTCCGGGGTCGGCCTCGCCGCCGGTACCGGCGTGGGCCTGCTGGGCATGTTGGTCATGGCGGTACTTGTCGGGGGCAGCGGTTACCTCTCCGACACGACGATCGCCGCCGTGTATGTCCTGGCCATCCTGCTCGGCGCCGGTGCCGGCCTCTGGGCCGCCATCCGCTGGTGGCATCTGGGCTGACCCGGCGCGGCCCCGTCATCCCCCGCTTCGCCCGAGCGACTCCGACACCAGCTTCCTGGCCGCATCCTGCACCTCGGCGAGGTGCTCGGGCCCCTTGAAGGACTCGGCATAGATCTTGTACACGTCCTCGGTGCCGGAAGGCCGGGCGGCGAACCAGGCGTCGGCCGTGCTGACCTTGACCCCGCCGAGGGGGGCTCCGTTGCCGGGGGCCGAGGTGAGCACCTCCGTGATCGGCTCACCGGCGAGCGTCGTGGCGGTGACCTGCTCGGCCGAGAGCTTGGAGAGTACGGCCTTCTCCTCCCGGCCGGCCGGAGCGTCGACCCGGGCGTAGGCCGGATCGCCGAACCTGGAGGTCAGGCCGGCGTAGTGCTCGCTGGGCGAACGGCCGGTGGTCGCGATGATCTCCGATGCCAGCAGCGCCAGGATGATGCCGTCCTTGTCGGTGGTCCACACGGAGCCGTCGCGGCGCAGGAACGACGCCCCCGCGCTCTCCTCGCCGCCGAAGCCCAGCGAGCCGTCGAGCAGCCCGGGTACGAACCACTTGAATCCGACGGGCACCTCCATCAGCCGCCTGCCCAGATCGGCCGCCACCCGGTCGATCATGCTGCTGCTCACCATCGTCTTGCCGACCCCGGCGTCCGCGGGCCAGTCGGGCCGGTGGGAGTAAAGGTAGGAGATCGCCACGGCGAGGTAGTGGTTGGGATTCATCAGGCCCCCGTCGGGAGTGACGATGCCATGGCGGTCGGCGTCGGCGTCGTTGCCCGTGGAGACGTCGAACGCGTCACGGTTGGCGATGAGGGAGGCCATCGCGTACGGGGACGAGCAGTCCATCCGGATCTTGCCGTCCCAGTCCAGCGTCATGAACCGCCACGTCGGGTCGGTCAGCGGGTTCACCACCGTGAGGTCCAGCCGGTGCCGATCGGCGATCTCGCCCCAGTAGGCCACGCTCGCCCCGCCCAGCGGGTCGGCGCCGACGCGCACCCCGGCGTTCCTGATCGCCTCGATGTCCAGCACCGAAGGCAGGTCGTCGACGTATTCGCCGAGGAAGTCGTGGCGGCCGGTCGTGTCGGCGGTCAGGGCCCTGGCGTAGGGGATTCGCCTGACCTCCTTCAGCCCGCCCGCGATCAGCGCGTTGGCGCGGTCCTGGATCCAGGAGGTGGCGTCGGTGTCGGCCGGGCCGCCGTTCGGCGGGTTGTACTTGAAGCCGCCGTCGCTGGGCGGGTTGTGCGAGGGGGTCACCACCACGCCGTCGGCCGGCCCCGCCGTACGCCCCCGGTTGTAGGTGAGGATCGCGTGGGAGACCGCCGGCGTCGGGGTGTGACCGTCGCGGCTGTCGATCAGGACCCTGACCCCGTTGGCCGCGAACACCTCCAGCGCCGACACCTGCGCGGGCTCCGACAGGGCATGGCTGTCGGCGCCGAGGAACAGCGGGCCGTCCACTCCCTGCGCCGCGCGGTACTCCACGATGGCCTGGCTGGTCGCAAGGATGTGATCTTCGTTGAAGGCGGTGTTCAGAGATGAGCCGCGATGCCCTGAGGTTCCGAACGCCACCCGCTGGCCGACCTCCGAGGGGTCGGGGTGCAGGGCGTAGTAGGCGGTCACCAGGCGGGCCACGTCGACCAGGTCGGACGGCTGCGCCTGCTGTCCCGCGCGCTCGTGGGTCATTGCAATCTCCTTATGTCATCACGGCCAACGGTACCCATCCTCAAACGGGCAGAACTCCATTGAAAGCCGTTGTTTCCCCCTTGATCCTCTCCTTCCCTCAGAGTTCGGGAAACATCAAGAGGAGCCGCGCGGGTTTCCAGGTCGGCGGCTCTCGCCGACCGCATGACGGCCGGCCTACGAGGCGACGGGGCTGCTCACCGCCGAGCTCCCGGAGCGGGCCAGGCGGCTCTGCCAGACGACCAGCACGAGCGGGGTCAGCAGCTCCACGCCGATGAACGCGGCGAACAGCGGGTGCGGCGGACCGGCCACGGCAAGGGAGAGAACCCGGGCCAGCCCGCCCAGGAACACGGCGCCGCAGACCGCGCGCAACGCGGGCCCGGAGTGCTCCACGCGGCGGGCGAGCGTCAGCATGACGATGCCGAGGGCGAACCAGACGCCCGCGAAGAAGCGGTAGTTACTGTCGAGGGTCGCGTTCACCTGGGTCTGGGCATGGTCGGGCAGCGCGGCGGGCCCGAACGCGATGTCGTTCACGGCGGTTCCCAGGACGACCAGGCCCAGCAGGACGACGGCCGTCTGAAGCGCTCGGCGGGACAACACGGTAGCGACCTCCATCAGGTCTAGTGAGGGGACTGCCGGGTTCACCCGGCAGGGGAATCGCTTCCCCGTCATGGTTCCTTCGTTTGAAACGGTCAGGGCTTGGCCGTCGCCTGCCTCTGCCGAGGGGGGCGAGAAGCCGCTCTCTTCAGGGAGCGGAGGAGTCACCGGCCTCGGTGTCGAAGATCCGGGACGAATATGGAACGGGAACGGTGGGTGCCCTCACCTCGAGAGGGCGCCCTCGCCGCCGCGCGGCCCGGCCGGCCGGCGGGCGGCGATCAGCGCGAGCACGCCGATGACGACCAGCGCCCAGCTGCCGGTGACCGGGAAATAGATGGCGCACATGGGTACTCCGGTCGCCAGCAGATACCACCCGACCTGCGCGGGAAGTCGCCCGGTCGTCCGGACCACGTGCAGGGACAGCGTGCCCATGGCGAGGATCACGATGCCCGCCGCCATGAACCAGATGCTCGCCTCGCGCGGGTAGTACTCGGGCGCGTTCGGGTCGATGGCCGTCCTGACGAATCCGTCTCCGACGATTCCGGCCCAGTCGTTGGGCTGGGCTAACGCCCAGACGAAGTGCAACACCGCCGTTGCGATGATCAGCCGGGGTACCCAGCGGGCCAGCGGGTTCATTCACTCCTCCTCGGGTTGTCGCCCGGAACCAGGCGCAGCGCCAGCCTGTAGATGTCGCGCAGGTCTTCGACGGACACCGGCGGGACGACGTGTCCGGCCCCGACGAGCACCAGATACAGCAGGCGGGCCATGGGCGTGTCGTCCGCCTCGGCGCCGCCGGCCTCCCGCCACAGGGAGCTCAGGTAGTCGATGCGCAGACGGTCGACGCGTTCCTGTGCCGCGCGGACCTCCGCGTCCTGCGCGGCCCAGGCGCGTATGGCGACCTCCAGACCGAGTCCGTCGCCCAGCTCGGCCAGGACCAGCTCCAGCAGATGATCCAGCCTGGCCTGCGGCGGACCCGCGGTGTGGTCCGCCGCGTCGAGATATCGGACGGTGCGCTTCTCCTCGAAATGCTGGAGCAGGTCGGTTTTGAACCCGGCCATGCCCTTGAAGTGGTGGTAGAAGGAGCCCTTGGTCAGGCCGAGCCGCCCGCACAGCCGCTCGACGGTCAGCGCGGGCGCCCCCTCCTCGCTCAGCACCTTGAACCCTTCCTCCAGCCAGTCGTGCCTGCTCGCCATCTGTCCTGCCCGTTCGTCCTCCGGCTTGGGAGATCAAACATACCATACGGTACGGTATGGCCTCGATCCGGTGCTCGGTGCTCACCTGATTGCTTCATATTCGTACGGCAATATGCCTCTGTGATCTCATATCTGATCGTTTAGGGAGATAAGTGGTCAAGAGTCCCTTTGTGGGGCATTTATCGCAAAAGTAGAGGGAATCGATCTACGAATAGACCGATGAGCGCCCTCGGGACCGGACCCATGGATCCCGGAGCGTTCATCAGCCAAGCAAGGAGATCATCGTGAAGAAGAAACCTCTTCTCGCCTCGGCCCTGGCCGCGCTCATCCTGACCGCAGTCCCGGCCGCCCAGGCGGCCACCACGAGTTCCCTTCCCGGCCTCTCTCCCACGCCTGTCCCCACGGACATGACCTCGCCCGAGCCCTCGGACATGATTTCCGCCTCGCCTTCGGAGGGGATGGGGGAGCCGATCGGCTCCGGTTGCGCCTCCCTGCCGAACCAGGGCAAGGGCCTGGAGGACAGGCCGATCGCCTCCGCGCTGGCCGACATCCCGGCGCTGGAGCCTCTGGTCAAGGCCCTCCAGGAGTCCCAGCTGGCCGAGACTCTCAACTCCGCCAAGGAGATCACGGTGTTCGCGCCCACCAGGGAGGCGTTCGCCAAGGTGCCGAAGGAGACCCTCACCAAGCTCATGGGCGACAGGGCCCAGCTCAAGGAGATCCTCACCTATCACGTCGTCCCGAAGAAGGTGACCCCGACGGATCTCGAGGCCGGGATGCTGGAGACGCTCCAGGGCGGCAAGCTGACCGTCAAGGAGGAGAACGGCGAGTACATGGTCAACGACGCCAAGGTCGTCTGCGGCAACATTCCCACCAAGAACGCCACCGTCTACATCATCGATTCGGTGCTGATGCCTCAGGCCGAAGCGTCACCGACTTCCGAGGTGTCGCCGAGCTGAGCGCCCTTCCGGAGCATCGCCGATCCGAGCAGCTGGAGGGGTGCCCGTCGGGCGCCCCTCACCATGCCTCCTGCCGTAGGGCCGGTGCGCCCGTTCGCGGACGTCGATCCGGCCGGCCTTCCGGCGGCCCCGTCAGTCCTCGGCCTTGCGGGCGACTCCGCCCACGGTCCACGTCTTCTCCGGACCCTGGACGGTGAGGGGGTTGTCGGGATGCCAGTGGCGGAGGTAGACGAGCCCGGGGTCGACCAGCTCCAGCCCGTCGAAGAAGCGCAGCACCTGCTTGCGCGTGCGTGAGGCGTCTTCGGTCCGGTTGAGGATCTGCCGGTAGATGTCGACGATCGGCCCCGCGGCCTCCGGGCGCATGTCGAAGACGGCGTGGGCGATGACGAGGTGGCTGCCGACCGGCAACGAGTCGCGCAGCAGGGCCACGCTCTTGAACGGGTCGTCCTCGTCGGGAATGAACTGGAGCGCGGACGTGATCAGGACGGCCACCGGCCGGTTCAGGTCGATGAGCTTCCGCAGCTCGGGGTCGGCGAGCAACTCGCCGGGATGGAGCACGTCGCCCTCGACGACGGCGGTGTCGGGATTCGTGGCGAGGAGGGCCCGGGCGTGGGAGAGCACGATCGGGTCGTCGGCGACGTAGACCACGCGGGTGCCCGGCACGAGCGACTGGGCGACCTGATGGACGTTCTGCTGGGTGGGAAGTCCCCAGCCGACGGCCAGGAACTGGGTGAGGCCCCGCTCGACGAGATAGCGCACCACCCGGCCGAGAAAGGCCTGGGCCTCCTTCGCCATGGCCTTGATCTCCGGGGCGATGGCGAGAACTCGGTCGGCGGCCTCGCGGTCGGCTGCGAAGTTGTCCTTGCCGCCGAGGAAGTAGTCGTTCATGCGGGCGATGTTCGGCACGGTCGTGTCCAGACTCGCCGGTGGCCGCCGGGCCGCGTCGCTCATGCGTCATCTCCTAGGTTCTCTGCGAGATTAGAGAACCGCGACGCCCGTGGATAGATGCCAATTGCCAGTTGATGAGAGAAAAACGTTGATTGGTCCGCGGGGTGAGTCACTTCTTGCGGCCGACGCCACCGACGATCCATATGGAATCGGGCCGGTGGAGCATGGTCTCTTCGGGCCGCCACTGCGGGACATAGACGACTCCGGGCTCGACGAGCGTGAGCCCGTCGAAGAAGTGCTCGACCTCGGCCTTGGTGCGAAGGTTGTCACGGTGGGGTCCGGTGATCGAGCCCCGGGCCTGGTAGAGGGCGGCGAGTTTCGCGGTCGTCTCCGGGCGCAGGTCGGAGACCGCGTGGGAGATGGCCATGTGGCTGCCCGGCGTGATCGCCTTGTGCAGGTCGGTGACGACCTGCATGGCCAGGACGTCGTCGGTGATGTCCTGCAGCAGGGCGAAGAGAAGGATCGCCACGGGCTGATCGAAGTCGATCATGCCGGTGAGCCCCGGATGGGCGAGCATCCGCTCGGTGTCGCGCACGTCGGCTTCGACGACCGTGGTCAGGGGGCCGTCCGGAAGCAGGGCCTGGGCGTGGACGACGACCATCGGGTCGTTGTCGACGTGCACCACCCGCGCGTCGGGTGCGACGGCACGGACGATCTCGTGCACGTTGCCCTGGGTCGGCAGGCCGCAGCCGATGTCGACGAACTGCCGGATGCCGGCGCCGGCGAGGAAGCGGACCGCCCGGCCGAGGAACCGGCGGCCCTCCCTGGACATGGCGGGAAGCTCTGGCGCGAGTGCGAGCGCCACCTGGGCGGCTTCGCGGTCGGCTGCGAAGTTGTCTTTGCCGCCGAGGAAGTAGTCGGCTATCCGCCCGGCGTTCGGGATCGTGGTATCGAACCTGGGCCGCTCAGGCTTCGACGACACGATGACGCCCTCCGTCCAGCGCTGCGAGTTTTAGCGGACCTTATCCGTCTTTAAGTCAGCACGGGACCTATTTCGGCTAATCGGCGCTCCGGCGCCGTGTGCGTATGGGTGTCAGCGGCAGGCCTCCAGATGGCGTGCCGTCCTCGCCGGGAGGGTGAACGCCGCCCACACGGCCTTGCCGTGGGAGGCGAGGGGAGCCCATCCCCACATCTGGCTGATTCCCTGGACGACCTGGAGCCCGCGTCCGCTTTCCGCCTCGTAGTCGGGTTCGCGCAGGCTGGGCCCCTGGTCGCTGGGGTCGGTGACCGCGCACAGCACCGAGCGCTCGGCGTGGCACAGGATGACTCTGACGTCCTCGGCGGAATGGGCGCCGACCCGGCCTCGCACGCCGTGCCGTACGGCGTTGGTCACCAGCTCGGAGACCACCACGCCGGTGTCGTCGACGAGGAGGTCCAGCTCCCAGGCGCGTAGGGCGGTGGAGGTGAACTCGCGGGCGGTCCGTGCCGCGCACGGATCGTGACGGAGACTCCGTACGGCCATCTGCATGTGGTCGAGATGGCTGTCGCCGTCCGCCCAGGGCGGCAGGCCACTTGGCGGGAGGATGTGATCGAGCATTGACAACCACCGTTCCCACCCGCCGATCTCTGTATGAATGGGGGTGGCTTGATGTCTTTGGTAACCAGTCATCGGCGACCTTGGGGAGGTGTGGCGATCGCGTAACACGGCAATCCGTCTAGTTATCTTGCCTGTGACGATGTGCATAAGCAAGTACAGATGCACGTGCATCTGCACAAAGCTCTATGCTGTATCTGTGTTTTTCCTGCCTAACGGTGAGAGGCGAGGATGAATCAGCTGTATAACGGCATGTCGGCGGCTCTGCTGGCCGGGGCCCTCTGGCGCAAGAGTCACTTCAGCAATCCCAGCGGCAACTGTGTGGAGCTGGCCGCGCTGCCGGGCGACCGGATCGCGATCCGCAATTCGCGAGACCCGGAGGGGCCCGCGCTGATCTACACTCGCCGTGAGATCGACATCTTCGTCCGAGGCGTGAAGGGTGGCGACTTCGACGACCTGCTTGCCTCGATTGATTGAAGAATAAAATTCTGTGTAGCCGTGAACGCGTGACCGGAGTACCGTGAAGGCTCGCGGCGACCACAAAGGGTGGACAGGGGCTCGCAATCCGCGCTTGAAGGACTGTAGATGATCGCACCTTACGCCGATGGCGAGCCGGTTCGCCCGACATCCATAGCCGTGCCGCGAGGAAG
This sequence comes from Streptosporangium sp. NPDC000396, assembly GCF_042898655.1. Lineage (NCBI taxonomy): Bacteria > Bacillati > Actinomycetota > Actinomycetes > Streptosporangiales > Streptosporangiaceae > Streptosporangium > Streptosporangium sp. NPDC000396. The sequence continues at coordinate 369,537 of NZ_JBIAZA010000003.1, forward strand.
CTCGACCGTGCTGAGGATCGTGCTGGGCGCGCAGCTCCGCCGCCTCCGCGAGCGGCGGCAGATCACCCTGGAAGCGGCGGGGCACGCCATCCGCGCCTCCCACTCGAAGATCAGCCGGATGGAACTCGGCAGGGTGAGCTTCCGGACCAGAGACGTGGCCGATCTGCTCACGCTGTACGGCGTGACGGACGAGGAAGACCGGCAGGCCCTGCTGGCCCTCGTCGAGCGGGCCAACGTCACCGGATGGTGGCACAACTACAACGACATCCTGCCCAGCTGGTTCGAGACCTACGTGGGCCTGGAGGAGTCGGCCACCGGCATCCGCAACTACGAGGTCCAGTTCGTGCCCGGCCTGCTCCAGAGCGAGGACTACGCGCGGGCCGTCGTCCGGCTGGGCTTCCCCAACGCCCCCGCCGCGGAGATCGAGCGGCGGGTGCAGCTGCGCATGGCGCGCCAGAGGCTCCTGCACAACCCGGATCCGCCCCACCTGTGGGCGGTGCTGGACGAGGCGGTGCTGCGCCGCCCGCTCGGCGGGGCCGAGGTGATGCGGGGCCAGATCGACCACATCCTCCAGGCGCTCGAACTGCCCAACGTGACCGTCCAGATCGTGCCGTTCAACGTCGGCGGTCACGCCGCGGCCGGTGGGCCCTTCAGCATCCTGCGGTTCTCCCAGCCCGATCTGCCCGACGTGGTCTACATGGAGCAGCTCACCAGCGCGGTGTATCTCGAAAAGCGCGATGACGTGGAGCGCTACCTTGAGGTGATGGAGCGCCTGTGCATCGAGGCCGAGCCCGCGACGCGCACGCGGGAGATCCTCACCCGGATCCGCGAAGAACTGTAGGGACGCAAACGAGGCGCCCGCGCCGGCAACCTTCCAGGGCGGCCGTACGAAGATAGTCAGATGAGATGTCTCGTGACCGGCGCGACGGGATACATCGGTGGGCGGCTCGTGCCCGAGCTGCTCGACGCGGGTCATGACGTCCGGTGCATGGTGCGTGAGGCGAGCCGCCTGCGCGATCAGCCGTGGGTATCGCGTGTGGAGATCGCCCAGGCCGATGCGACCGACGCCGCCCGGACGGGAAAGGCGCTCGACGGCGTCGACGTGGCCTACTACCTCATCCACACGATGGGCGGGGGAGAGGACTTCGCCGTCGCCGACCGCCGTGCGGCCACCACGTTCGCCATAGCGGCCGGGGAGGCGGGGGTACGCCGCATCCTCTACCTCGGCGGTCTCGCACCGCAGGACGAGCTCTCGCCCCACATGCGCTCCCGGACCGAGGTGGGGGAGATCTTCCTGCGCTACCAGGTTCCGGCCGTGGTGCTGCGAGCGGCCGCCATCATCGGATCGGGGTCGGCCTCGTTCGAGATGCTGCGCTACCTCACCGAGCGGCTGCCGGTGATGACGACGCCGCGGTGGGTGGGCACCAGGACGCAGCCCATCGCGATCCGCGACGTCCTGCGCTATCTCGTGGGGTGGGCGGTCATCGAGGAGGAGGTGAACCGCTCCTTCGACATCGGCGGCCCGGACATGCTGACCTACGCCGACATGATGCGCGTCTACGCCGACGTCGCCGGGCTGTCGCGCCGGTTAATCATTCCGGTCCCGCTGCTCACCCCCGGTCTGTCGAGCCACTGGGTGGGGTTGGTCACCCCCGTCCCCGCGAAGATTGCCCGGCCCCTGGTGGAGTCGCTGCGCAATGAAGCCGTCTGCCGCGAACATGACATCGTCGGCTACGTCCCGGATCCGCCCGGCGGCTTGATCGGGTTCAGGGAAGCCGTCGCGCTGGCTCTGCAGCGGATCAAGGATGCGAAGGTCGCCACCCGCTGGTCCTCCGCCTCGACGCCGGGAGCGCCGAGCGATCCACTGCCGACCGACCCCGCCTGGGCGGGCGGCAGCCTCTACGTCGACAGGCGGGCCCGCCTCGTCGGGGCCTCCCCGCAGGCGCTCTGGGTGGTGATCGAGGCGATAGGCGGAGAGATGGGCTGGTACTCCCTGCCCATCGCCTGGCGCCTCCGAGGCTTCCTCGACCGGCTCGTCGGCGGTGTAGGGCTGCGCTGTGGACGTCGTGATCCGCGCCGGCTTCGCGTGGGCGACTCGGTCGACTTCTGGCGGGTCGAGGAGGTCGATCCCGGACGCCTGCTCCGGCTGCGCGCGGAGATGCGCCTGCCCGGCCTCGCGTGGCTGGAGCTGAGCGTGCACCAGAGCCGGGGCCGAACCGTGTACGGCCAGCGCGCGATCTTCCATCCCCGGGGGCTGGCGGGTCATCTCTACTGGTGGCTGATCTCGCCCTTCCACGGCCTGATCTTCGGCCGGATGCCGCGCAATGTGGCGGCGGCGGCCGAGCGCGGCGATATCCGCGGGGCTCAGGATCGGCCGACCTGGCTGGGATCGCCGATGAGGTGATCGATCAGCAGGTCGAGCCCTCCGAACGCCTCCTTCAGCGGTGCGGGGGTCTCGCTGGTTCCCCCGAAGGTCACGTCGATGGGCATAACGAACATCGCCTCGTACAGGGCCGGCCGGGTGACCGCGAAGTTCAGGTAGGTGTCCGCCAGGCGGCGTGTCGTCACCGCGTCCCAGCCTTCGGCCTCGGCCAGTTCGCGTGCGGCCGTGATGATCAACTGGCGGGGCTGGGCTCGCTCGCGCTCACGACGTGTCTTTATGGACATCGCATGGCCTTAGCATTGCTATGCAATATATCTATGTTATTCAGAACCTCCTTGATATGGTTCCTAGCTCTGCTAGAGAAGGTCACCCGTTCGTGACGTAGGGATGGGTGAGGAATTCGATGGCATGCCCGTCAGGGTCGTCGACATACACACCCCGGCCACGGTGGAGGTGATTAATCCGCTGAGGCTCCTGGTGGCCGGGGTCGGCCCAATGGGGCAGTTCGCGCTCGACGATCCGGGCGTAGATCTCGTCGAACTCGTCCTCGGAGACGAGAAACGCCAGATGCTGCGAGACGATCCGGTCGGGGGCGACGAGGGAGTCGGCGTAGTCGACGGTCACGCCGTTGGCGAGCGGGACGGTGGCGAACGGCCCGTACGCCTTGGGCTCGGGCGCCCCGAGCAGGTCGGTGACGAAGCGCGCGGAGGCGAAGCGGTCGCTGCTGTGCACGATCAGGTGGTCGAGCTGCGCGGGCATGGGATCTCCAGACGGTCGGCTGTGAAGTGACCTCGCACCTTTGACATTACGACCGGAGCCCGTGCCCGGCATCGGACCTTCGTCCTAGGGCTTGTTCTCAACAGGCGGGTCACGGTCATTCGTCGGTGCAGCGGCTCCAGGACCGCCCACTGTGCGGCGGTCGGGTTCCCGCGACTCACCCATGGATCTTGGAACAGGTCCTAGGTTGACCTTGTCCCTGGGGCAGACCACACGCTCGTGGTGACAAGGACGAGGGAGGCGGGCCATGGAGTGGCTGACGATCGGAGCGTTCTCGCGAGCGTCGCGGCTGTCGCAGAAGGCGTTGCGGCTCTACGACGAGTTGGGCCTGCTGGTCCCGGCACGAACTGATCCGTTCAACGGCTACCGGCTCTACGACCCCGCCCAGCTCGACCGCGCCAGGCTCGTGGCCTGGCTGCGCCGGCTCGACATGCCCCTGGCGCGGATCAAGGCCGTGTGCGACCTGCCTCCCGGGCAGGCGGCCGGCGAGGTCGCGGCCTACTGGGCGCGGGCCGAGCGCAAGCACACCGAACGCGCCGAGCTGGCCGCCCTCCTCGTCGAGCACTTATCGGGAAGGACATCCCACATGTTCGACGTCAAGCTCCGCCACATCCGGGAACGCGTGATCATCTGCGCCAAGCGCCACCTCACCGCCGACGAGCTCGCCGGCTTCGCCATGGAGCTGACCAGGCGCGCCGGTGACGGCACCGTACCCGCCCTGCCAGGACTCGACGGTGCGCCGTTCCTCATCTACCACGGCGAGGTGGGCGCCGACAGCGACGGCCCGGTGGAGTGGTGCAGGCCGGTGCCCGCCGACCACGCGCAGGAGATCGCCGCCCGCTTCCCCGACCTGGAACTGCGTACCGACCCTGCGCACACGGAGGCTTTCGTACGGCTGTGCAAGGGACGACTCGACGCGGCTCATTCCCTGCGTGCCCTGCAGACGCTGGGCGCCTGGGAACGGGCCGGGGAGTTCACCGGCCCGCCCAGGCAGGTCTTCTTCGCCGACCCCAGGACGGCGGGAGAAGACGAGCCGGTGAGCGACATGGTCGCGCCACTACCCGAGTGACAGTGATCCATTTTTGAAACAGGCGCTGCTCCGGAGGCCCGGTGCCGGATGTCCCAAGCCGTACGGCGCCGGGCGCCCGGAACGGCGGACGCGATCCTCATGACGCCACCAGGACGTCGATGACGTCCTGGTGGCTGAGCCCCTTGTGGGTGAGATGCCCGGTCGTGGCCAGCTCGGCCAGGCCGTGGGCGGTGCACAGCAGGGCCATCGTCGCGGCCTTGGAGGCGGACTGGTCGGCGGCGACCTCCACGCCGAGCGCCGTCATCACCTCGTCGACCGCTCTCTCCAGCTCCGGATGGTCCCCGATGAAGAACTCCGGGGCGAACACGAGCCGGTACTCCTCGCGGTGCCCCACGGCGTATTCGACGTAGCTCGCGTAGAAGGCGCGCAGCCGGTCGTGGCGGCCGGTCTGTTTCAGGACCGCTTCGGCGACGTGTGCGCTGAGATCCGCTATGACCCGGACCGCGAGCGCGGCGAGCAGCGCGGTCTTGTCGGTGAAGTGGCGGTAGGGGGCCATACGGGACAGGCCGGTCAGGTCGCCGACCGCGCGCAGCGTCACGGCGTCGAGGCCCTCTTCGCGCAGCAGGCTGAGGGCGCTCTCGACCAACCGGGTTCTGGTGTCGTCCACCACGTCGTTCACCTTCTCACACTCCTTGTGTTGACAACGTCAACGTTGAGGTTGACACTGTCAACACGACGTTGACGACGTCAACTGGAGAGCTATGAAGATCATGGTGAACGGCGCCCAGGCTGCGGCGGACGCCGACCGGGACGACGCGATCGTGGACGTCCTGCGCGACGGCCTGGGCCTCACCGGGACCAAGGCGGCCTGCCGTACCGGAGTGTGCGGGGCGTGCACGGTCATGGTGGACGGCACGCCGCAGGTGAGCTGCCTGCTGCCCGCCGCCGCGGTGGAAGGACGGGAGATCGTCACCGTGGAGGGGCTGGACCATCCCGTCCAGCGGGCGTTCGCGGCCCACGACGGCCTGCAGTGCGGCTACTGCACCCCCGGGTTCGTGGTGGAGGCCGCCGCGTTCGTGGACGAGTGGCGCCGCGAGCACGGCGACGTCACGCCGCCGCGCGAGCGGGTCGCCGCCGCCATGGCCGGTCACCTGTGCCGCTGCGGCGCCTACGAGGGGATCCACGCGGCGATAGCGGCAGCCTGCCGGGGAGAGCATGACACCGCCGCCGAGGCCCCCGCGCGGGTGGAGGCGATGGACAAGGTCACCGGCCGCGCCCGCTACACCACCGACATCCGGTTGGACGGCCAGCTGGAGGGCGTGATCATCCGCTCCGCGAGGGCGCACGCGCGGGTCGTGGCGGTGAGGGTGGACGGCGCCCGGCCGGTCGACCTGCTGCCGCCCGACCGGATCGTCCGCTACGCCGGCCAGCCCGTCGCGGCCGTCGCCGCGCCCACACGCCGCCAGGCGCTGGCGATCGCGGCAGGCGCGGAGATCGACTACGACCCGCTACCGGCCGCGCTCGACGACACGCCCGGCGCGCCGCCGGTCTACGACGAGCGGAGCAGGCAACACGCTCCCAGCTCCAGCGAGGGAGTCGACCTGCCGGGCGGCTGGAACGGCAACGTGCGCGGCCCCTTCACCCTGGCGAGCTGGCGCGGCCGTACCGCGACGAGCCGGATCGAGACCGCCCGGCGGCGCGCCGACCCCCGCCTGGTGACCGGGACGTTCACCACCGCGGTGCAGGTCCACACGCCGATGGAGCCGCATGCGTGCGTGGCCCGGTGGGACGCCGAAGGCGACCTCCACCTGCACCTGTCGACCCAGACCGTGGGTTTGGCGGCCGAGCAGGCCGCCAAGCGCTGGAACCTCGCGGTGGAGCGGGTTCACATCGTCACCGACCACGTCGGCGGCGGGTTCGGGGCCAAGAGCGGGGTCACCGCGGAGACGATCGCGGCGGTCGAGCTCGCGCGGGCCTGCGGCGCGCCGGTGCGCGTGGTGCTGAGCCGCGAGGAGGAACTCACCGACGCGGGGAACCGGCCCGGCACCCGCACCCGGCTCGAGCTGCTCACCGACGACAGGGGCGACCTCGCCGCACTCGCCATGGACGTCCACGGCCGCGGAGGGGTGTCCATCGGATCGGCGGTCGCGCTGTTCGCCCGCCTCATGTACGGCACGGCGCCCCGGCGGCTACGCGACTTCGACGTGGTCACCAACGAGCCGCCCGGCACGCCGTTCCGCGGGCCCGGAGCGCCGCCCATGCTCTGGGCCCTGGAGCAGGCCGTGGACGAGGTGGCCCACCGCCGCGGAGAGGATCCGATCGCGCTGCGCCGCCGCTGGGACGGCAACCGCAAGCGGCACGCGCTCTACGACTGGGCGGCGGGCCTCCCCACATGGCTCGACAGGCCGCGGACCGGCTCGCAGACGGGCCGGTTCCGCAGGGGGGTCGGGGTGGCCGCCGCCAACTGGGCCTACATGCTCGATTCCGCCACCGAGGTCGAGCTCGAAGTCGAGGGGGACGTGGTCGTCGCCCGCACGACGACCCAGGACATCGGGACCGGCATCCGCAGCGTCATCGCCGAGGTCCTGCGCGAGGAACTCGGCCTGCCGCCCGAGCGGATCCGCGTGGAGATCGGCAGGACGGGCACCGTGCACGGACCGCCCTCCATCGGCAGCCGCACCACGGCCTCGGTGGCGCCGGCCGTGCGGGACGCCGCGCGGCGGCTGCGGGCGCAGGGCCTCGGTGACGGCCGCAGGGTCGTCGGCAGGCGCCGGGGCGACCGGCGCGGCTACCTCACCCCGATCGCGATGGCCGGTACGACGCTGGGCCGGGGGTTCAGCGGGGCGGTCCACGTCACCGAGGTCGAGGTGGACACCCGTCTGGGCACGATCAGGCCGCTACGGGTGTGGGGCGGGATCGCGGTCGGCCACATCTACGCCGAGCGGCTGGCACGCAGCCAGTGCGAGGGCGGCATCGTCCAGGGCATCGGCTACGCGCTGTACGAGGAGCGCCACGTCGACCCGGTGACGGGAGCCGTGCTGACCACGAACCTGGAGGACTACCGGATCCCCGGCATCGGGGACACCCCGGAGATGGTCATCCACTTCCACGAGGACGGATGGGAGCACGTCAACGGCCGCGGCGTCGGGGTGGGCGAGGTCTCCACGATCGGCGTGGCAGCCTCGGTGGGCAACGCCGTCCACAACGCCACCGGCTGGCGTCCTCATGACCTGCCCATCCGGCCCGACCGGCTCCTCGAAGGGATCAGCCGTTGACCGCCCTCACCGACATCGGCGAAGCCGCCCGGCGCGGAGGCGAGTTCCGCGCGGGCGGCACCGATCTGATGGCCCGGCGCCCGGCCGGGCCGTACGTGGACCTGCGCGGGCTGCCGGATCTGTCCGGCATGACCTGGCGGCCGGACGGCTCGGTCCGGATCGGCGCGCTGACCACGGCGGCGGAACTCGCCGGCGACGTACGGCTCCGCGCCGCCCACCCCTCCCTGGCCCTGACGGCGGCGGCGCTGGCGACTCCCCAGATCCGGGCGGTGGCCACCATCGGCGGCAACCTGCTCCAGCGCAACCGCTGCTGCTACTACCGCAACCCGTCCTTCTCCTGCCACCAGAACGGCGGCGACTCCTGTCCGGCCCGGACCGGGCTCACCCTGCACTCCGCGGTGATCGACACCGGACCCTGCGTGGCCCCGCACCCGTCGTCGCTGGCGATGGCCCTGCTCGGCTGCGACGCGTCCGTCGAGGTTCACGGCAGGGATCCGTTCCCGGTCCGGGACCTGTACGGAGACGGCTCCGACCCGGCCCGCGACCACCTGCTGGAGCCGGGCGAGATCCTCGTCGCGATCGACCTGCCGCCACCCGTGCAGGGCGAACGGGCCGCCTACCACCGCGCGATCGGCAGGTCCGAGGCCGAGTGGCCGCTGGTGGAGGCGGTGGCGCGGCTGGCCTCGGACGGTGAGAGGATCACCTTCGCCGCGGTGGCCGCGGGCGGCGTCGCCCGCGTCCCCGTGCGCCTGCCCGAGGTCGAGGAGGCGATCCTGGCCGGTGAACCCCTCGACCGCGCGGCCGAGACGGCCACCGCCCGATGCGCCCCGACGGCCCAGAACGGTTACAAGGTGGGGCTGCTCGCCGCGACGGTCCTGGAGGTGCTGGAGCGTGCCGCCGGGGTCACCGGCGGCCCGGCGTGACCGATCGCGGCGCGGCCGAGACCAGGCCGGTCTCGTAGGCGACGATGACCAGTTGAGCCCGGTCACGGGCGCCGAGCTTGCCGAGCAGCCTGCCGATGTGCGTCTTGACGGTCGCGAGGCTGAGGTTCAGGTGATCGGCGATCTCGGTGTTGGACAGCCCCCGGGCGATGAGGGCGAGCACGTCGCGTTCCCGATCGGTGACGCCGTCGAGCTCGCGCGCGAGCGGCCGTGCCGGCTCGGGACGCCGGGAGAACTCGGCGATGAGGCGGCGCGTCACCGTCGGGGCGAGCAGCCCTTCACCGGAGGCGATGACGCGGATCGCCGCCAGCAGCTCGCCCGGCGGCGTGTCCTTGAGCAGGAAGCCGCTGGCTCCCGCCCGCAGCGCCGCGTAGACGTATTCGTCCAGGTCGAACGTGGTGAGCATGAGCACGCGAACGCCCGCCGTGTCGGCCGAGCCGCAGATGCGCCGGGTCGCCTCGATCCCGTCCATCTCCGGCATGCGCACATCCATGAGCACCACGTCCGGGGACTCGCTGCGGGCCAGGTCGACGGCTTCGACCCCGGTCCCGGCCTCGCCGACCGCCGTCAGGTCGGGGGCGGTGTCCACCAGGATGCGGAAGCTGCCGCGCAGCAGGGCCTGGTCGTCGGCGACCAGCACGCGGATCACGCGGTCTCCCCGTACGGCAGCCACGCCGACACCTCGAACCCGCCTTCCGGCCGTCGCCGGGCCGTGAAGCTTCCGCCGTACATGATGACCCTCTCCCGCATCCCGATCAGCCCGTGGCCCGGTCGTCCCGGCAGGACCCGATGGCCCGGCCCGTCGTCGGTCACCTCGATCCGCACCGCGTTCCCGTCAGCCTCGACCACCACCCGGCACCGGGCGGGGGCCGCGTGTTTGACCACGTTCGTCAGAGCCTCCTGCACGATCCGGTAGACCGACAACTCGACGCCCTCCGGGAGCGTCGTGGCGGTGACGTTCAAGTCGACGTGGACCCCGGCCATCGCCGCCCGGCCGGCGAGCGCGGGCAGGCCGGAGAGCCCGGGGGCGGGGGAGAGGCCGGAGACCGTGTCCGCGGCCGGGTCGGAGCCGGAACGCATCACACCCAGCAGATGACGCATCTCGGTGAGCGCGCTCCGGCTGGTGGTCTCGATGACCCGTAGCGCGTCCCTCGCCTCCTCCGGCCGGGCCTCCGCGACGTGGTTGGCGATCCCCGCCTTGACCGCGATGAGGCTCATGCTGTGCGCCACGACGTCGTGCAACTCGCGCGCGATGCGCAGGCGTTCCTCGGTGACCGCCCGGTCGGCGAGTTGCTCCGCCGAGCGCGCCGCGTACGCGCGCCGCTCGCGTACGGCGCGGCCGATCGCCCAGGCGCAGCCCATGCACGCCGCGTCGGCCAGGAACACGCCGAGGTCGGGGGCCCACCAGACGGGGGCGGAGCCGCCCGCCACCGAAAGCAGGAGCAGGACCGCCGCGCTGAGCGCACCGATCGCGGCCGTGGGTTCCCACCGGAGCCGGGGCCGGGTGAGCGCGACGGGATAGAGCGCGAACGCCGCCGCGACGAACCCGTCGTGCACCAGGTCGAAGAACGCCGACACCAGGGAGATCCCGAGGGTGACGCAGAAGACGGGCAGGGGCCACAGCCGCCGTACGGCGAGCGCCGCCCCGGCCCCGGCCCCGAGCAGGCACTGTGCCCACAGGGGGAGGGCCGCGGCGGGACGCGCGACCGCGAACAGCGTGAGCACGATCGCGTATCCCGCCCCGACCAGGGCGTCGAACGCCATGAGCTGACCGTCGCTCCATCGCCGGAGGAAAAGCGAATCGTCCACGTTGAGATCGTCCACCTTGAGACGGTATCCACTCGGGTCCGCTCCGGCCTCCCCCCGGAGACCGTCATCCTCAGGTCTGACTTTCCACGGGCAGGGCCGTCATCGCCGGACCGGGAGCCGACGGTGAAGTGCGGTCCGTGGTCCGACGCGCCACAGGTCCCGCGTGCGAAACCCTCGGCAGCATGATCGAAGTCAAGGAACTGACCAAACGCTACGGCCCGGCCGTCGTGGTGGACGGGCTGTCGTTCCAGGTGAAGCCGGGAGTGGTGACCGGTTTCCTGGGGCCCAACGGCGCGGGAAAGTCGACCACCATGCGCATGCTGCTCGGCCTGGACACGCCCACCTCGGGGGAGGGGCTCGTCAACGGCCGCCGCTACGTCACGATCCGGCGCCCGATGCGCGAGGTGGGTGCGCTGCTCGACGCGAACGCCGTTCACCCGCACCGCAGCGCCTTCAACCATCTGAGCTGCCTGGCGCGGAGCAACCGCATCGGCGTGCGGCGGGTGGTGGAGGTGCTGGAGCAGGTCGGCCTGGCCGGGGTCGCGCGTAAGCGGGCCGGCGAGCTCTCCCTCGGAATGCGGCAGAGGCTGGGGATCGCCACGGCACTGCTCGGCGATCCGGGTGTGCTGATGTTCGACGAGCCGGTCAACGGGCTGGATCCGGAGGGCGTGCGATGGATCCGTCACCTGATGCGCTCGCTGGCCGCGGAGGGCCGTACCGTCCTGCTCTCCAGCCACCTGATGAGCGAGATGGCGCTCACCGCGGACCGTCTCGTCGTCATCGGGCGCGGCCGGTTGATCGCCGAGACCTCGGTCGGGGATCTGGCCGCCCGCTTCGATCGGGGTGTGCTGGTGCGCTCCCCGCGCGCCGCGGAGCTGACCGGTGTGCTTGAAGCCGCCGGAGCGACGGTCCTGGTGGAGCCCGACGGAGGGCTTGCCGTGAAGGGGCTGGAGGTGGCGGAGATCGGCGACCTCGCCGCCGGGTACGGGCTCGCCGTACATGAGGTGACGCCGCGCAGCGCCTCCCTGGAGGAGGCGTATATGGAGCTCACCGGTGACAGCGTCGAGTATCGGGCGGCCGGACGGCCCGGTGAGGGCATCGGCCGGCGGGAGGCGGGGCGATGATCGACGCGCTCGCCTCCGAGTGGCTGAAGCTGCGCTCCGTCCGCTCCACCTGGCACATCCTCGGCGCCGTCGTGGCCTTCGTGCTGCTCATGGCCGGATTCACGTTCTACGTGGGGAGCCTCTGGGACGGCCTGCCGGCCGGGCAACGGGCCACCTTGCGAGCCGCCCAGCCCGAGCGGCTCATCCTGATGCCCGCGCAGATCTGCCTGGCGGTGCTCGGCGTCCTCACGATGACCTCGGAGTACGCCACCGGGATGATCCGCACCAGCCTCGTGGCGGTGCCGCGGCGGCACACGGTGCTGGCGGCAAAGGCGGCGGTCGTCGCCGCCGTCGCACTCGTCGCGGGGGAGGTGAGCGTGTTCGTGACGTTCTTCACCGGCCGGGCGATCATAGGGGATCGTCTCATCCGCGATTTCGCGGCACCGATGGCCGAGGAACTTCCCAAACTGTTCGCCACGGGTCTGTCCGTGCCGATGCTCGCCATGGTCGGGCTCGGTCTGGGCGCCGTCCTGCGATCCACGGCGGGGGCGATCACCACCGTCGTCGGCCTGCTGTTCGTGGTTCCGCGATTCGTCGTTTTCCTGCCCAGTCCCTGGAACGCCCGGGTCGGCTCGGTGCTGCCGGAGGATCTGACCCTCCAGGCGGCGGGCGAGGTTCCCCTGGCGGTGGGCCTCGGAAAGGCCGCCGGGGTCGGCCTGTCCCCGGCGGCGGCGTTGACCGTGATGGCCCTGTACGCCGTCGCCGCCCTCGGCACGGGAGCCGTCATGTTCACCCGAACAGACGTCTGACCTGGGAAGGCGCCGAACGGGGAGGGGCCGGCGAGATCGGATCGCTTGGGACTCCGAAAAGAAGAGTACTTTTACGAAATATCCGATTTTTATTGCGTTTAGCCCTTACGTCCGGTCGTACGGTCGGTAGACGGAACGACGTTCATCTGAAGGAACCGTGAGGAAGTGGTCCGCGATGGACCAGGCGGTGCCGACCTCCGTACAGGAAGTCAAGGAAGCCGGGGCAGATGCGGCAAGCCCATGACGTTCAGGCGGCCGGGGACCGGGTCGAGGCGCTGCTGGCCGAGTTGGCCGGGCTCGGCGGCCCGGCGCGGGACGCGGCCGAGGAACTGGTCCGGGTTCTGGTCGAGTTGTACGGCGCGGGCCTGGAGCGGGTCATGGAGATCGTCACCGAGGCCGAGGCGGCCGAGGTGCTGCGCCGCCTGGCCGCCGACGATCTGGTCGCGGCGCTGCTGGTGCTGCACGACCTGCACCCGCTGAGCACCGAGGAGCGGGTGCGCGCGGCGCTGGAGGACATCCGGCCCTATCTCGGCACCCATGCCGGGGACGTGGAGCTGGTGAGCGTCGAGGAGACGGGCGTGGTGCGGTTGCGGCTGCGGGGCACCTGCCACGGCTGCCCCTCCTCACAGCTCACGGTGAAGCTGGCGATCGAACGGGCGATAGCGGAGGCGGCACCCGAAGTCTCCCACGTGGAGGTGGAGGGCATGGTCGGCCAGGAGGCCCCGCTGCTCCAGATCGAGACGCGGCCACCGCCCGGCCCGTGCCCGGTTCCCGACAGGACGGCAGCGCGGTGAGCACGGGACTCCGGCGGTTCAGGGAACCTCGCCCCGCACCGCTCCAGGCGGCGGAGGAACGCTGCGAGATGTGCGCCGAGCCGATCGGCGCCGAGCACGGTCACGTGGTGAACGTCGAGACACGCGCCCTGATATGCGCCTGCCGGAGCTGCTATCTGCTCTTCACGGTGGAGGGCGCGGCGATGGGGAAGTTCCTGGCGGTGCCGGACCGCTATCTGTACGATCCGTCGTTCCGGCTGAACGCGGCCGACTGGGACGAACTGCAGATCCCGGTGCGCATGGCGTTCTTCTTCCGCAACTCCGCGCTCGGCCGTACGGTCGCCTTCTACCCGAGCCCCGGCGGGGCCACCCAGTCCGAGCTCCCGCTGGAGACCTGGGAGCGGGTCCTGGCGGCCAACCCGGCGCTGGCCGGCGCCCTGCCCGACGTCGAGGCGCTGCTCATCGACCGCCGCGGAGACGGGTGCGCCTGCCATCTCGTCCCGGTCGACGCCTGCTACCGGCTCGTCGGCCTGGTCCGGACGCGCTGGAAGGGCTTCGACGGCGGCCAGGAGGCATGGCAGGCCATCGACGGCTTCTTCGCCGACCTGCGTGAGCGCAGCCGCATAGTGGGCGGTGACCATGGCTGATCTCGATTTCACCTGCGTCGACGTCCGAGCCGACCGCTTCGCGGCCTCCCCGACGCTCCAGTGCCGGCTGCGGCTCACCGAGGCGAGCGGCGGCGTCGTGCAGGCCATCGCGCTGCACTGCCAGATCCGCATCGAGCCGCAGCGGCGCCGCTACACGCCCGAGGAGGCCGCCTTGCTCGGTGACCTGTTCGGCGACCTCTCCCGGTGGGGCGCCACGCTGAAACCCCTGCAGTTCGCCAACGTCTCGATCATGGTCCCCGGCTTCACCGGGACGACGGAGGCCGACCTGCCGGTACCCGTCACCTACGACCTTGAGGTGGCCGCGGGCAAATACTTCGCCGCGCTCGACGACGGCGAGATTCCCCTGCTCATGCTCTTCAGCGGAACCGTGTTCACCAAGGCGCCCGCCGGCTTCTCGGTCGATCGGGTGCCGTGGGACCGCGAGGCGCGCTACCGGCTGCCGGTGGCCGTGTGGCGGGAGCTGATGGATCACTACTTCCCCGGTGAGGGATGGGTACGGCTGAGCCGGGACACGCTGCGTGCCCTGAACCGCTTCAAGTCCACCCGGGCGCTCGCGACGTGGGACGAGGCCATGCGGGCGCTGCTGGCGCAGGCAGAGGAGACGGCCTGATGAGCACCCCGCTGGAGATCGCGCGCAAGGTGGCAGACGCGGTGCTGCGCGTGCGGGCCGACCGGCTCGCCGTGCCGTTTCCTCTACTTCTCACCCGACGAGGCCGAGCCGCTGGGGGATGGTGAGTGACCGAAAAGGGGGGAACCATGATTCGACGCCTGCTGATCGGGGCGATCGTCATCGGGATAGCGATTGTGATCGTGCAGTCCCTGCCCGACATCGTCCGCTACAAGCGGATCAGGGACATGTGAGCGGTGACCGGCGACACGCGCACCCTCTCGGCGAGGGCGCCGCGCTCATCGGCCACGTCAAGGACGACCCGCCCGGAGCCCGCCGAGGCCTTGGGCGCGAGAGCCGTTTCCCGATATTCGCGTGTGGCGATGGATCATTCGCGGGCTGTGATGTGTGATTGTCTCGCAGACACACCGCTGATTGTGGAGGTACCCGTGGGAAAGCTGAACGAGGAAGTGAAGGCACTGTTCAGGCAGCCGATCTACGGCTGGGTGACCACCGTTCGGCCTGACGGCTCGCTGCACAGCACGGTCGTCTGGGTGGACGTCGACGGAGACGACGTCATCTTCAACACGGCCGTCGGCCGCGCCAAGGAGCGCCACCTGCGCGACGACCCGCGGGTGTCGGTGAGCGTGCTGGACCCCAAGGACGCCTTCCACCTGGCCAGCGTCTCGGGCAACGCGAAGCTGGAGCTTGAGGGCGCCGACGGGGTCATCGACGGGCTGGCGAAGAAATACCTCGGCGTGGACACCTACCCCTACCGGCAGCCGGGCGAGCAGCGCATCACGGTCAGGGTGACGCCCGACCAGGTGATCTACAGCCCCGGAAGCTGAACGGCGATCCACGACGGCCCGATCCCGGCGCCCCCGGCGGAGGCGGTCCTCCGCCGGGATTCTCTCCCGGCTAGCATGTCGCGCGATACCGGGACATCGGGAAGGGCTGGGTGTTGAAAGATCTCGGAGATGGGTTCCGCGGCTTCTGGCGGGAGCGTCACCTGTCCACGCTGACCACCGTACGGGCCGACGGCACGCCCCACGTCGTCCCCGTGGGGGTGACGCTGGACGCCGACTCCGGGGTCGCCCGGGTGATCACCTCTGGCGGCTCCCACAAGGTTCGCCACGTGCTCGCCGCCGGAGACGAAGGAGCGGCGGTCGCGCTCTGCCAGGTGGACGGGCGTCGCTGGTCGACCCTGGAGGGACGGGCGACGATCCGCCGGGACGCCGAGTCGGTGGCCGACGCCGAGCGCCGGTACGAAGAGCGCTACCGCCGGCCCCGCGAGAACCCCGCCCGTGTCGTGATCGAGATCCGTGTCACCCGGGTGCTGGGCAATGTCTGACCTGGTCACCGTGGTCGGCATCGGAGCCGACGGCTGGGCGGGCCTGTCGCCCGCGGCGCGGCGCGAGCTGCACGCGGCCGAGGTCCTGATGGGCAGCGCCCGGCAGCTCGCACTGGTCCCAGAGCCGACCGCCGAGCGCGTCGCCTGGCCCTCGCCGTTGCTTCCGGCCCTGCCCGCGCTGATCGCCTCCCACCAGGGGCGCCGGGTGTGCGTGCTGGCCAGCGGCGACCCCATGTTCCACGGCATCGGCACGACGCTGGTCAGGCTGCTCGGCGCGGATCGGGTCAGGGTGCTGCCGCACCCGTCGTCCGTCTCGCTGGCCTGCGCGCGGCTCGGCTGGGCCGCCGACCAGGTCGAGGTGGTCAGTCTCGTGACGCGACCGGTCGAGTCGGTGCACACGGCGATCCACGAGGGGCGCCGGGTGCTGGTCCTCAGCGCCGACGGCCGCACCCCGGCCCAGGTCGCCGCGCTGCTGACCGCGCGCGGGTACGGCGGGAGCCCGATGACGGTGCTGGAGCGGCTCGGTGCCGCCGAAGAGCGCGTGATCTCCGGCACGGCCGGTCGCTGGCCGCTGTCGGTGGCGCATGACCTCAACATCGTCGCCGTGGAGTGCCGGGTGGACGCCGGAGTCGTGCCCCTGCCGTGCGTCCCCGGACTGCCGGACGGGGCGTTCGAGCACGACGGCCAGCTCACCAAGAGCGAGGTGCGCGCGGTGACCCTGTCCCGGCTCGCGCCCGCCCCCGGGGAGCTGCTGTGGGACGTCGGCGCCGGAGCGGGCAGCGTCGCGATCGAGTGGATGCGTGGCCACCCGGCCAACCGGGCGGTGGCGGTGGAGGGCCACCCCGAGCGGGCGGAGAGGATCGCCCGCAACGCCCGTGGGCTCGGCGTGCCCGGTCTGAACGTGGTGACCGGGACGGCTCCCGAGGCGCTCGCCGGGCTGGAGCCGCCCGACGCCGTCTTCATCGGCGGCGGGGTGACCATTCCCGGTGTGGTGGAGGGCTGCTGGGAGGCGCTGCGGCCCGGCGGCAGGCTGGTGGCCAATGCGGTGACCGTCGAGTCCGAGGCCGTACTGGCCTCCTGGCACGGCGAGCTCGGCGGTGATCTGGTGCGGCTGGCGGTCAGCAGGGCGGCCCCGGTCGGCGGGTTCACCGGCTGGCGGCCCATGATGCCGGTGACGATCTGGACCGTGGTCAAGCCCGTTCTTCCGGAGGTGGAGCGATGACGGTGCGGTTCGTCGGGGCGGGCCCGGGCGCCGCGGATCTGATCACCGTGCGCGGGCAGCGGGTGATCGCGTCTTCGCCGGTCTGCCTGTATGCCGGTTCCCTGGTCCCGGCCGAGCTGCTGGAGTGCTGCCCTCCGGGGGCGCGGCTGGTGGACACCGCCAAGATGGCGCTGGAGGAGATCGTGGCGGAGATGCTCTCCGCCCACGCCGCCGGTCATGACGTGGCCCGGCTGCACTCCGGTGATCCGTCGGTGTTCAGCGCGATGGCCGAGCAGATGAGGCGGCTGGACGCGGAGGGGGTGCCCTACGAGGTGGTCCCCGGCGTGCCCGCGTTCGCCGCGGCCGCCGCGTCGCTGAAACGGGAGCTCACCGTGCCCGGGGTGGGTCAGACGATCGTGCTGACCCGGACCTCGGTGCGTGCCACGCCCATGCCCGAGGGTGAGGACCTGGACACGCTCGGCCGTAGCCGGGCGACGATGGTCCTCCACCTGGCCGTGCAGCGCATCGAGGCGGTCGCCGAGGAGCTGATCCCCAATTACGGCGCCGACTGCCCGGTGGCCGTGGTGGCCCGGGCCAGCCGGGACGACGAGGTGATCCTGCGCGGAACCCTGGCCGACATCGCCGGCAAGGCCCGCACCGCCGGGATCGTCCGCACCGCGGTGATCGTCGTCGGCCGCGTGCTGACCGCGTCGGAGTTCCCCGACAGCCACCTGTACTCGGCCGCCCGCTGCCGTGACTGAACCCGGCACCCCCCGTGCCGGGGCGTCCTCGCCCGCCGCACCCGGACGCCGCCCCGGGCCGTTCCGTCCGGCTCGTGTGGCGGGCGCGTGGCCGTACCGGGGCACTCCTTCGGCGATCGCACGGCCGGGTCAGCCCGCGCGGCCGACGATCGTGCCCGCGCGGTCGATGACCACCACGTCCACCGTCACGGGAGCCTCGCGCAGCACGCCGGCGGCCGTCAGGCGGGCCCGCTCAGCGACCAGGTCGCCCAGCGGCAGGCCCGCCTCCTGGCAGAGCCGGAGCGCGTGCAGGGCCGTGTTGGCCTCCAGCACCCGCCCGGCCAGCGCCTCGTCCCCGCCCGCCGAGCGGACGATCTCGGCGAGCATGCCCGGATTGACCTGCGAGCGGCCCGAGTGAAGGTCCAGATGACCGTCGGCGAGTTTGGAGAGCTTGCCGATGCCCCCGGCGACGGTCAGCCGGGGCACGGGGTGCCTGCGCAGATACTTCAGCACGGCTCCCGCGAAATCCCCCATGTCGAGCAGGGCGTCCTCCGGCAGCCCGTACAGTTCGGCCGCGACCCTCTCCGACGTGCTGCCGGTGCAGCCGGCGACGTGCTCGTGGCCCGCCGCCCTGGCCACGTCGATGCCGCGCCGGATGCTGTCGATCCAGGCCGAGCAGGAGTAGGGCACCACGATGCCGGTCGTTCCGAGGATCGACAGCCCGCCCAGGATCCCCAGCCGGGGGTTCCAGGTCTTCCTCGCCAGCTCCTCGCCGTGCGCCACCGAGATCTCCACGATCACGTCACCGGTCCCGCCGTGCCGGGCGGCCACCTCGGCGACATGCTCGCGCATCATCCGCCGGGGAACCGGATTGATCGCCGGTTCGCCCACGTCCAGTGGGAGTCCCGGCTTGGTCACGGTGCCGACCCCGGGCCCCGCGGCGAACACCACGCCGGTGCCGGGGGCGCCGTGCCGTACGGTCGAGGAGATCAGGGCGCCGTGCGTCACGTCGGGGTCGTCGCCGGCGTCCTTGACCACCGCGGCCATGGCCGCGCCGTCCCTCAGCGCCTCCTGGGCCAGCGCGAACGCCGGGCGCTGCCCCTTGGGCAGGGCGATCTCCACCGGGTCGAGGAAGTCGCCGGTCAGCAGTGCGGTGTAGGCGGCGGTGGTGGCCGCGGTCGCGCAGGCGCCGGTGGTCCACCCGTGGCGCAGCGGCGCGCTCATGGTTCGATCACCATCGGGTACGGCAGGGCGACGTCCTGCGACGGAAAAGTCGGAAGAAAGGCGGCGATGTGCTGAACATTCTGGTGCTGGGCGGCACGGACGAGGCCAGGCGGCTGGCCGCCGCCCTCGCCGGACGTGCCGGAACGCACGTGGTCTCCTCGCTGGCGGGCCGGGTGCGCGACCCCAAGCTGCCGGTCGGCGAGGTGCACGAGGGCGGCTTCGGCGGTCCCGACGGGCTCCGGGCGTGGATCGGGGAACGCCGGATCGACGTCGTGGTGGACGCCACCCACCCGTTCGCCGCCCGGATGACCGCCTCGGCGGTCGAGGCGACCGGCCGCGCCGGGGTGCCGCTGCTGATTCTGCGGCGGCCGGGCTGGCAGGCGGGCCCCGGCGACGACTGGCGCTGGGTGCCGTCGCTCACCGCGGCCGCCGAGCTGCTGCCCGCGCTGGGGGAGAGGGTGTTCCTGACCACCGGGCGCCGGAGCCTGCCGGTTTTCGCGGGCCTGGACGGCCTGTGGTTCCTGGCCCGTTCCGTGGACCCGCCGGAGCCCCCCGCCCCGCGCCGCCTGGAGGTGCTGCTCAGCCGGGGCCCGTTCACGGTGGAGGGCGAGCTGGCCCTCATGCGCGAGCACCGCGTGGACATGGTGGTCACCAAGGACAGCGGCGGAGAGATGACCACGGCCAAGCTGCTCGCCGCCCGCGAGCTCGGGCTGCCGGTCGTGATCGTACGGCGTCCGCCCTCGCCCGCGGGCGTCCCCGCGGTGGAGACGGTCGAGGCGGCGGTCGGCTGGCTGGATCGGCATGGGACCGATGACCGGAGCGAGGCCGGTCACGCCGGGTAACGGCGAGGGGTGAACACCACCCGGCCGCCGTCACCCCGCTCGACCAGCCGGGTGGTCGAGGAGCCCACCAGCAGCAGGCAGCGCATGTCCACCATGGCCGGATCGAGCTCGGCGAGGGTGGTGACGGTCATGCTCTCACCGGCTCCGCCGACGTCACGGCCGATGACCACGGGAGTCTCGGGCGCGCGGTGCTCCAGCAGCAGGTCGCGCGCCGCGGCCACCTGCCAGGTGCGGCTCTTCGAGGCGGGGTTGTAGATCGCCAGGACCAGATCGGCCTTCGCCGCGGCGGTGATCCGGCCGGCGACGACCTCCCACGGCTTGAGCAGGTCCGACAGCGACAGCACGCAGTAGTCGTGGCCCAGCGGCGCCCCCGCCCGGCTCGCCACCGCGTGCGCCGCGGTCAGACCCGGCAGCACCCGCACCGGGACGTCCGCGAACCGTGGCTCGCAGGCCACCTCCAGCACGGCGCTGGCCATCGCGAACACCCCGGGGTCGCCCGAGGACACCACGGCGACCCGGGATCCGGCCGCCGCCAGCTCCAGCGCGTGCGCGGCACGTTCGGCCTCCACCCGGTTGTCGGTGGGATGGCGGCGCTGGCGCGGGTTCGGCGGGACCCGGTCCAGGTAGGGGCCGTACCCGATGAGCTCGTCGGCGGCGGCCAGCGCGTCCTGCGCCTCCGGGGTCAGCCACGGCCGCCCGGCCGGGCCGAGCCCGACCACGACCACCTCGCCGGAGCCGACGGCCGGGGGCGCGGGCTCGGCTTCCTCCGCCGGCGCGGGCCGCGCCGCGTTGACCGGGCTCGGGATCAGCGCCAGCGAGAAGTACGGCACGCCGTCCGGGTCCACCTCGGCGAGCGGGGCCAGGCGCTGGCCGCCGGTGGTGGCGCGCTCCACGTACCAGGCCTCGTCGAGGCGACCGGCCTGGGCCAGCGCGTCACGCACCTTGGTGAACGTCCGGCCGAGCTTGAGGATCGCCACCGAGTCGGTGGCGGCGACGCGCTCGGCGAGGACCTCCGCGGGAAGCGTCCCGGGCAGCACGGTGAGCGTCTCGTCCCGTTCGACCAGAGGCCGGCCGAGGACCGCCGCGGCACCGCTCACCGAGGTCACCCCGGGGACCACCTCGGTGACGTAGCGATGGGACAGGCGCTTGTGCATGTGCATGTAGGAGCCGTAGAAGAGCGGGTCGCCCTCGCACAGCACCACCACGTCGCGGCCCGCGTCCAGGTGTGCGGCCAGCCGCAGCGCGCAGTCGGCGTAGAAGTCGTCGATGGCACCCTGGTAGCCGCCGGGATGATCGGTGGTCTCCGTGGTGAGCGGGTAGATGAGGGCTTCCTCGATCTGACCGTCACGCAGGTACGGCGCGGCCACCGAGCGGGCGATGCTCCTGCCGTGGCGGGCGCTGTGGAAGGCGATCACGTCCGCCTCACCGATCAGGCGGGCGGCCTTGACGGTCACCAGCTCCGGATCGCCCGGCCCGAGCCCCACTCCCCACAGCCGTCCGGTCACGTTGTCGCTCATTCTTCCTCGCTCGCGATCGCGTTGACCGCGGCGGCGGTCATCGCGCTTCCACCCCGGCGGCCGTGCACGACCAGGTACTCCAGGCCCGCCGGGTGCTCGGCCAGGGCCTGCTTGGACTCGGCGGCGCCGATGAAGCCGACCGGGATCCCGAGCACGGCGGCCGGCCGCCCGGCGCCCTCCTCGACCATCTCCAGCAGCCGGAACAGCGCGGTCGGCGCGTTGCCGATCGCGACCACGGATCCCTCCAGCCGGTCGCGCCACAGCTCCAGCGCCGCGGCGCTGCGGGTGGTGCCCAGCCGCTCGGCGAGCTCCGGCACGCCCGGCTCGCCCAGCGTGCAGATCACCTCGTTGCCGGCGGGCAGCCGGCGGCGGGTCACCCCGGAGGCGACCATCATCGCGTCGCACAGCACCGGCGCGCCCGCGCGCAGGGCCGCGCGCGCCGAGGCGACCACGCCGGGTGACCATCCGAGGTCGGTGACCAGGTCGACCATCCCGCAGGAGTGGATCATGCGGACCGCCACCTGGGCGACATCCGCGGGCAGACCTCCCAGGTCGGCCTCGGCGCGGATGGTGGCGAAGGAACGGCGGTAGATCTCCGCGCCGTCGCGGACGTAGTCGATCACGTTCCTCCTCTGACGGCCGTCAACGCGGCCGTGGTCTCTTCGATGCCCGCACAGGTCACGCCGCGGCCGTCCAGGTCCACGCGGTAGCCGTCGCCGGTGGCGACCACGTCGGCGACTCGCCCCCGGGGACGGCCGCAGCGCCGTTCGCAGCCCGCCCAGTGCACGGGGAGCGTACCGGTGCGCGGGGAATCCGCCACACGCGGGGCGACGGCACGGGCCGCGTCGGCCTGCACGTCGGCCAGCGACCTGGCGCAGCCGGGGCGGCCGGTGCAGGCCGTCACGCCGATCCACGGCGAGGCGGGGTCGGTGACCAGGCCCGCGTCCGCCAGCAGGCCGATCGCCCGGGAGACTTCGGCACGGGCCAGACCGGGCAGGACCACGCCCCGCCACGGCGTCAGCCGTACCTCGCCGGAGCCGGAGGAGGCCAGGCGGGCGAGCAGTTCCGCCTGGGCGGAGGTCAGCCGCCCGAGGGGTATCGCGACCCCGAGGGCGACCTCTGGGCCGGTGGTGGTGCGCGATCGTTCGATGACGCCTACCGGGCCGAGCGTGACGGGGCGAAGCCGTACGCGGTCGGAGGACGTGAGCGCGGCGCGGGACGGCACCGGCGCGGGGGCGGCGGGATCGGCGGGCGCGGTCGTGGCGCGGGTCTGACCGACGCCGACGGCCGGGGCGGCGGAGGCGAGCATGGCGCCGGCCCGGGCCGCGACCCGTGCGGGACCGTCGGCCAGCTCGCCGATCCGCCAGGCGCCGGTTCCCTGGGCGGACGACTCCGCGAGGAACGCCTCGGCGGCGGCGAGCAGGGCGGGCACCATCGAGACCGCCGGCACGCGCAGGCCGCTGTCGGTGCCCGCGAGGATGACGGCGGCCTCCTCCGGGCCTGCCGGCAGGAGGCAGGCGTCGGCGCCGAGCCCGGCCACGTCCCCCCGGCCGTCGTCGAGGGCGAACATGAACCGCCCCGAGAGGGCGGCGAGGGCGGGCCGGGCGCACAGGCGCCGGTCCAGTTCGGCGACCAGGGGGGTGACGTCGAGAAGCCCGTCGCCGTCGAGCCCGGTCAGCGGGGAGGCGAGGATGTTGCGGACTTTCTCGTGGGTGGGCGACGGCAGCAGCCCCGCCGCGGCCATCCGGCTCGCGAACGCGTCCACGCCTCCCGGGCCGCCCGCCGGACCGGGGCCGGTGGCGAGGCCGCGGATCTGGACGTTCGCGCGGGAGGTCAGCTCGATGACGCCGCTCCCGCAGACGGTGGCGGCCTCGGCGAGGTCGCGCAGCTGGGAGGCGGTCAACCGGCCGCCGGGAATCCTGATCCGCGCCAGGCCGCCGTCGGCGGCGGCGTGCACCTGAAGTGCCCCCGGACATGCGTCTGAGCGCGATCGTCCGAAAGAGTCGCCTGTGACCACGCTGAGGATGTTAACTCCAGTTTCTTGCAAAGAGCCGGGCTGCCGTAGTCTCATCGTGGCGACGGCACAGGGAGGAAGCCGGTGTGAATCCGGCGCGGTCCCGCCACTGTAACCGGGGAGCGAACCCCACCCAGGCCACTGTCCGGCGACGGACGGGAAGGCCGGGGGGAGCACCGATCCGGGAGCCAGGAGACTCCAGCCGTCGTGGCCGACGACGACCCGGGGCGAGGACCCCGAGGGAGGAAGCTCTGTTGCGCTTTTCGCCGTTCCCCTGCGCCCCCGCGGCACCGCTGGGCCGTACCGCCTCGCTTCCCGTGGAGCGTGGCGCGTGATCCTCCTGCTCTCGACCTCGGACACCGACCTGCTCAGCGCCCGCGCGAGCGGCGCGGACTACCGGCTGGGCAACCCCGCCCGGCTCACCGCCGAAGATCTGCCGTCCCTGACGGAGGGCGCCGACCTGGTCGTGGTCCGGCTGCTCGGCGGGCGCCGCGCCTGGGAGGAGGGCCTGGACGCCCTGCTCGCCGGGCCCCGCCCCGTCGTCGTCCTCGGCGGCGAGCAGGCGCCGGACGCCGAGCTGATGGAACTGTCCACCGTGCCCGGCGGCGTCTGCGCCGAAGCGCACGCCTACCTCGCGCACGGCGGACCGGCCAACCTCGCCGAGCTCCACCGCTTCCTGTCCGACACCCTGCTGCTGACCGGACACGGGTTCGCCGCGCCCGCCCCCACCCCCGCCTGGGGCGTGCTGGAACGCCAGGCCCGCCGCGAGGACGGCCCGGTCGTCGGGGTGCTCTACTACCGGGCACACCATGTCGCGGGGAACACCGCCTTCGTCGAGACCCTCTGCTCGGCCGTCGAGGACGCGGGCGGCCGGGCTCTGCCCGTCTACTGCGCCTCCCTGCGCAGCGCGGAGCCCGGCCTGCTGGAGACCCTGCGCGCTGTGGACGCCCTGGTGGTGACCGTGCTCGCGGCCGGTGGCACCCGGCCGGCCACCGCGTCGGCGGGCGAGGACGACGAGGCCTGGGACGTCGGCGCGCTCGCCGAGCTGGACGTGCCGATCCTGCAGGGTCTGTGCCTGACGAGCAGCCGGGCGTCCTGGGAGGACAACGACGACGGCCTGTCCCCGCTCGACGCGGCCACCCAGGTCGCGATCCCCGAGTTCGACGGGCGGATCATCACGGTCCCGTTCTCCTTCAAGGAGATCGACGAGGACGGGCTGACCGTCTACGCGGCCGACCCGGAGCGCGCTGCGCGCGTGGCCGGCATCGCGGTACGGCACGCCGTGCTCCGGCACGTCCCGGCCGGCGAGCGGCGGATCGTGCTGATGCTCTCGGCCTATCCCACCAAGCATTCCCGGATCGGCAACGCCGTCGGCCTGGACACCCCCGCGAGCCTCGTCAGGCTGCTGGCCGCCCTGCGCGAGCACGGTTACGACATCGGCGCAGAGGGCGAGCTGCCGGGCGTGGCCGAGCAGGACGGCGACGCGCTGATCCACGCGCTCATCGCGGCGGGCGGGCAGGACCAGGAGTGGCTCACCGAGGAGCAACTGGCCGCCAACCCGGTCCGCGTCGCGGCGAGCCGGTACGCCGAGTGGTACGGCACGCTGCCGGCGGACCTGCGAGCCGGAATGGAGGAGCACTGGGGCCCCGCGCCGGGCGAGCTGTTCGTGGACAGGTCGCAGGACCCGGACGGCGAGATCGTGCTGGCCGCGCTGCGCGCCGGAAACGTCGTGGTCATGGTGCAGCCGCCGCGCGGGTTCGGCGAGAACCCCATCGCCATCTACCACGACCCCGATCTGCCGCCCAGCCATCACTACCTGGCGGCCTACCGCTGGCTGGCCGACGACTTCGGCGCGCACGCCGTGGTGCACGTGGGCAAGCACGGCAACCTGGAGTGGCTGCCCGGCAAGTCCGCGGGGCTGTCCGCCTCCTGCGGCCCCGACGCCGCGCTCGGCGACCTGCCGCTGATCTATCCCTTCCTCGTCAACGACCCCGGCGAGGGCACCCAGGCCAAGCGCCGCGCCCACGCCACCCTGGTCGACCACCTCGTTCCTCCGATGGCCCGCGCCGACACCTACGGGGACATGGCCAGGCTGGAGCAGCTCCTCGACGAGCACGCCTCCATCGCCGCGATGGACCCGGCGAAGCTTCCCGCGATCCGCGCCCAGATCTGGACCCTGATCCAGGCCGCCAGGCTCGACCACGACCTCGGCATCGAGGACCGCCCGCACGACGCGGAGTTCGACGACTTCCTGCTGCACGTCGACGGCTGGCTGTGCGAGGTCAAAGACGTCCAGATCCGTGACGGGCTCCACGTGCTGGGCGTGGCGCCCGAAGGCGGGACGCGCGTCGACCTGGTGCTCGCGATGCTCCGCGCCCGTCAGATATGGGCCGGCAGCCAGGCAACGGCGGGACTCCGCGAGGCCTTGGGCCTGACGGAGGACGGTACGGCCGGCCGTACCGGCACGGATGAGGCCGAGACCCTCGCCCGCGCGCTGGTCGAGGCGATGGAGGAGCGGGACTGGGACCCGGCCGCCGCCGCCGAGGTGACCACCACCGTCCTTCGTCCGGCCTCGTCCCCCGCTTCGGCTGACGTGACCGCCCCGGCTGCGGCCGCGCCTGCCGCCGCAGGGGAGGAGACCGCCACTGCTCCGGGGACGGCCGCCACCGCTCCGGGGACGGCTGTCGCCGATTCCGAGGCGGAGCCGAGGACGGGCGCCCCGGCGGACCTCGGGATGGTGGAGCGGATCCTGCGGTTCGCGGCCACCGAGGTCGTGCCCCGGCTGGCCCGGACCACGGATGAGATCGGCGCGATCCTGCACGCCCTCGACGGAGGGTATGTCCCGGCGGGGCCGAGCGGGTCGCCGTTGCGCGGGCTGATCAACGTGCTTCCCACCGGCCGTAACTTCTACTCGGTCGACCCCAAGGCCGTGCCGAGCAGGCTGGCCTGGGAGACCGGGCAGGCGATGGCCGACTCCCTCCTGGAGCGTTACCGGGCGGACACCGGCGACTGGCCGCGCTCGGTCGGGCTGTCGGTGTGGGGGACCAGCGCCATGCGCACGGCCGGGGACGACGTGGCGGAGGTGCTGGCGCTGCTCGGCGTGCGGCCGGTGTGGGATGAGGCGTCGCGACGGGTCACCGGGCTGGAGGCGATCCCCGCCGAGGAACTGGGGCGCCCGCGCGTGGACGTCACTGTCCGGATCAGCGGATTCTTCCGCGACGCGTTCCCGCACGTCGTGGCCCTGCTCGACGACGCGGTACGGCTGGCCGCCGGGCTTGAGGAGCCCGAGGAGCTCAACTACGTCCGGGCGCATGTCCTCGCCGACCAGGCACGTCACGGGGACGGGCGCAGGGCCACCATGCGGATCTTCGGGTCCCGGCCGGGAGCCTACGGCGCCGGGCTGCTGCCGCTGATCGACAGCCGTAACTGGCGCGACGACGCCGACCTGGCCGAGGTCTACGCGGTGTGGGGTGGCTTCGCCTACGGCCGGGGCATCGACGGGGTCCCCGCCAGGCAGGACATGGAGACGGCCTACCGGCGGATCGCGGTGGCGGCCAAGAACGTCGACACCCGCGAGCACGACATCGCCGACTCCGACGACTACTTCCAGTATCACGGCGGGATGATCGCCACCGTCCGCGCGCTCACCGGGAAGGCGCCGGCCGCCTACATCGGCGACAGCACCCGCCCGGACGCGGTCCGCACCCGGACGCTCTCGGAGGAGACCTCCAGGATCTTCCGCGCCCGGGTGGTCAACCCCCGCTGGCTGGCCGCCATGCGCAGGCACGGCTACAAGGGGGCCTTCGAACTCGCCGCCACCGTCGACTACCTGTTCGGCTACGACGCCACCACAGGCGTGGTCGCCGACTGGATGTACGACAAGCTGGCCGCCACCTACGTGCTGGACCAGGAGAACCAGGACTTCCTGATCAGGTCCAACCCGTGGGCGCTGCACGGCATCGCCGAACGCCTGCTGGAGGCGGCGAACCGCGGAATGTGGGAGCACCCCGATCCCGGCATCCTGCGTGATCTCCAGGAGGTCTACCTCAAGTCGGAGGGAGACCTGGAGGACGGCGCCTGATCGGAGAGCCCGGTGTCTCCCCGCGGTTTCGTTCCGCGGGGAGACACCGGGCCGCCGTCAGGAGCGGCCGAACCAGCGGCTGTCAGGAGCGGCGGCCGAACCAGCGGCGCCCCTTCGCGGGCTTGGCGGCCTCCCCGGTCCCGGCCTTGGCGAAGCCGGCCTGCGGCGGGACGGTCGGGGAGCAGGCGTCCAGGGCGACCGGGTCGCCCATGGTGACCACGATCTTGCGGGAGCCCTTGAAGGCCTCGCGCGCGTGCGCGGACAGGATGTTGTCGACGATCAGGATGTCGCCCGGCCGCCACGTCTCCCTGACCGTCGCCTGGCGGTAGGCCTCGTCGATGGTCTCCACGTCCTCCTTGGAGATCGGCTCGCCGTCGCCGTAGGCGGTGTTGAAGGGCAGGTTCTCGTGCCCCAGATCCTCCAGGAACACCTCGCGGACCTCCGGCTCAAGCGTCCACTCGTTCCAGAAGACCGTGTGGTTGAACCAGACCTCCTCGCCGGTTCCGGGGTGGCGGATGGTCGCCGAACGGCGCTGGACGGTGCGGAGCTGGTCGTCGCCCACCCACTCGTGGGCGATGTGGTTCTCGGCGCAGTAGGCGGCGACCTCCTCCCTGTCCTCGGTGCCGAAGGCGGTGCGCCAGCCGAGGCTGATGTGGTCGCCGTAGTTGCGCACCAGGGACCAGCCGTGCGCGCGGAACCGGTCGGCGAGCGGTTGCGGGATGCTCCTGAGCACCTTGCGCACGTCGGTCACCGGGGTCGCGCCGCCCTCGTCGGGGGCGATCAGGCAGCCGAACATCAGCAGCCCGGGGAAGTTGAGCGCGTAGCTGTTCTCGTTGTGCGGGCGGATCGCGTGGGACGGCGGCAGGTCGGTGGACGAGTAGACGTCCTTGCCGAAGTGGCTGCGCGGGGTGGCCTTCTCGACGTATCCGGCGAGCTTGGAGACCAGGGCGTCGCGCACCTCGGCGAAGTCCTCCACGCCCTTCACCGGCAGCCCTCGCAGGTACAGCGCCCCGTGCTCGTCCAGGCCCGCGCGGATGGCGTCGCGGTTCTCCCGCAGCCAGTCGCAGGTCTCGCCCAGGTCCGACCCCTGGGCGTCGGCCGCGGCGGGCCTGCCCTCCCTGACCTCCCAGTCGATGGCGATGGTGTTCACGATGCGTGGGTCCTTTCCAGCTCTTCGATGCCGACGAGGTCGTCGGGCTTGGCGTCGGGCACGTCGTCGTCGAAGCGCGCCAGGGTTCTGATCCGGGTGCCGGCGAGCACCAGCAGGGCCATGCCGAGGCCGCACAGCAGGTAGAGCAGCCCGATCCCGCGTCCCGGTCCGGTGCCGATGACCGCGCCGACCGTGCCCGCGAGCGGGCCGCCCGCAGCCAGCAGCGGGTCGAGGAGCGGGCCGGCGAGCGGGGCGATGACGCCGAAGCCGAGAGGCACGGTAGCCGCGGCGATCATGGTGTTGACCGCGATGATCCGGCCCTGGAAGCGCTGCGGCACCTTCACCTGGATGATCGTCATGATGGTGCCGTTGATCAGGGCCAGCGCGAAGGACATGCCGAAGGCGCCGACGCCGATCAGCCAGAGGCTGGGCCGCAGCCCGGTCAGCACGCCCGCGACCGCCATCAGCATCGTCGCGGCGATCGCGCCGCGCAGCCTGCGGTGGGTCGGGCCTCCCCAAAGGCTCATGACGACGCCGCCGGCGACCGCGCCCGCACCGGCCGCGACCGCCACGGCCCCGGCGGCGGTCAGCGGGGCGAAGGAGAGGACCAGCGGCGAGACCATGACGAACATGGGCGCCAGGAACAGGTTCACACCGGCGAAGAAGAAAAGCATGCCGCGGAAGCTCCGGTGCCCCAGCGAGAATCGGAAGCCGTTCGCGATCTCGGCGGACATCGGCTCCCGGCGGCGAAGCCCC
Source organism: Streptosporangium sp. NPDC000396 (assembly GCF_042898655.1). Taxonomy (NCBI): domain Bacteria; kingdom Bacillati; phylum Actinomycetota; class Actinomycetes; order Streptosporangiales; family Streptosporangiaceae; genus Streptosporangium; species Streptosporangium sp. NPDC000396. Next base: position 398,588 of record NZ_JBIAZA010000003.1, read on the forward strand.
AGCGTGGTGGGGAACCTGACGAGCAGGACCACGACGACGGCGAACGCGTAGGCCGCGACCTGAATGGTCAGGATGCCCTTCAGCCCGATCGCGGCGAGCATGCCGACCGCGACGAGCGGGACCAGGAACTGGGCGGTGCCGATCGCGAGCTGCACGATGCCGTTGGCGTGCCCGAGGTAGCGCTTGGGCACCAGCTGCGGGATCGACGCCTGGTAGGCGAGCCGCTGGAACGTCACCGAGACGGAGACGACGGCTATCAGCACGTAGAGGGGGGCGACCGTGAGCCGGTCGGTCAGCAGCAGGGCGAGCATCGCCGCCTGCGAGACGCCCGACACCACGTCACCGGCGATCATCACCCGGCGCCGGTCGTAGCGGTCGACCACGGCGCCGGCCAAGGGCGCCACGCAGATGCCCGGCACGAGGGCGAGCAGGGCGATGAGCCCGAAATGGGCCATCGACCCGGTGACCGTGTAGATCCAGATCGGCACCGCGAACTCGGTGAGCGCCGACCCGGTGAGCGAGACCAGCTGCCCCAGCGCGACGGGCAGGAACCGGCGCATGCTCGGCTCGCGGTCCTGCCGTACGGCCTGCCGCTCCACGGAGTCCTGGAGCCACCAGGTGCCGCCCGCCTCGCGCGAGTGCGCCTCGCGCCAGGCCGTGTCGGCGGTGTGGGTGCCCGTGAGGATCTGGGCGAGCTCGCCGGCCCGGTACTTGGGGAAGAAGTGCCCGGCCTCGTCGATGACGACCAGGGAGGCCGAGTCGGACAGGAAGCACCACTCCTTGAAGCGCTCCTGGTAGAACTCGGTGCTCGGGTCGCGCTCGCCGACGACCGAGATGATGGGCGCCTTCAGCCGGGGCTGCTCGGTGCTCAGGATCCTGGTGAAGTACTCCTCGGCCATCCGGCCGTCCTCGCGCATCAGCTCGACCGTGAAGGCCACCTGCTCCTCGTCGAGGCCGGACATGTCGCCGCCGAGCGCGCGCAGCTCGGCGGCGACCGTGCGGGTGCCGTGCAGGCGGTCGTTGAGCAGCCTGCTGAGCGAGCCGAGGAAGCGGCCCTTGGGACGGGCGAAGGGGAAGATGCCGCCCAGGTAGAGGGCGTCCAGCTCGCGCCCCGACGCCTCGACGCGCTGGGCCAGCTCCACGGCCAGCGCGCTGCCGGGGGCGCAGTGCCCGTAGATCACGATCGGGCCGCTGATGTGCTGGGCGATCTCCTCGACGCAGAGCCTGGCCACCTCCTCGAAGGGCAGCTGCTTGTCCTCCCCGGGCTCGCGGCCGGGGGCGGCGACCGCGTAGAGGGAGTATCCGGCGGGCATCGAGTCGGCGAGCGTCTGGTAGACGACCGCGTTGGCGCCGCCGTACGGCACGCAGATGACGGAGCCGAGACGGTCCTTCGGATCGATCGGGCGGGTCAGCTCCGCCAGTATCCGGCGCTGGGCGGTCGTCTCCCCGCGGCGCTCGGTGACGAGCCTGGCGAGTTCGGCGACCGTCGGGTGCTTGAACATCTCCAGCACGCCGATCGGCGGCTTGCTGTCCGGGAAGGCCTTGCGCATCCTCGCCACGACCTGGGTGGCCAGCAGCGAGTGACCGCCAAGCTCGAAGAAGTTGTCGCCGGTGCCGACCCTTTCGACGTCGAGGACGCCCGCCCAGATCGCGGCGATGGCCTCCTCGATCGGGTCGGCCGGGGCGACGTAGCCGGGCCGCTGGTCAAGACGCTCGGGCTCGGGATCCGGCAGCGCCCTGCGGTCCACCTTGCCGTGGGCCTGGAGCGGGAAGCGGTCGAGCCAGGCGAAACGTCCGGGCACCATGTACTCGGGCAGCCGGTCGAGCAGGTGCGCCCGCAGCTCGGCCACGGGGGCCTCCTCGGCGCCCGGCTCCTTCTCCAGCCAGGCGACGAGGAGGTCGCCGCGCAGGTCCACGACACCCTGGACGACCCCGGGGAGCGTGCCGAGCGCGGCCTCGATCTCGCCGAGCTCCACCCGGTAACCACGGATCTTCACCTGGTGGTCGGTGCGGCCGAGGAATTCCAGGCGCCCGTCGTCGAGCCTGCGGACCAGGTCGCCCGTGCGGTACATCCGCGCGCCCGGCTCGCCGTACGGGTCGGCGACGAAGCGCTCGGCGGTCAGGCCCGGGCGGCCGAGATAACCACGGGCCAGGGTGTCGCCGCCGATGTAGAGCTCTCCCGCGACGCCCGGCGGGACGAGGCGCAGCGCCTGGTCCAGGACGTAGACGCGCGCGTCGGGGAGCGGACGGCCGATGGGCCAGGCCGTCCCGGCCGCGGGCGCCTCGGGGTCCACCCGCTCGGTGGTCACCGCGACGACCGTCTCGGTGGGGCCGTAGCTGTTGAAGATCGCGCAGCCGGCGCGGGTGGCCAGCTCGCGGACCCACGCGGTCGGCGACGCCTCGCCCGCGAGGACGAGGGCGCGCCGCGGCAGCAGCCGCTCGGGCTCGACCTCCGCGCCCAGCGCGGCGAGGTGGGAGGGCGTCATCTTCAGGTAGTCGAGACTCGCTATGGCCTCGGCCAGCTCGGGCCCGGAGCCGCGGCGGGGCAGCTGGTGGAGGGTCCCGCCACCGGTGAGCGGCAGGTAGAACATCAGCATGCTGAAGTCGAAGGCGAGCGACTGGAGCAGGCCGAAGGCGGCGCCGGGCACGATGTCGTAGGCCTCGCGGATGTATTCGAGGTAGGCCACGATGTGCCGGTGCTGGACGCCGACCCCCTTGGGCCGTCCGGTGGTGCCGGAGGTGTAGATCACGTAGGCGAGGTGGTCGGGGCCGGCGAGCGGCTCCAGCGGCGTGTCGTCGCCCTCGCCGGTCAGCCGGTCCAGCTCGACGATCGGGCCGGTGAAGCCGCCCGCCCGGTCGCGCAGCGCCGAGTCGGTGACCAGAAGGACGGCCGACGAGTCGGCGAGCAGGAACTCCAGCCGGTCGCGAGGCTGCTCGGGGTCGAGCGGCAGGTAGGCGCCGCCCGCCTTGAGCACCGCGAGGATCGCGACGGCGGCGTCCACGGCCCCGTCCAGGCAGATCGCGACGCGCGCGTCGGGGCCGACGCCGGAGTCCCGCAGATGCCTGGCCAGCCGGTTCGCCCGGCGGTGCAGCTCGGCGAAGGCGAGCGAGCGCTCCCCGGTGACAAGGGCGAGCGCGTCCGGGGTCCGCGCGGCCTGGGCCTCGGCCATCTCACCGAGCGTGCGGTGCGAGGGCCGCCAGGTGCGGGTGCCCGCCCAGTCGCCGAGCAGCAGCTCGCGCTCCTCGTCGGCGAGCAGCGACACCTCGGACAGGCGGCGGTCCGGGCCGTCGACGGCCTCCCGGAGGAAGCGCAGCATCGAGTGCTCGATCCGCTCGACGGAGGCGGGCTCGAACAGGTCGGTGCGGTAGGTGAAGAAGCCGGTCAGTCCTTCGTCGGTCTCGGTGGTGTAGAGCGCGAGGTCGAACTGGGTGATCGCGAGCGGGGTGTCGAACGGGCCGACGCGCAGCCCCGCAACGGTCTCCTCGCGGGCCGCCTGGTTGGTGAGCGTGAAGGTCGCCTGGAAGATCGCCGAACGGCTGGGGTCCCGCTCCACGCGCAGGTCGTTGACGAGCTGGTGGAAGGGGTAGTCCTGGTGTGCGAGCGCGCCGAGCACGGTCTCCCTGGTGCGGAGCAGATGCTGGGCGACGGTGGGGTCGTTCCCGGTACGGCTGCGCAGGGTCACCATGTTGACGAAGGAGCCGACCACGACCTCCAGCTCGCGGTAGGGCCGTCCGGCCACCGGCGAGCCCACGGCGAAGTCGTCCTGGCCCGCGTGCCGGGCGAGCACCGCCTGGTAGGCCGAGAGGAGGGTCATGTAGAGCGTGGCGCCGTTCGCCCTGCCGAGCTCGCGCAGGGCCTCGGTCAGCTCGGCGTCCCAGGTGAAGGAGTGAACCGCGCCGTCGAAGCGCTGCTCGGCCGGGCGCGGACGGTCGGTGGGGAGCTCCAGGTCGGGCAGTCCGGCCAGCTGCTCGCGCCAGAACGCGAGGTCGGACTCCACCGCGGGCCCCGCCAGCCGCTCGCGCTCCCACACGGCGAAGTCGCCGAACTGCACGGGCGGTTCGGGCAGCGCCGCCGGTGACCCCTCGCGGAGCCCGGCGTACAACCGGAGAAGCTCGTCGGCCATGATCTCCAGCGACTGGCCGTCGCTGACGATGTGGTGGACGGCGAGGAGGAGCACGTGGTCGTCCGGTGCGACGCGGACCAGCAGGGCCCGCAGCAGCGTGTCGGCCGCCAGGTCGAACGGGCGGGTCAGCTCCTCGCCGACGAGTTCGGCCGCCCGCTCGGGGGTGCTCGCCTCGACGACCTTCAGCGTGGCGGGTCCCGGTTCGTCGACGACGACCTTCGGCCGCCCGTCCTGGCTGGGGAAGCGCATCCGCAGGGCCTCGTGCCTGGCCACCAGCGCCGTCAGCGCGTCCTTGAGCAGCGCGGCGTCCAGCTCACCTCGCAGGCGCTTGACCAGCGGGATCGTGTAGGCGATGTTCCCTGGAGCCAGCTGCTCCATGAACCACAGGCGCTCCTGGCCGCTGGACGGCGGCGGCTCTGCCCCCGGGGGGCGGGGCTGGACGGTGGTGCTCGCCGCCCGGCCGCGCAATCGCTGCGACAGGAGGGCACGCTTGTCGGCCGGGAGGGCGACGGCGCGCTCCGACAGCTGCTCGGTCATCCGAGGCTTCTTCCTTCCGTACTGGTATTACTGGTTCTGTCCCTCGATGTCCGCGATCAGCAACGCCTCGACGGCATCGGCCAGCTTCTCGAGAGTGGGGTTGGTGAAGATCGCGTCGATCGGGACCTCCAGGTCCACGGCCGCCCTGATCCTGGCGACGACCCTGATGGCCAGCAGGGAGTTGCCGCCGAGCGCGAAGAAGTTGTCGTGCACGCCGGCCCGGTCCACACCGAGCACCTCGGCCCAGACCTCCGCGACCAGCTCCTCCGCCTCGGTCCGGGGCCCCTGCGTCACGACGACCGGCTCCTGCCACGCGGGGGCGGGCAGCGCGTGGCGGTCGACCTTGCCGTTGTGGTTGAGCGGCAGTCGGTCCAGCACGACGAAGGCCGACGGCACCATGTAGGCGGGCAGTGTCTCCTGGGCGTGGCTTCGCACCCGCGCGGAGAGCTCCTCCCGGTCCTCGTCGCCGGAGGCGGCGGTGTGCGGGACCAGGTAGGCGACCAGGCGTTTGTCTCCGGGCTGGTCCTCTCTGACCAGGACCGTGAGCTGGGCCACGGCGGGGTGCCGGGCGAGGGTGGCCTCCACCTCGCCGAGCTCGATCCGGATGCCGCGGATCTTGACTTGGTCGTCGGCGCGTCCGAGGTAGTCGAGGAGGCCGTCGGGGAGGCGGCGGACGAGGTCGCCGGTGCGGTACATGCGTGTTCCGGGTTTGCCGTGGGGGTCGGCGACGAAGCGTTCGGCGGTCAGGCCCGGGCGGCCGAGGTAGCCGCGGGCCAGGTGATCTCCCGCGAGATAGAGCTCGCCGGGCACGCCTGCGGGCACCGGCTGCAGTTTCTCGTCCAGGACGTATGCGCGCGTGTTGTCGAGCGGGCGGCCGATCGGGACGACGGCGCCGGGGTCGGTCACATGGTGGGCGGTGGCGTAGATGGTGGTCTCGGTGGGGCCGTAGCCGTTGTGGACGTTGCCGCCCGCCCGCAGGACGCGCTCCACCGTGACGGGGGAGGCGGCCTCGCCCGCGATCCACAGTTCCGGGACGGCGGCCAGTACGGCGGGCGACTCCTCGGCCAGCACGTTGAACAGGCCGGTCGTCAGGAACACCCCGGTGACGCGTTCCTCCTCAAGTGCCCACCGCACCACCGACGCGTCCACCACCCCGGGCGGGGCCACGACGACGGTCCCGCCGTTCAGCAGCGGCACCCACAGCTCGTACATGGAGACGTCGAAGGAGGACGCCGTGTGGAACAGGACCCTGCGGTGTTCGGGACCGTGCCAGAGGCGGTCGGTGGCGAAGGCGGCGACGTTGCGGTGGGTCACCGCGACGCCCTTGGGCACCCCCGTCGAACCGGAGGTGAACATCGCGTACGCCAGCCGGTGCGGGCCGATCTCCAGGCCGGGGCTCTGAGGATCGCTCTCCGGCCCCACCACCATGGCGTGGACGTGCTCCATCAGCTCGTGCCCGGCGAAGACCTCGTCGGTCAGCACGACCCGGGCGCCGGTCTCCTCGACGACCCAGCGCATCCGCCCCACCGGGTAACCCGGATGCAGCGGCACGTACACCCCGCCGGCCTTCACCACCGCCAGCAGCGCCACCACCACATCCGCCGACCGTTCCATCAGCACCACGACCGGCGACTCAGGTCCGATCCCGGCGGCCGTCAGCCGCCGGGCCAGCGCGTTCGCCCGCGCGTCCAGCTCCGCCGCCGAGAGCCGCACCTGCCCGCAGACCACCGCCTCGGCGTCCGGATCCGCCGCCACCCGCGCCTCGAACAGCTGGGCCAGGCTGCCCGGGGGCGTCGGGACCGCCGTGTCGTTCCACTTCTCCAGCAGCGTGTGCCGCTCCTCCGGCGAGAGCAGTTCCACCGCGCCCACCCGGACGTCCGGATCCGCCGACACCGCCTCCAGCAGCCTCACCAGCCGCGCGGCGATCGACTCCGCCGTGTCGCGGTCGAACAGGTCGGCTGCGTACTCCAGCACCCCGTCGACTCCGGCGGGGGTGGCGTCGGAGTCGAAGCGCTCGGTGAGGCCGAACAGCAGGTCGAACTTGGCGCCGCCGAAGCCGTACAGCGAGTAGGCGGGGTCCGGCACCGCCGTCAGGCCCGGCAGCCCGGCCTCGCCGTCCGGGGTGTTCAGGAGGGCGAGCATCACCTGGAAGAGCGGGTGACGGCCGGGCACCCGCGTGGGGTTGAGCGCGTCGACCAGGTTCTCGAACGGCACGTCCTGGTGCGCGTACGCCGCCAGGTCCGTCTCCCTGACCCCGGCCAGCAGCTCTCGGAAGCTCGGGTCCCCCGAGGTGTCGGTGCGCAGCACCAGCGTGTTGACGAAGAAGCCGACCAGATCGTCCAGCGCCTCGTCGGTACGGCCGGCCACGGGTGCGCCGATCGGCACGTCGGTTCCCGCCCCCAGCCGGGTCAGCAGCGCCGCCAGCCCGGCCTGCACGGCCATGAACAGCGTGGCCTGGTGCGCTCTCGCGACGGCGAGCAGCCGCCCGTGCAGCTCAGGTGAGAGCCTCAAGGGCACGGTCCCGCCCCGATGCCCGGTCACCGGCGGCCGGGGCCTGTCGGCGGGCAGCGCCAGCTCCTCGGGCAGCCCTGCCAGGGCCTTCCGCCAGTAGCCGGTCTGCGTGCTCATGAGGCTGTCCGGGTCCGCCGCGTCCCCGAGCAGCTCGTGCTGCCACAGGGCGTAGTCCGAGTAGCGCACGGGCAGCGGCTCCCACGCGGGGGCCTCACCGCGCGTCCGGGCCGCGTAGGCCAGGGCCAGGTCACGCCTGAGCGGGTCCAGCGACCATCCGTCGACGGCGATGTGATGAAGCAGCAGGACCAGCACGTGCTCGTCGTGCTCGCCGGGGGCGCCAGGCCGCAGGGCGAACAGGCACGCCCGTACCGGCAGCTCGGACGCGAGGTCGAAGGCCCCCGTCACCGCCTTGTCGATCGCGGGGCCGAGCTCCGCCTCGTCGATCTCCGTCACCGACAGCTCGGGCACGGCGTCCAGCACCCGCTGCCACGGCCGGCCGTCCCGCGAGGGGAAGACCGTCCGCAGCGTCTCGTGCCGCCGCGCCACATCCCCGAGGGCGGCCTCCAGCGCGGCCCTGTCCAGCCGCCCGGACAGCCGCAGGACCAGCGGGACGGTGTAGACCCCGCCCCGCTCCCCGAGCTGGTCGACGATCCAGAGCCGGTGCTGGGCGAAGGAGAGCGGCGGCTGTTCCTGTTCCCCCGTGCGGACGAGCGGCGGCCTGGTCCTGCCGGCGCCCTCGCTCCTCGCCGCCTCGACCCTGGCCGCGAGTCCGGCGACGGTGGGAGCCTCGAAGACCGTCCGCACCTGCAGCTCGACGGAGAGCGCCGCCCTGATTCCGGTCACCACGCGCATGGCCAGCAGCGAATGCCCGCCCAGGGCGAAGAAGTCGTCGTCGATCCCGACCCCCGGTACGGCGAGCACCTGCGTGAACAGCCCGCAAAGGATCTCCTCCACCGGAGTGCGCGCTGCCCCGCCGGAGGCCGCGGTCTCGGGGGCGGGCAGTGCGTGGCGGTCGACCTTGCCGTTGTGGTTGAGCGGCAGCCGGTCCAGCACGACGAAGGCCGACGGCACCATGTAGGCGGGCAGTGTCTCCTGGGCGTGGCCTCGCACCCGCGCGGAGAGCTCCTCCCGGTCCTCGTCGCCGGAGGCGGCGGTGTGCGGGACCAGGTAGGCGACCAGGCGTTTGTCTCCGGGCTGGTCCTCTCTGACCAGGACCGTGAGCTGGGCCACGGCGGGGTGCCGGGCGAGGGTGGCCTCCACCTCGCCGAGCTCGATGCGGAAACCGCGGATCTTGACTTGGTCGTCGGCGCGTCCGAGGTAGTCGAGGAGGCCGTCGGGGAGGCGGCGGACGAGGTCGCCGGTGCGGTACATGCGTGTTCCGGGTTTGCCGTGGGGGTCGGCGACGAAGCGTTCGGCGGTCAGGCCCGGGCGGCCGAGGTAGCCGCGGGCCAGGTGATCTCCCGCGAGATAGAGCTCACCCTCCGAGGCCGGCTGCAGTTTCTCGTCCAGGACGTAGGCACCGATCGCATCCAGCGGGCGGCCGATCGGGACGCTGCCCGGAGACGGCTCTCCCGCCCGGTGGGAGACCGCGAACGTCGTCGTCTCGGTGGGCCCGTAACCGTTGTTGACGGCACCACCGGCGAGGATGACCCGCTCCACAGCGGCGGGGGAGGCGGCCTCGCCGCCGATCCACAGTTCCGGGACGGCGGCCAGTACGGCGGGCGACTCCTCGGCCAGCACGTTGAACAGGCCGGTCGTCAGGAACACCCCGGTGACGCGTTCCTCCTCGAGCGCCCACCGCACCACCGACGCGTCCACCACCCCGGGCGGGGCCACGACCACGGTCCCGCCGTTCAGCAGCGGCACCCACAGCTCGTAGGTGGAGGCGTCGAAGGCGAACGGGGAGTGCGACAGCACGCGGTGATGCCCCCGCCAGCGGTGGTCGGCGGCGAAAGCCGTGATGTTGCGGTGGGTCACCGCGACGCCCTTGGGCACCCCCGTCGAACCCGAGGTGAACATCGTGTAGGCCAGCCGGTCCGGATCGACCGGTGACCCCGGATTCTCCCTTTCGCTCTCCGTCCCCACCGTCATGGCGTGGACGTGCTCCATCAGCTCGTGCCCGGCGAAGACCTCGTCGGTCAGCACGACCCGGGCGCCGGTCTCCTCGACGATGTGGCGCATCCGTGCCACCGGCAGGCTCGGGTGCAGCGGCACGTACATCCCGCCGGCCTTCACCACCGCCAGCAGCGCCACCACCACATCCGCCGACCGTTCCATCAGCACCACGACCGGCGACTCAGGTCCGATCCCGGCGGCCGTCAGCCGCCGGGCCAGCGCGTTCGCCCGCGCGTCCAGCTCCGCCGCCGAGAGCCGCACCTGCCCGCAGACCACCGCCTCGGCGTCCGGATCCGCCGCCACCCGCGCCTCGAAAACCTCGGCCAGGCTTTTTCGGAAAGAGAGCGGATTCACAGAGTCTCCAGATATGTGGCACGTCGATATGACGGAACGGGGGAGAATGACCGGCGAGGCGAACGCCGGTCGATCACCTGGAAGAAAGGCACGCCTGAACGCGACCGACAGTGGACGCTGCGTGAAAACGGGAGCTCAGGAGCCGTTCAAGGCGTCGAGAGGCTGCGGGGCCGTATGTCGGCCCAGTTCGCGTTGATGAAATCCAGACATCCCTGCCGGGAGTCTTCCCCGTGTACGAGATCCCAGCCGCGAGGAACCTCGACGGCCAGGGGCCAGAGAGAGTGCTGCCCCTCGGCGTTGGTCAAGACGAGATAACGGCCGTTCTCATCATCGAACGGATTGCTCATGGGAAACTCCGTGCTGTTGGATACGGTCTTTTGAACCATTTCGTCTTCGTCGGAACGCAGGGTTACCGCATATCACCGGAAGGCGACCGATCCCATTATCTATGTGACTAATGCCCCAAGTGCGGAGTATGCCGCTAAATCCAGTGGCAATGTCAACCCTTGACAAACAAGAAAAAAGCCAGCAAGATCCACTGCGGCCGGGCGGTCCCGGCGGGAACGGGGGAACGATGACTCAGCGCGCGCCGCTGCCCTATGACTATCTGCGACAGGTTCCGGCGTTCACGATCGCCAGCGACGACCTCGTGGACGGGGGTGTGCTACCCGACGCGCACGTTTACGAGCTGGGCAACCTCTCCCCGCACCTGCGCTGGTCGGGCGCCCCGGAGGGGACGAGAGGCTACGCGGTCACCTGCTTCGACCCCGACGCCCCCACCGGCAGCGGCTGGTGGCACTGGCTGCTGGTCGACATCCCGGCCGACGTGACCGAACTGCCGCGCGGTGCCGGGAGCGGCGCGATGGAGGGGCTGCCCGAGGGGGCGATTCACGGCCGAAACGACTACGGCGCCTTCGATTTCGGCGGGGCCGCCCCGCCTCCCGGGCCGCCGCACCGCTACGTCTTCGCCGTCCACGCCCTCGGAGTCGAGAGCATTCAGGTCACTGTGGACCAGACGGCCGCCGTCTTCGCCGGCACGGTCAACCACCATGCCCTGGCCCGCGCGGTGCTCACCGTGGAGTACGGGGTGTGATCCGCCTTCCCCGTGCCTGGCCACGGGAATGTCACCCGGGTTCCATGCGCTCGACGGGACGTGCTCCCCGGCCCCGCCGTACAGGGGAGTGCGCCCACGGGCCGGTGCCGGACGCCCTGCCGTACGGAGGGTGAGCGGTGAACTTCTAATTTTGTCCTTCCGTAAATGGAAATATCGGAAATGGGCACATGACGGGGGTCTGCCGGTCAGGGTGGCCGTCGAAGTCAAGGTGATCTTGCATCGTCTGATCACCGTGAGGTCGCCCCAGGTAACCGTCGGCTCAATCGAGGGGTTGGAGCTCCGCGTCAACTGGGAAGTTGAGCGCGCTCGTCATTATGGGAGCGCTCCCCCTCACCCTGATGGGGACCAGAACGTCATCCAGGCGGTGAGGAAGATCGGCTACGCCGATCCAGGATTCACCGCCAACCACCACAACATGTTTTCCGGCGGTCCGAGCCGGCTGGGCGCCGGCTCGTGCCACGCACCGGTCGGCACGTCCCTTTCCGCGGGCGCCGTTCAGGTGTAGAGGCGCAGCAGGTCCTCCTCGGTCTCGCGGCGCACGAGCACCCTGGCCGATCCGTCGCGGACGGCGATCACCGGGGGCCTGGTCACATGGTTGTAGTTGCTCGCCATCGACCGCTGGTAGGCCCCCGAGGCGGGGACGGCCAGCAGGTCGCCTGGCCGTACGTCGGCGGGCAGCGGCAGATCGCGGACGAGCACGTCGCCGCTCTCGCAGTGCTTGCCGACCACGGTGACCTCGCGGAGGGGGACCGCTGAGGAACGGGAGGCCAGGACCGCGGTGTAGGCGGCGCCGTACATGGCGGGGCGGGGGTTGTCGCTCATCCCGCCGTCCACGCTGACATAGGTGTTGACGCCGGGAATCTCCTTGACCGTGCCCACTTCGTAGAGGGCGACGGTCGTGGGGCCGGCGATCGAGCGGCCCGGCTCCACGGCGAGCCGCACGTGGGCCGGCAGGGCCTCACGCAGCGCCGCGACCACCTCGGCCGGGTGCGGCGGAACCGGGTCGCCGGGGCGGTAGACGATACCCAGGCCGCCGCCGAGGTCGAGCTTGGGAACGGCCACGCCGTGCTCGCGCTCGACGGCCAGCAGGAATCCGGCCATCCGGCGGGCGGCCAGGGTGAAGCCGCCGAGGTCGGTGATCTGCGAGCCGATGTGAGAGTGCAGCCCGGTCAGTTCCAGCGAGACGGTGGCGAGGACACGGCGGACCGCCTCGGCGGCCAGTCCGGCGTTGAGTGAGAAGCCGAACTTCGAGTCGTCGCCTCCGGTGGCGATGAACTCGTGGGTGTGCGCCGCCACGCCGGGGGTGACCCGGATCATCACGCGCTGCCGTACCCCCGCCTCGTCCGCCAGCGCGGCCAGGCGCTCGATCTCGGTGAACGAGTCCACGACCACGCAGCCGACGCCCCAGGCGATGGCGCGGCGCAGCTCGGCGGCGGACTTGTTGTTGCCGTGGAAGACCACCCGTCCGGGGTCCATGCCCCCGGCCGCGGCCACGGCCAGCTCGCCTCCGGTGCACACGTCGAGACAGAGCCCGGTCGTGTCGAGCCAGCGCACCACCTCGGGACAGAGGAAGGCCTTGCCGCCGTAGTGCACCTCCCCGTCGGGGAGCGCGTCGCGCCACTGCGCGCAGCGGGCGAGGAACTCCTCCTCGTCGATGACGTAGGCGGGGGTGCCGAACTCCCCGGCGAGCTCTCGCACACCGATCCCGCCGATGTGAAGTTCATCGCCGGTCCATGCCGCGGTGCGTGGCCAGCCGTTCTCGATCACCAAGCTCATGGGTCGAAGGTAGGGCGTGATGGCTTTCGCCCGATCTCAGCCTCGAAGTCTTCGATGCCAAGACTCACAAGCATTCACCTCTGTTGGGGTCGTTGCCTGGCATCGGCACCATGAGCTCAACCAATCGCAAAGCGGGAGATTTTATGACAAAACGCCTTTCTCTGGTCATTGCTGCCGCGCTGCTCGTCTCGGTATCGGCCGGCGGCTGCGGACGCTCGTCGTCGGGAACCGGCACGAGCGGAGGCGCCGCCTCGACGGCCGGCAAGTCCGCCAGGGATCTGGTGCCCGAGACGGTGCGCGAGGCGGGCGAGCTCCGAATGGCGACCTCGGAGGGCTACCCGCCGATGGAGATGTACAAGGCGGGAACGCAGGAGCTCATCGGCGTGGACCCCGATCTGGCCGCCGCGATCGCGGCCAAGCTCGGCCTGAAGGTCAAGGTCACCAACGCCGCCTTCGACGGCCTGCTCCCCGGCCTGCAGGCGGGGCGGTGGGACGTGGCGATGTCGTCCATGAGCGACACCCAGGAGCGCCGGGCGGCCGTCGACTTCGTCGACTACTTCAACGCCGGCGGAGCCATCATGGTCAAGAAGGGCAACCCCGAGGGCGTCAAGAACCTGGAGGACCTCTGCGGCCGCGCCGTCGTGCTGGCCAAGGGCAGCTCGAATCTCGCGATCGGGCAGCGGCAGGACGACAGGTGCGCCAAGAAGATGCAGATCATGCAGAGCGAGGACGCGCCGACCGGCCTGCTGAGCATCGACTCCGGGCGCGCCGTCGCCACCATCGTCGACTCGCCCGTCGCGGCGATGTTCGCCAAGGAGACCGGCAAATACGACGTGCTGCCCGAGCAGTACGACGCCGGCCCCTGGGGCATCGCGATCGACCGGCGCAACACCGCGCTGCGCGACGCCGTGGTCAAGGCCATGCAGGAGCTGCTGGCCGACGGCGGCTACCGGGCGATCCTGGAGAAGTACGGCGTGGCGGCCAACGCCGTGCCCGAGGTGACGGTGAACACCAAGCCGTGGAATTGACCAAGCCCCCCGGGGCCGTCGAGGCCCCGGACCTGCCGATTGACGCGATCCGGCCGCCGAGGCCCGGCCGGTGGATCGCGGCGCTGCTCGCCGGATCCGCTCTGGTCTGGCTGGCCTACACGATCATCATCAATGAGAATCTGCACTGGGACGTCGTCGCCGGCTACCTCGCGGACGGCAGGATCCTCGGCGGCCTGTGGGTCACGATCCAGCTCACCGTGCTGTCCATGGCGATCGGCCTGGCACTGGGAATCCTCGCCGCGGTGATGCAGCTGTCCGGCAGCCCCGTGCTGCGGGGCGTCGCGGGACTTTACACCTGGTTCTTCCGCGGCACCCCGCTGCTGGTTCAGCTGATCTTCTGGTTCAACATCGGGCTGGTCTTCCCCACCTTCGGCATCGGCATCCCGTTCGACGGCCCCAAACTGGTCGAATGGCAGGCCAACGAGCTGATCACACCCTTCACCGCGGCCCTTCTCGGCCTGGCGATCAACGAGGGCGCCTACATGGCCGAGATCGTCCGGGCGGGCATCCGCTCGGTTGATCCCGGCCAGCGTGAGGCGGCCGAGGCGCTCGGCATGTCGCACCGGCAGGTGCTGCGCCGGGTGGTGCTTCCCCAGGCGATGCGGGTGATCATCCCGCCCACCGGCAACCAGTTCATCTCGATGCTCAAGACCACCTCGATGGTCTCGGTCATCGCCGGAGCCGAACTGCTGACCGTGTCCCAGCGCGTCTACCTGGGTAACTTCGAGGTGATCGCACTGCTCATCGTGGCGTCCATCTGGTACATCGTGCTCACCACCATCGCGAGCATCGGGCAGCACTTCGTCGAGAATCGGTTCGAACGAGGCCACCGGGCGCTTCCGGCCAGGGTCCGCCGTAACCTGCGGCCGTTCGGCGGGGGGAGCGTGTGATGGCCGGACCCATGGTGAAGATCCGCTCGGTGCGCAAGCGTTTCGGCTCCGTCGAGGTGCTCAAGGGCATCAGCCTGGACGTGCCCGAGGGCGGCGTGGTCTGCGTCGTCGGTCCCTCGGGATCCGGCAAGTCGACGCTGCTGCGCTGCGTCAACCGGCTGGAGACCATCGACTCCGGCCGCATCTGGGTGGACGGCGATCTCATCGGCTACGCCGAGCGGGGCGACCGGCTCCATCACCTCCGCCCCGCCCAGCTCTGCCGCCAGCGGCGGGACATCGGCATGGTGTTCCAGCGCTTCCACCTGTTCCCGCACCGCACGGCGCTGGAGAACGTCATGGAGGGCCCGATCGCCGTCAGGGGCGTGGCGAGACAGCACGCCCGGAAACGGGCGCTGGAACTGCTGGAACGCGTGGGCCTGGCCGACCGCGCGGGCCATTACCCGGCCCAGCTGTCCGGAGGCCAGCAGCAGCGTGTGGCGATCGCCCGCAGCCTGGCCATGGACCCCAAGCTGATGCTCTTCGACGAGCCGACGAGCGCGCTCGACCCCGAGCTGGTCCAGGAGGTGCTCGCGGTGATGCGGGACCTGGCCGCCAGCGGCATGACGATGATGGTGGTGACCCACGAGATGGGTTTCGCGCGCGAGGTCGGCGACGACCTCGTCTTCATCGACGGCGGAGTGATCGTCGAGCGGGGTCACCCCCGCGACGTGCTCGCCGCCCCGCGTCACGAACGCCTCCGCGCCTTCCTCGGGCAGGTGCTTTGACATTCCCATCGAGCGGGGAGGCCGGGGATCCCCGGCCGGCCCCGTGCACACTCCCGTCCGGCGGCCGGAGGGATCTTCGCGCCGCCGTCCCACGCCCTGGGACGGTCCGGCACGCCAACGGCCCGGCCGTCACCGCGGGCAAGCCCGCCACAGCGAAAGGAGCCGGCGGACTTCCGATGAACGCCGTTCCCCTCCCATCCGAAGCGCGCCGCGGCATCCCGGTGAGACCCCGGTGACCGGCTTCGACCTGCTGCTGCGGGGCGGCCTGGTGATCGACGGTACGGCGGCGCCCGACGCCGCCCGCCACGCCGACATCGGCGTCCTCGCCGGTCGCCTCACCCTGCTCCCCCCGGGAAGCCCGGCCGCCTCGCGCGAGACCCGGGACATGACCGGTCTCATCCTCGCCCCCGGGTTCATCGACGTGCACACCCACTCCGACGGCGTCGCCCTGCTCGACCTGGGCGCGGACCGCGAGCTGGTCCGCGCCTCCGTCCTGCAGGGGGTGACCACCGAGATCTGCGGCAACTGCGGCTCCAGTCTGTTTCCCGCGCTGCCGGAGCGGCTGGCCGCGATGCGCGCGGAGACCCGGATCTCCTTCGGCGGTGACGTCGGGATGTATGAGGGCTTCGCCGAGTTCGCGGCCGCGCACGCGGCCGTTCCCCGGGCCAACCATCTCGCCTCCCTGGCCGGGCACGGCACGCTGCGCGCCGGAGTGGTCGGTCCCGTCGACCGGCCCGCCACCCCCGGCGAGCTGGAGACCATGTGCGCGCTGCTCGACAAGGCGCTGTCGGCGGGTGCGGCGGGGCTCTCGACCGGCCTGATCTACGCCCCCGGCACCTACGCGGACACGGACGAGGTGGTCGCGCTGGCAGCCGTCGCGGCCAGGCACGGCAAGCCCTATGTCACCCACCTGCGCGACGAGATGTCCCGCGTGGAGGAGGCGTTGGAGGAGGCCGTGGAAATCGCGCTCAGGAGCGGCGCCCCGCTGCACCTGTCCCACCATAAAACCGCCGGCAAGCATGCCTGGGGACGCACCGAGCGCACTCTGCCGAGGATCGCCGCCCTGCGCGCCGAAGGCATGGATGTGACCTGCGACGTCTACCCCTACACGGCCGGAAGCACGGCGCTGGCGGCGATGCTCCCGCCCTGGGCCTCCGACGGCGGCCTCTCCGCGCTGACGGCACGGCTGGCCGACCCCGGCCAGCGTGACCGGATGCGCCTGGCCATCGCCGAAGGCGTCCCCGGCTGGGAGAACACCGTCGGCAACGGCGGATGGGACCGCATCTCGGTCGCCTGCGCGCCACGCCACCCCGAGACGGAAGGGCACACGATCGCCGAGCTGGCCGCGATCCGCGGCGAGGACCCCCTCGACACGGCGGCAGCCCTGCTCATCGCCGAACAGGGCGAGGTCACGATCATCAGCCACTCCATGGTCGAGGACGATGTGCGGCGCGTGCTGGCCGCGCCGTACTCGATGATCGGCTCCGACGGCGTGCCCAAGCCAGGCGGCCGTCCCCACCCGCGCTGGGCGGGGACGTTCCCGCGCGTGCTCGGGCATTACGTCAGGGAACTGGGACTGCTCAGTCTGGAGACCGCGGTGCACAAGATGACCGGCATGGCCGCGGCCAGGTTCGGGCTGGCGGGGCGCGGCGTGATCAGCGACGGCGCCCATGCCGACCTGGTGGTCTTCGACCCCGCCGCGGTCGCCGACGGCGCCACCTTCACCGCCCCGCTCGTCCCGCCGGCCGGCGTTCACTCGGTGATCGTCGCGGGGGAGACCGTGGTCCGTGACGGAGCCGAGACTGGGGCCCGGCCGGGGACGGTGCTGTCGGTATGAGCGAGAACTCCGGGATCGGCCGCGATCGCGGCCTTCGAAGGAAGCGGTCCTGGAAGGAGGCGGGCTCGGGACGGGTGCGCTTCGGGTGGGCGGCCGGCTGGGGGAGGATGAGACGATGACAGAGACCGACGCGCCGCGTGACGGCGGCTCGTGCACGGTGGCCGTGTCCGTGCCGGGGCTGATCTCCCTCGACGACGACGTCGAGCTGACCCTGGCGAGCACCGGCAAGCTGCTGCTGCTCGCCGAGGCGGCCCGGGGGATCGCCGAGGGGAGACTCGATCCCGCCGAGGTCGTGGAACTTCGGGACGACGACCGCTGCGGTGGTTCCGGGCTCCTCGGAGCCCTGTCCGGCCGCCGCTGGCCGATCGAGGACCTCGCCGTCCTCACCGCGTCGGTGAGTGACAACACCGCGACGAACGCGCTGCTGCGCCGGATCGGCCTGGACCGGGTGGCCGAGGGCGCCGCCGAGCTCGGCTTCGTGCGGACGCGGATCCTCGATCGAATCCGTGAGCCGCGGCTGCCGTCACATCCGCCCGCCTTCGCCATGGGTACGGCGGGTGAGCTCGCCCGGTTCGCCGCCGGGCTCGACGGCAGGCGGGAATGGACCCGACTCCTGCTGGGCTGGATGGCCTGCAACACCGACCGGAGCCTGGTCCCCGCCCTGCTGCCGCACGAACCGGAGGACCGCGAGGTCCCCGGCGTCGTCCCTCCCGGGACGGTCTGGGTGGCCAACAAGACCGGCACCGACGTCGGCGTGCGGGCCGACGTGGGCGTGATGATCGGTGCCGGGCGCCGGATCGGCTACGCCGTGCTGGCCAACGGTCCCGCGGGGTCCGAACACGCCCTGGTGGAGCGCGTCCGCCAGGCGGGCCTGGCCATCGGCCGTCTCACGGACTCGCCGCCCGCGCCCTGACGGGCGGCGCCCGGCGGCACCCGTGCGGTCAGGCGCCGGAGGGATGCTCAGCGCAGGGCGTTGAGCAGCTGGGCCGAGGCGTCACGCAGGTAGCCGATGAAGGAGCGCAGCGCCGGGTTGGGGTTGGTCGGGCGGGTGGCGGCGCCGATCCTGCGATAGAGCCGGGGCCCGTCCAACCGGCACACCTGGATGCCCGGCGCGCCCCGCGCGCCGAGGCTGGGCACCAGCGCCACCCCGAGCCCGGCCCGGACCAGTCCCAGTGTGACCTCGTAGTGGTCGCTGCGGCAGCGGATCATGGGGCTGAACCCTTCCAGCGCGCTGGCCCGCTCCAGCACCGAGACCGGGGTGCCGGTGCCGTAGGTGGTGATCCACGGCTCGTCGGCCAGGTCGGCGAGCCGTACCCGCTGCCGTTGCGCCGCTGGATGGCCCGGCGGCACCACCAGCAGCTGCGGCTCGTCGAACAGGTGGGTGATCTCGACCCCCTCCGGCGGCTTCCACGGGTCGAGCGCGTGCTCGAAGACCACCAGGACGTCGAGCGCGCCACGCTCCAGGTCGGGAAGGAGCTCGTGGGGCTGGCCGAGCACCAGATCGAGTTCCACGGCGGGATGGCGGGCGGTGAAGCCCGACAGCGCCAACGGCAGCAGCCGGTATCCGGCGGAGGCGAAGAACCCGATCCGGAGCTGTCCGGCATCGGCCCTGGCCTGCGCCAGCAGGTCCTTCTCCGCGGCCTCGATGATGTCGAGCACCTCCTGCGCCCGGGTGGCGAGCCGCCGCCCGGCCGGGGTCAGCCGAAGGCTCTGCGCACCCCGTTCGACCAGGCCCACGCCGGCCTCCTCCTCCAGCTTGGACAGCTGGTGGGACACGGCGGACGGCGACAGGCGCAGGGTGCGCGCGGCTGCCGCGATGCTTCCCGTCCTGAAGACCTCCAGAAACACCCGCAGGCGGTTACTGCTCAGCACGGGTACAACGTATCGGCGCGGGCGGCCGGGCGGATCCCCCCAGGTCCGCGAGACGGCGCCGGCCCGCCGCGCGGCCCGTGTTCAGCCGGTCTCCGCGCGCCCCAGCCGCCAGTAGCCCATGAACGCCACCGACGAGCGGTCGATCCCGGCGTCCTGCACGAGGTGGCGGCGGAGCGACCTGATCACGCCGGCCTCGCCGGCCAGCCAGGCGTAGAGGCCGTCACGGCCCGTGGCCTGAGGGACCTCCCACAGGATCTCCGCGTCGACGTCGATGTCCTCCAGAGAGGCGTCCGCGCCGGCATCGGGCACGACGAGCTCGCCGAGAGCGTCTCGTACGGCGGGGACGAGCAGCTCGCCGTGACGGGCCCCCTTCCGGGGCAACCAGGTGATCTCCACACCCGGCCGGACGTCCAGGGCGAGAACGTCGGCGGTCTCGGGGACCTCCAGCAGGACCCTGGCCCGCGCGTCGCCGGAGAGGCTCTCGGCGATGGCGGCGACGGCGGGGACGGCGGTCTCGTCACCGGCCAGCAGCAGGTTCGTCGCCCCGGCCGGTGGGGCCCATTCCTGGCCGCCGACGGGCCCGGGGTGGATCGCGTTGGGGCCGACGACTATGACCGGGTCACCGGGCACGGCATGGGTCGCCCACCGGGAGGCGGGGCCGGTCTCGCCGTGGAGCACGAAGTCGACGTCGAGTTCGTGCCGCTCCGGCCGTACGGCGCGCACGGTGTAGGTGCGGATCGGGTTCCGCAGCTCGGCCGGCAGCGCCCGCCACCGCTGGTACCAGTCGGCTCCGTCGCCGACGGGGGTGAAACCTCCGCCGGGCAGGGGGAACATCATCTTGATCCGCTGGTCGAACCCGTTGTCGGCGAAGTCCAGCAGATCCTCGCCACCGAAGGTGATCCGGACGAAGTTCGGGCTGAGCCGCAGCTTCCGCAGGACTCGGACGTGAAAGACGCGATAGGCCGGGACCTCGCGGATGCGCTCCAGTGTCTGCGGACTTCCGGCTGTCATCGTGGCGCCTTCGCTCGGGAACATGGTCACGAGTAAATTAGCTTTGCCTAACCTAATTAATCAAGCCGGGTTCCCCTTGGCACGCGCTCACGGCCGGTGAGACCGCAAACCGGGCGTCGCATGGTCGAATAGCATGTGGTCGCATTTGTACGGCATGAGCGAAGGGCGGAGCGGGCTTCCATGTTCGACGACAAGACACGGGAGACTCTCCGCAGGCTTCTGGACCTGGCCGAACATCCCGCGACCCCGCAGCCCGAGCGGACCCTGGCCGTCACGCGGATCCGGGCGCTCATCATGGTGCCCGACGACGACGTCCGGCGCGCGCCGGTCACCGGGGCGATGGACGCCGACATCCTCAAGAAGATCCGGCCGCTGACCCGGCGGGTCGACGAGGACCTGGTGGACGAGGTGCACGGGGACCTCTACGCCTTCAGCACCCGCTACCGGATGATCGGCGAGGTCGCCGACGAGATGGCCCGCCTGCTCGAACGCTGGAGCGGCGCCGTCCCCGAGAAGCGGCACCGGCACGAGGACATGGTCCGGGTCATGGCCTCGAAACTCGCCTATCTCCTGGAACGTCGCGACCTGTTCCGCAAGCCCAGGTGGAGCAACCACCCGAGGGCGAAGTAGGCCTCATGGGCCGCGCGGGCGGCCAGGCGCCGCCGTACCGTGCGAAGGCTCCGGGAGGCCGCCGTCGCCGGGACGTCCGGCGGCCGGTTCGGCCCGCGCGATAGGACCAAGGTCCCTCCAAGCCGGGTCCGCCGACCCTACGGCGGGTCCGCCCGTCCCAAGGACCCTTGGGGGACCCTTGTTGACTTGGAGCGCCCATGGACGTCTTGGACCTGTCTCGCTGGCAGTTCGGTATAACGACCGTCTACCACTTTCTCTTCGTGCCGCTGACGATCGGTCTGTCGATCATCGTCGCCGGATTCCAGACGGCCTGGTACCGCACCAGGAAGCCCGACTACCTGCGGCTGACCAAATTCTGGGGCAAGCTTTTTCTGATCAACTTCGCGATGGGCGTCGTCACCGGCATCGTGCAGGAGTTCCAGTTCGGGATGAACTGGAGCGACTACTCGCGCTTCGTCGGCGACGTCTTCGGCGCCCCGCTGGCCATGGAGGGGCTGATGGCCTTCTTCCTGGAGTCCACCTTCCTCGGGCTGTGGATCTTCGGCTGGGACAAGCTGTCACCCAAGCTCCACCTGGCGGCCATCTGGCTGGCCGCGATCGGCACGAACATCTCCGCCTACTTCATCCTGGCGGCCAACTCCTGGATGCAGCACCCGGTCGGATACCGGCTCAACCCCATCACCGGCCGGGCCGAGCTGACCGACATCTGGGCGGTGCTCACCAACTCCACCACCCTGGTGACGTTCCCGCACGTGATCTTCGGTGCGTTCGTCACCGCCGGCGCGTTCGTCCTCGGAGTGAGCGCCTGGCAGCTGGCGCGCAAGAAGGACGTCGAGCTGTTCCGGATCGCCGCCCGCACGGCGATGGCCGTCACCCTGGTCGCCTCCGTCGGAGTCGCCCTGTCCGGCCACTGGCAGGCACAGATCATGACCGAGCAGCAGCCGATGAAGATGGCCGCCGCCGAGGCGCTGTGGGAGGACGAGACCTCCGCCGGCTTCTCCGTGTTCGCCGTCGGTGACGTCGAGAACGGCCGCAACCACATCAACCTGCAGATCCCGTACGGCCTGAGCCTGCTGTCGACCAATACGCTGGACGGCCGCGTCGAGGGCATCAACGACATCCAAGCCCGCTACGAGGCCACTTACGGTCCGGGCGACTACAAGCCCGTCGTGGGCATCGCCTACTGGTCCTTCCGCCTGATGATCGGCTTCGGGGCGCTGGCCGCGCTGCTCGCGCTCGCCGCCCTCTGGGCGACCCGGCGCGGACGGCTGCCGCGGAACCCGTGGTTCTACCGGCTGGCGATCGCGGGTATCGGCCTGCCGTTCCTGGCCAACTCCCTGGGGTGGATCTTCACCGAGATGGGCCGCCAGCCGTGGACCGTCTTCGGGATCATGCGCACCGCCGCCGCGGTCTCACCCGGCGTGGACATCACCGAGGTCGCCATCACCCTGGCCGGTTTCACCCTGGTCTACGCCGCGCTCGCGGTCATCGAGATCCGGCTGCTGCTGAAGTTCATCCGGATCGGCCCCGACGCCGAGGGCGAGCCCGACCACCCCGCCGACACCGCTCCGGCCCTGGCCTACTGACGTTCTCGCCCTGTCTTACCGAAGGAGTAGCTGTGGAGCTGACCACAGTCTGGTTTCTGCTGATCGCCGTGTTGTGGACCGGTTATTTCGTGCTGGAGGGCTTCGACTTCGGCGTGGGCATCCTGCTCCCGCTGCTGGGCCGGGACGAGCTCGACCGGCGCACCCTCGTCCAGACCATCGGGCCGGTGTGGGACGGCAACGAGGTCTGGCTGCTCGTGGCCGGCGGCGCGACCTTCGCCGCCTTCCCCGAGTGGTACGCGACCCTGTTCTCCGGCTTCTACCTGCCGCTGTTCCTCATCCTGCTGGCTCTCATCGTGCGCGGCGTCGCTCTGGAGTACCGCAACAAGAGCGACAGCTCGCGCGGCTGGGACCGCGCCTTCTTCTGGGGATCGCTCGGCCCGGCCTTCCTGTGGGGCGTGGCCTTCGCCAACATCGTGCGCGGGGTCCCGCTGGACGCGGACCACGAATACACCGGCTCGCTGCTCACCTTGCTCAACCCTTACGCCCTGCTGGGCGGCCTGGCCGCGCTCACGCTCTTCACCCTGCACGGCGCGCTCTTCGTCCAGCTGAAGACCGAGGGGGAGCTGCGGGAGCGCGCCGCGCGGCTGGTTCGCACGCTCGGCCCGGCCGCGCTGGTCGTCGGCGGCTTCTTTCTTGTGACGACCCAGCTGATGGTGGGCAAGCCCGTCACCTGGGCCGCCGTGGCGGTGGCCGCCGCGGCGATCGCGGGCGCCCTGGTCGCGACACTGCGCGGGCGTGACGGCTGGGCGTTCGCGGCCAACACGGTGGCCATCGTCGCGGTCACCGTCACCCTGTTCGCCGGCCTGTGGCCCAACGTGATGCCCGCGCTCGACCCGGCCAACAGCCTCACCGTGGACAACGCCGCCTCCACCCCGTACACGCTCACGGTGATGACCTGGGTCGCGGCCCTCTTCACGCCCGTGGTGCTCGCCTACCAGGGCTGGACGTACTGGGTGTTCCGGCGCCGTCTCGTCCGGCCGCTCGGCGACGGGCAGACGGCCCGCGGCTGAAGCCTGGGCCCGCGTCCCTTCACCGGCTTGGTTCCCAGCCACGTCGCGGTGCGCGGGCACCGGCTCGGTCGTGTTTTCTCGGGTGGCACCGAGTCGCGCTATCGACGGCAGGCCAGGGTGCGGGCGGGCAGCCGGACCGTCCATGACATGCGGCCAGGCAGGTCCGGGGACGAGCAGACCAGGACGGGGCAGTGGCAGCCGCGCAGGACCGCCGCGATCGTCGAGCCGTCGAAGGGCGGACGCTCGAACGCGGCTCCGATCAGCAGCAGGTCCGCCTTCTCGGCGTGATCGATGATCGCGTCGGCGGGGTCGCCATGAACGATCACCGTGCTGGCGGCCACGGCCGGTTGCCGCCGAAGGGCGACCTCGACGAGCGTGCTCATCATCGCCTCGCCCGCGACCCGGTGAACCTGGTCGCCGGCCGCCGTCTCCGGAACGGCGTGCACGACGACCAGCTCCGCCCCGGACGAGACCGTCTCCGCCACTCCTCGGTGAAGCGCGGCGATGGAGTTGGGAGAACCGTCGAGGGCGACGACGTGACGCCGGTGGGAGGAGGGCATCGCGAGGGGCTCCGTTCGGTGGGGGTGAGAGGTACGCGAGTCACTCTGGAGGCTCCGATGGATCGTTCCCAGAGCCTCAAGACCTCCACATGCCCGCCATTGGTCCCGAAACGGAGATAGCCCTCATGTGGCGGCGCGGGGCCGAAGGTTCTCACCTGGGACGACAGTTCGCTCCGCGCCCGCGCGCCCTCCCCGGCCTTCACGGAGGGAAGAGCGTGCGGGCCGCGGCGGGGTGGCCTTGTCCGCGGCCTCATCCGTCCAGGTGCCGGACCCGGATGATGCCGGGGACGGTGCGGGCGAGCAGATCGGCGATCTGGTCGGCGTGCTCGCCGTAGTGGCCGCGCAGCTCCGCCACCCCGTCGCGGACGACCACGTCCCAGCTCGGGCCGCCGGGGTACTGCTCGCTCAGCGCGGAGATCACGTCGGTGCGCAGTTCCTCGTCCGGCCTGGCGAGCATGGTCAGCAGGTCGCGCCGGCTCACCATGCCGACCACGCGGCCGTCCCTGACGACGGGCACGCTTTTGATCCGCTTGCACACCATCAGATCGATCAGCGTCACCACGTCGGTCGTCTCGGTCACCGTCACCACCTCGGGCGTCATGACCTCCTCGACCCGTAGCGGCACACGGCCGCCATGGCCGAGCACCGCGCGGGCACTGGCCCGGGGGTCGCGCTGGAACTCCCCGCGCAGCAGGTCCATCTCGCTGACGATGCCGGCCAGGCGGCCCGCCTCATCCAGGACGGGCGCGGTGGTGATGTCGGCCGCATGCAGCGCCCGGACGGCCCGCCGTACCGGATCCGTCCGGCGGATCGTGATGACCGGGCTGGTCATGACCTCCCGGACCAGCATGGCTTCACCCCTTTCCCGCGGTGCGTGTCACCCACGCTCCGTTCCAGTCTGCCGGGCACGCCCGGTATCGGCGGGCCGGCCGCACCCCGGCCGGGCGTCGCCGTGTCGCATCTCCATCCCACTGCCGAGCGGGACGCGGATACAGAGGCCGTAGGTCCCTCATGCCCGGGTCTTTCGGCCACTGCGGGGAAGTGTCGCAAAGCGGTCAGATAGGGGCAGACCTGAGGAGAGATGATCATCCGCCTCGGCGTCCAGGAGTGGCCGAGACCCGCCCCCGGGCCTGTTCTGCTTGCCGGCAAACAAGAAGATCAATTACCAGTTTGGAGAATAGTCAATGCTCTCCCCGGAGTCGGCCGCGATCGTCCGCGACACCCTGCCGGTTGTCGGCGGCGCCATCGAAGAGATCGCTTCGACCTTCTACCGGTCGATGTTCGCCGACAACCCCGAACTGCTGAGGGATCTGTTCAACCGGGGCCACCAGGCCAGCGGTGAGCAGCGCAAGGCCCTCGCCGGATCGATCGCCGTCTTCGCCACCATCCTGGTGAACCACCCCGATGACCGGCCCGACGCCATGCTCGCCCGGATCGCGCACAAGCACGCCTCGCTCGGGGTCACCGCAGACCAGTACCACATAGTTCACAAATACCTGTTCGCCGCCATCGCCGAGGTGCTCGGCGACGCCGTCACCCCCGCGGTGGCCGAGGCATGGGACGAGGTCTACTGGCTGATGGCCAACGCGCTGATCGCCCTGGAGGCCGACCTCTACCGTGAGTCGGGGGAGGGCTGGCTGCGGATGAGGGTGGTCGGGAAGCGGCGCGAGACGCCCGACGCGCTCTCCTTCACCCTCCGGCCCCAGATCCCGCTGTCCTTCAAGCCCGGCCAGTACATCAGCGTCGCGGTCACCCTGCCCGACGGTGCCCGGCAGATCCGCCAGTACAGCCTGTCGTGCGCCCCCGGACACGACGAATGGCGGATCACGGTCAAGCGGGTGCGCGGGGGCGCCACCCCCGAGGGGGAGGTGTCCAACTGGCTGCACGCGAACATCGAGGTCGGCGACACGCTCACCGTCTCCGCGCCCTTCGGCGATCTCACCCTGCCCGAGGGCGACACCCCTCTGCTGCTCGCCTCGGCCGGAATCGGCATCACCCCGATGCTCTCGATGATCGGCCACCTCGCCGCCACGGGCTCCACCCGTCAGGTGACCGTCATCCACGCCGATCGTTCCCCGGCCGACCACGCCCACCGCGAGGAACTCGAGCGGCTGGTCCGGGCATTGCCCGGTGCCACCCTGCACCGGTGGTACGAGGAGGTGGGCGACTGCTCCTGCGAGCCCGCTCCCGGAATCGGCCAGGTCGATCTGACCGGCATCGACCTGCCGGAGGGAACGGTCGCCTACCTGTGCGGGCCGCTGCCGTTCATGCGGAACGTCCGCACGGGTCTTCTCCGGCGGGGCACGCACGCCTCGAACATCCACTACGAGGTGTTCGGCCCCGACCTCTGGCTCGGCCAGGACTGATCGTCAAGCCGCTTGCGAGCAGATCGTCGCGGCACGGGGACCCCGAACCTCGCCGCCGGGACCGTCGTGAGGCGACGTCCGGAGACCGTGACTCACGACGAGCCCGGTGGCGGGGGAGAGGCCGTGTCGTGGATGGCACGTACGGCGCTGCGGACCGCGGGGATGTGATCGGCCTCGCGATGATGGATCAGGTGCAGGGCCCGGGGACGAAGCCCCGCCGCCGCGCGAACGGTGACGCCGGGATTCCGGAAGGCGTCGAGGGCGAGCTGCGGGAGCAGCCCGATCCCCAGGTCACGGGCGATCAGCGCCTGGGTGACCACGTAGTCGTCGGTGCTGTGACGGATGTCCGGGGCGAAGCCGGCGCCCTGGCAGGCCTGGAGCAGGTTCGCGGTGCATCGTTCACAACCCGCGATCCACCGGTCCTCTGACAGCAGCCGCAGGTCCACCGGCCGGCCGGGTGATGTGGCGTGCGCCTGCGGGTGGGAGGGAGGCAGGACCAGCCGCACCGGATCCTCTCCCAGCACGGTCCGCACCAGCCCGGGATGGTCGGCCGGATGCTCTCCCGCGTGGGTGAACGTCATGGCCAGATCCACCTCGCCGGCGGCGAGAAGGCTCAGCGCTTCGGGAGGCTCCGCCTCGCGAAGCCGTACGTCCATGCCGGGATGGCGCTGGGCCAGCAGGCTGATGGCGGCGGGAACGAGTGCGGCGCTGGCGGAGGGGAACGCGGCGAGCCGGACGGTGCCCTCCCGCAGCTGGGCCAGCGCGTTGAGGTCGTCGCCGGCGGCATGCAGCCGCGTGGCGATGGCGTCGGCGTGACCTAGCAGGAGCGCTCCCGCTTCGGTGAGCTGGATTCCGCGCGGGCGGCGCAGCACGAGCGCCATCCCGACCTGGCGCTCCAGATGGCGCAGATGCTGGCTGACCGCCGGCTGCGTCCACCCGAGCGAGCGGGCCGCCCCCGCGATCGAACCGGAATGCGCGATCTGCCGGAAGATGAGCAGGCGGTGGGCGTCCATGCCATAAGTATTGCTTGGGGTCTGTCCAAGAAACACAGGCCTACCTATGAGCTTCACCCATGAGCCACCATGAAGCCATGACACGGACCATTGGCCTGATCGGCGGCATGAGCTGGGAATCCTCCGCCGAGTACTACCGGTTGCTCAACGAGGAGACCCGCAGGCGGCTGGGCGGACATCACTGCGCCCGGAGCCTGCTGCTGACCCTGGACTTCGCCGAGATCGAGGCCATGCAGCGCGCGGGAGACTGGGAGGCCGCCGGGCGGCGGCTCGCCCAGGCGGCCAAGACCCTCGAACAGGGCGGCGCGGAGATGGTCTTGCTCTGCACCAACACCATGCACCGGGTCGCCGAGACCGTCGAGGCGGCGATCGGTGTTCCCTTCGTCCACATCGTCGACGCGACGGCGGAACGGATCACTCGCGCCGGCCTCACGACCGTGGGGCTGCTGGGCACCCGCTTCACCATGGAGATGGACTTCTACCGATCCCGGATGCTCGGGCACGGGCTGGAGATCCTGGTGCCCGACGAGCCCGGCCGCACGCTCGTGCACGACGTCATCTACCGGGAACTCACCCAAGGCCGGGTCGAGGACTCCTCCCGCGAGGCCTACCGGCGGATCATCGCCGATCTGGCCGATCGCGGCGCCCAGGGGGTCATCCTGGGCTGTACCGAGATCACCCTTCTCATCGGCCCCCAGGACAGCGGCGTCCCCGTGTTCGACTCCACCCGCATCCACGTCGAACACGCCGTCGACCTGGCGTTGCGGTGAACGGCGCGGCCCGCGCCGGGGTCCGCTGATCGATCGGGACGCCGAGCCGGACGCCCGATGTCACGGCCAGGCCACCAGCTGGAACCAGACCGACTTGCCGTGGGGTTTGCGCGTCCAGCCCCAGTCGTGTGAGAGGTCGCGGACCAGCTGGAGTCCTCTGCCCGACGACTCCAGGTAGCCCGTTCTCCTCAGCCGTGGCGGGGCCGTACAGGAATCGTGGACGTCCACGGCCATCAACTTCCCCTCACGGCTGACCGTGACGTGGATGGTGCTAGCCGTGGGGACGGCCGCCGCCCCGTGGGTGAGCGCGTTGGTGACGAGTTCGGACACCAGGAGCTCGGCGATCTCCGGAACCTCCTGCGCCGTGTTCCAGTCGGCGGCGGCGTCACGCACGAACCGGCGGGCGGAGGCCACGCATCTCTCCTCGCGCGGTATCCACTTCTCTCCCAGGACGAGGACGGGAGAGGCCGGTGCGCGGTGGTATCCGGCCGGTGCCGAACGAGCGTTGAGAACCTCTGTCATGCCCTCTCCCTGCGGCGGGGACCGGAGAACAGTCTTGACCGGGCCGCTGCACGATCGCTGTACTCGCCGCCGGCAGCCGTGAAGGACCGGTGAAGCGGCAGCTCAGGCACCCGGGGGCGGACACCTCATCGCCGGGGTGACGGCCAGGGGTTGGGGCGGCAGCCGTACAGCGACTTGGTCTGCTGGAGCATCACGGGAGCCCGCCTGCCCGGTCCCGGGCACGGCCTGTGGTCGTGCCCGAGGCCGTGGCCGACCTCGTGGTTGATGACGTACTCGCGGTAGGAGGCGACGTCGCGCCCGTAGCCTCGCGTGCCCGCGTTCCAGCGCATCGCGTTGATGACCGCGCGCCCGCGGTTCCAGCAGGACAGCGCGCCGAAGGTGATCATCGGACGGCATCGCCGGTCCGTCATCGCGGGACTGGACAGCGACACCCTGATCTTCACCGGGCCGCGTCCCACCCGTTTGAACCGGAACCCCCAGCTGCGCCGGTCGTTGAGGATCCGGTGCACCTCGTCGGCGAACTCGCGCGCGTCGAACGGCAGGCCGCGCTCGACCTCGACCAGATACCGGATCACCTTTCCCCTGCGGCCTGCGGGAGGCGGGGACTCGCCGGCGACGACGGCGTAGCGGCCGTTGGCCGACGCCGGAACCGCCACCTTCAGCGGCTGCCGCCGCCCGTTGGCGAGGAGGAACTCCCGCTCGGGTCTCCGGTCCTGGGGCGACGCCGACGGTTCGGGCGGCGGGGTGGGCGTCACCGAGACCTCGGGCAGGGCCACGGCGGGTGGTGCGGATATGTCCGGAACCGGTGCGAGGCGACCGTCCAGCACGGAACTGCCGCTGACCAGGAGAGATACTGAAGTACTGAGGACAAGAAGCCGCAGAACGGGTTTAAGGTCACGACTCTTTACGTTCCTGAACATAGGTCGTAAACCTTATTACTCCGTAGCCCTCACCGATCCTTTTGGATGGTTTTGATCATGTGACAGCGCAGCCAGGGAGTGGCCGACTTTCGTGCCGCCGGTGCCGGAGACCGGCGACGGAACGGAGACGCGATGACGACACAGACGCCGCAGGCATCGATCACGCAGACGGCGGAGGACTTCGCCGACCGCCTGTTGCGCTCCACGCTGGGCGCCGTGGAGGTGCTCTCGATCCATCTGGGCGACCGGCTGGGCTGGTATCGAGGGCTGGCCGAGCACGGTCCGGCCACCGCCGCCGAGCTGACCGCCCGCGCCGGCGGTCACGAGCGATACGCCCGGGAGTGGCTGGAGCAGCAGGCCGCCTACGGCATCCTGACCGCCGGGAAGGACGGCCGCTTCGCCCTCCCGGAGGGCGCGGCGGAGGTGCTGACCGACGAGTCCAGCCTCGCCTACCTCGCGCCGCTGGCCCGGATGATCGCCGGAGCCGCCGCACAGATGCCCGCGCTGGTGCGGGCCTACCGCGACGGCGGCGGCGTCAGCTGGGCGACGTTCGGGACGGACGTGCGAGAGTCCCAGGCCGAGATGAACCGCCCCTGGTTCGAGTACGCGCTCCCGGAGGCCCTTGCCGGGGTGCCCGACCTCGACGCGGTGCTGCGCCGGCCCGGTGCCCGCGTCGCCGACGTCGGATGCGGAGGCGGCTGGTCCACCATCGCCCTGGCCAGGGCCTATCCGCAGGCGTCCGTCGAGGGAGTCGACATCGACGAGCCTTCGATCGAGCTGGCCGTACGCAACGCCGGGGAGGCCGGAGTCGACGTGGCCTTCCACCACGGTGACGCGCACGCCCTCGCCGGGGACTACGACGCGATCTTCGCCTTCGAGTGCATCCACGACATGTCCCAGCCGGTCGACACACTGGTCGCGATCCGGCGGGCGCTCAGGCCCGGCGGGATGGCCGTCATCATGGACGAGGCCACCGGTGAGTCCTTCACCGCACCCGCCGACGACACCGAGCGGCTGCTGTACGGCTTCAGCCTGCTCATCTGCCTGCCCGACGGCATGTCCCATCAGCCTTCCGCGGGCACCGGCACCGTGATGCGCCCCGATGTGCTGCGCGGCTACGCCGTCGAGGCAGGCTTCCGCGACATCGAGATCCTGCCGATCAGCGACTTCGGGTTCTGGCGCTTCTACCGGCTGCTGTCCTGAACGTCCGCGCCGCCGGTGACGGCCCGGAACGGCGTCCGCCCGGGCGGTCAGCCGGGGAAGGATATGTAGGCGGCCGGGACATGGTCGGCGAGCCAGACGCCGTTGGCGCTGAGCCGGAACTCGTGGCCCGCCCGATGCATGTCCCCTGAGCGCACCACCAGCACGACCGCCCTGCCGCGTCGCGCGCCGACGCGGGTCGCCGTCTCGCGGTCGGGGGACAGATGGACGGCGTGCCGGCTCATCGGCCGCAGCCCCTCCTCCCGGATGGCCGTGAGGTAGGCGCCCACCGTGCCGTGGAAGAGGACCTCGGGCGGCTCCACCACCGGGAGGTCCAGATCGACGGCGATGGAGTGTCCCTGGTTGGCGCGGATCCGGTCGCCGTCGACGGTGAAGCGCTGCTTGTCGTTGCCGGCGACCACCTGCGCGAGTTCGTCGCGGGTGATGGCGAAGCCGTGCCGCCCGGCGGCCTCCAGCAGGGCGCCGATCTCCGCCCAGCCCTGCGGGTCGAGGGTCAGCCCGATGCGCTCGGGCTGGTGACGCAGGTGCTTGGAGAGGTATTTGGACACCCGGATGAGTCGTCTGCCGTCCATGGAACTCCAGCATGCTGGCCTGCCCGGCCGTTTTCCAACGGGTTTGCGAGCGGTGTCCCCTCGGGAGGCCACGCCACCGGTGTCCCCATGAGGGAGGAGCGGGTGCCCCGGATGGGTACATGTACCCCATGGGGTGTTGGATCCACTGGCCCGATGTCGTGGATCGGGCCCGCGAGATCGTCGTCGGGTACGACGGTGACGTCACCCTGCGGCAGGTCCACTATCGCCTGGTCGCCGCAGGGTTGATCCCGAACACCCTCGCGACGTACCGCGGGCTGTCCGCACGGCTGACCCAGGCCTGGCGAGAGGATCGCTTCCCCGGCCTGGTCGACACCCTGCCCAGGACGCAGGTGCCCCGGACCTGGCCCGACGCGGGAGCCTTCCTGGCCGACGCCCCGGACTGGTTCCGCCTGGACCGCACCCGCGGCCAGGAGCACGCCGTGTACGTGGCGGCGGAAAAGGACACGCTCCGGCTGATGTTCGCCGACTGGCTGGCCGACTTCGGCATCCCCGTGCTGATGGTGCGCGGGTTCGCCGGTCAGCGCTCCGCCGACGTCGTCCGGAACCGCACGAGCACCGACCCGCGACCGCCGGTGCTGCTCTATGTGGGTGATCTCAACTGCTCGGCGGCCGACATGGAGCGGGACTGGGTGACCCGTACGGGGCACTGGGCCCACATTGAGCGGGTCATGCTCACCTACGCGCAGATCCTTGCCTACGAGTTGCCGGCGGCGGAGGGCAACCGTGACGATCCCCGCTGGCCCCGCTTCGCCGCGCGGTACGGCCTCAACGTCGACGACCCGGTGCAGTGGGAGGTCGAGGCCCTCGATCCGACCGAGCTTCAGCGTCTGGTCATGGCCGCCGTCCACCCGTACGTGGACCGGGCCGTTCTCGCGGCGGTGCTCACCGACGAAGCGCGGCAGCGCCGCGCGCTGGACCTCTTCGTAGCCCGGTGGCCGGATGCTCGCGGCGGACGCGGCGAACAGGGCTGACTGCCCGCCGACGGCTCACGAGCCGTCGGCGGCCCAGCCGTGGATCCTTCTCAGGACGGCGGCGACGCGGGCGAACCGGTCGCGGTCCAGGATCGCCCCCTCACGCCGGATGTCGTCCTCGCCGAGCTCGAAGATCCGGTCCAGGCGAAGACGGGAGACCCGGTTGTCCCGATCCCAGAGACCGGAGCCGAGCTCCAGCCACTCGCTGGGATCGTCGTCGCCGTGGCTGGACAGCATCATCGCGAGCAGTCTTCGCCCGTGACGACCGACGACCAGCAGCGGCCGGTCCTTGCCTCGGCCCGGGTCCTCCTCGTAGGGGACCCAGGCCCAGACGATCTCACCGGGATCGGCGAGACCGTCCAGGTCGGGGGAGTAGTCGAGGGTCGCCGCCCGGTCCACGCCGTAGACTTCCCGGACCGCGCCACGGGCCGGTCGCGGGTCTTCGCCAAGATCGCGCATTGGGGCATTTTAGCTGGTGGTCATGCCACCCTGCCGCGAGCGGCGATCGGCAGCTCTTGGACGACCTCGCCGCCGCGCGTCCCGGCGGCCACGTCGAACAGGTTGACCACGGGACAGATGTGGAACGGGATCAGCTCCAGCCGGTCACCGATCTGGGGGCCCTCGCCGTACCAGACGCCGTGTTCGTCGCTGAGGAAGGCGAGTGTCAGGTCCGGCCGCCCGGCGACGGCTGTGCCCTCACCGGCACCCAGGGTCTTCGACCCCGCGTCGACCACGAACCGGTCCGGCGCGGGCCGCGCCACCACGGTCGTGACCACGCGCGCGGCCACGGTGTCCTCGGTCGCCGCGCCCGCGCGGATCGTCATCCCGTCGTTGAAGACGTATGCCCCCGGCCGGATCTCGGTCACGCCGGGTACGGCCGCGGCGTGCCTGGCCGTCGGCGTCGAGCCGACGCTGATCTCCCGCAGGCCCAGGTCCCGGCAGAGGCCGGCGGTCTCCACGAGGGAGGAGACCTCGTGCACGGCCGCCGCGCGGGGGTCGGCGGCCCGGTAGGAATGGCCCGCGTGGGTCAGCAGTCCCACGACTTCGATGCCCGGTATCCGGGCGATGTCCCTCACCAGCCGCGCGGTCGGTTCGCCGGGTGGGCGCCCAAGCCGGCCGAGCCCGGTGTCGACCTCGACCAGGACCTCGATGCCGCCGAGCGCCGAGAGCCCCTCGGCCACCTCGACCGAATCGAGGCTGACCCTTACCCTGGCCCGCTCCCGCAGGGCGCGCAACCGGTCCAGCTTGAGCGGCCCCACCACGGGATAGGCGAGCAGGATGTCGTCGAAACCCGCGTCGGCCATCACCTCGGCCTCACCGAGCTTGGCGCAGGTGATCCCGGCCGCTCCCGCGTCGAGCTGGAGCCGGGCGAGATCGGGCATCTTGTGGGCCTTGGCGTGCGGGCGCAGCCGTACGGCGTGCCGCTCGGCCACGGCGGCCATCTCGGCGATGTTGGCTTCCACGATGTCGAGGTCGACGACGAGGGCTGGGGTGTCGGTCATGCGGTGACCCTAGAGCATTATCTGCATAGCGGACTATCATTCCACAATGCGGAAATTTTTGGATTTGGTGTCCTCGCTGCGACCGGGGAACCCTTGACCGTTTCGATGGATGGCTGTTAGCTTGGCCAGAATTCGGAAAGCAATTCCGTATTGCGGAATTCTCGCCCTCAGGGGACCGCATGAAGAAGATCGCATTGATGACGGCCGCGATGCTCGCCTGCGCCGCCGCCTGCTCCTCCGGTGAGACCGGCGGCGCCGGTCAGGGGGGCCGGTCTCCGGGAACCGTCGAAATCACGATGTGGCACGGCCAGGAGGACACCTCGGCGGACTCCGTCGAGAAACTGGTCGCCGAGTTCAACCGGACACACCCCACGATCAAGGTGACCACCGACTCCGGCGGCGTCACCGCGGACGCGATGCTCCCCAAGGTGACGACGGCACTGGCCGCCGACACCTATCCCGACATCGCCTACATGTACGGCTCGTGGAGCGCCAATATCGCCCGCAGTCCCAAGGCCGTCGACCTGACGTCCTACGTCAAGGATCCGAAGGTCGGCTGGGACGACTTCTGGCCCAACACCCGCGCGACGGTCACGGTGAGGGACAAGGTCATCGGCTTTCCCGCCGTGGTGGACGACCTCGCCGTCCTCTACAACAGGAAACTGCTGGCCAAGGCCGGGCTCAAGGAGCCGTCGAAGGACTGGACCTGGGACGACTTCCGGGCCATGGCCCGCTCGATGACCGACCCCGCGACCAAGACCTACGGCACCACCTGGGCGGTCAGCGGCGGTGAGGAGACCACCTGGGGCCTGTGGCCCCTGCTGTGGCAGAACGGTGGCCAGATCCTCGCCCCCGGAGACAAGAAGGCCGCCTTCAACTCCCCGGCCGGGGTGCAGGCGCTGACCGTGCTCCAGCAGATGGCGGTGGTCGACAAGTCGGTCTACGTGGATTCGAGCCCGGCGGAGAAGGGGCAGAAGCTCTTCGAGTCGGGTCGCCTCGGCCTCATGCTCGCCGGTCCGTGGGTCCTGCCCGACCTGCAGAAGGCGAAGGTCGACTTCGGCATCGCCGTGCTGCCGGGGACCGGCGGGGACCACCAGACGATCTCCGGGCCGGACAACTGGGTCGTCCTGGACCGGGGAGAAGACCGCGTCAAGGCCTCGGTCGAGTTCCTCGCCTGGCTCACCGCCCCCGAGCAGCAGATGGTCTGGATGAAGGACACCGGTTCGCTGCCGACCCGTAAGTCGATCACCGCACTGCCGGGATACAAGGACTTCGTCGCGAAATATCCGGGCATTCAGGTGGTGACCGACAACCTGGTCAACGCCAAGCAGGTGCGCCCCGCCTCCACCAAGTATCCGCGGGTCTCCGCCTACGTGGCCGAGGCCATCGCCGCGGTGCTCATCGGGCGCAAGGATCCGAAGTCCGCCCTGGACGAGGCGGCCGTCAAGTCCGACGCCGTTCTCGCGGTGCCCGGCCAATGAGCGCGCCCGCCGCCCCCGCCGTGATCACCGGGACCTCCCGCGGGCAGTCGGTCCGCCGGGCTCGCCGAGTCCGCGAAAGCATCGTCGGTTGGTCCTTCGCCGGGCCGTCGACCCTGCTGGTGCTGGGCTTCGCGATCATCCCCATGGGCTGGGCTCTGCGCCTGTCGTTCACCGACTCCGACCTGGTGACCGGAGGCCAGGACGTCGGCCTCGACAACTACCGGGCGCTCGCCCAGGACCCGCTCTTCTGGGAGGCGATCCGCAACACGCTGACGCTCATGGCGATCTACATTCCCGTGTCGCTGGTGTCCGCGTTGCTCGTCGCCCAGCTGCTGAACAAGCCGATCAGGGGGATCGGGGTCTACCGAGCCTGCTTCCTGGCGCCCTTCATCGCCTCGAAGGCCGCCGTCGGCCTCGTCATGGCCTATGTCTTCGACAAGGACTTCGGCGTCCTGAACGGCCTGATCACCAGTGCCGGGCTGCCCGCCCAGGGCTTTCTCGACGATCCGTCGCAGGCGATCTACGTGATCGCCGCCGTTTTCGTCTGGACGCAGCTCGGCTTCAACGTGGTGATCTATCTCGCCGCCCTCCAGGAGATCCCGAAGGAGGTCATGGAGGCCGCCTCGCTGGACGGGGCGGGCCCCGTGACGACGTTCCGCCGCATCGTCGTGCCGTCGGTGCGGTCCGTCACCCTCTTCCTGGGGGTCTGGGGACTGATCGACACGCTGCAGTTCTTCGACCTGATCCTCACCACCACCAAGGGCGGCCCGGTCAACTCCACGATCACGATCGTGTACTACGTCTGGCAGCTCGCCTTCGATTTCTTTACCGCCGGGTACGGTGCCGCCGTCGCCTACACGCTCTTCGCGGGGACCATCGCCGTGATCGGCCTCGTGCTGCTCCTCGGAGGCCGGAAAGGACTGCTGCGGTGAGACGTCACCTCATCCTCGCCCCGCTGTCGCTGCTGATGGTGGCGCCGTTCGTCTACATGCTGCTCAGCTCCGTAATGACGAGCGTCGAACTGCACCGTTTCCCGCCGCCGCTCATCCCGGAGGGAATCGACCTGACCGGCTACCGGAAGGTGCTGGCCGGCTCCCAGTTCCCCCGGTGGTTTCTCAACAGCGTGATCGTGACCGGAATCATCGTGGTCTCCCAGATCGTGCTGTGCACGCTGGCCGGGTACGGCTACGCCAGGCTGCGCTTCGCGGGGCGCAAGATCGCGCTCTTCATGCTGATCGCGACGATGGTGATCCCCTTCCAGCTCACCGTCATCCCGACCTTCCTGATCTTCACCAAGCTGAACCTGATCAACACGCTGGGCGCGCTGATCGTGCCCCAGCTCGCCTCGGCGCTGGGGGTCTACCTGATGACGTCGTTCTTCCAGTCCTTCCCCAGGGAACTGGAGGAGGCGGCGCGCATGGACGGCTGCTCGCGCTGGGGGATGTTCTTCCGCGTGGTGCTGCCGGTGGCCCGCCCGGCGGTCGCCGCCCTGGCTATGATCACGTTCATCTACTCCTGGAACGACCTGTTCTGGCCGCTGGTGGCGATCTCCTCCGACGAGAGCTACACGCTCCAGGTGGGGCTGGCCACCTTCCAGGGCCAGCACCGCGCCGACTGGGCCCAGATCATGGCCGGCACCGTGCTGACCACCGTTCCGGTCTTCGTCGTCTTCGTCGTCGGTCAGCGCCGCTTCGTCCAGGCGCTGACCGGAGCCGTCAAGGGATAGATCTCTGTGCGGCCCCCTCCCCCGACGGGGCCGCACAGAGAGATCATGGACAGG
Organism: Streptosporangium sp. NPDC000396; assembly: GCF_042898655.1. Lineage (NCBI taxonomy): Bacteria > Bacillati > Actinomycetota > Actinomycetes > Streptosporangiales > Streptosporangiaceae > Streptosporangium > Streptosporangium sp. NPDC000396. Next base: position 435,488 of record NZ_JBIAZA010000003.1, read on the forward strand.
CAGGCGTCGCCCGACCGGGCGGTCGCTCGCCGGCGAACGCCTTCCGGCGGGGCGGCCCCGTGCACCGCGGTCATCTCGTCGTCCGGGCACGGGAACGAGCAGAATCTAGCAGCCATCCACAGTACGGGCTAGTATTCCGTAATACGGAAACCTCGGAAAAGGAGCGCTGTGACTGAGAAAGAGTCCCCGGTGGGAAGCGTCGACCGTGCCCTGCGCATCATCCAGCTGCTGTCGGAGAGCGGGCAGGGCGCGACGCTGGAGGAGCTCGTGGCACGTTCCGGCCTGCCGCGCAGCTCTCTGCACCGGCTGCTCAGCGCGCTCAAACACCGGGGGTTCGCCGCCCAGCCCGAGCCGAACGGGCGGTACTTCCTCGGCACGGAGATGCTGGCCGCCGCGTTCCGCTACTACGACCGGCTCGACCTGCGCGCCCTGGTCCACCCCGTGCTGCTGCGGCTGCGCGCGGAGTTCAACGAGACCGTGCACATGGCGGTGCTGGACGGAGTCGAGATCGTCTATCTCGACAAGGTCGAGGCCCTGCACGCCATCACGATGAGCTCGGTGATCGGCGGGCGGAATCCGGCCCACGCGACCGGGGTGGGCAAGGCCCTGCTGTCCTGGACCTATCCGACGGACGAGGCCGTCCAGCTGTGGGCCTCCATGCACGGGCCGCTGTCCGCGCGCACCCGGCACACCATCACCTCCCCCGGACGGCTCGCCGAGGAGATGCGTCTCATCCGCGAGCAGGGATACGCCCTCGACCTGGAGGAGAGTGAGGACGGGGTGCGCTGCGCCGCCGTGCCGATCTTCCTCGGCAGGTCCACGCCGGTCGCGGGGATCAGCGTGACGGCGCCCAAGGACCGTTTCCCGCAGGTCCGGCTGGTGGAGGTGGCGACCCGGCTGCGCGAGATCGTCGCCGAGGAGATCGACCACTAGAAGATCGGGTCTTGACGCTGCCGAGGAAAGACTGGTTGCCTATTGGGCGGAAATTAATTCCGCTATACGGAATGGGGGAAGCTCGCATGAGAATTCGAGCCTTCGTCGTAGCTCTTCTGGCGGCCGTCTCCGCGGCGGCGCCGTCGGCGGCCTTCGCGGCGGGGCCCGCCGAGGCCGCGAGGCCCGCTGAGGCCAAGGCAGGCCCGATCTGGCGCCCGCCGGTCAACGCCCGCTGGCAGTACCAGCTCTCCGGCAACGCGGCCTACGCCTCCACCGGGGGCATCAACGTCAACATCTGCGCCAAGCCGGCCAACGGCTCCACCTGTGTCAAGCCGCAGGTCTTCGACATCGACCTGTACGCCGACGCGAACGTGGTCGGAAACAACCACACCCTCAACACCGCCGCCGTCCGGGCCATCCACGCCCAGGGCGCGAAGGCGATCTGCTACGTCGACGCGGGCAGCGTCGAGAAGGGCCGTCCCGACTACCAGCAGTTCGTGGACTGGGACAAGGCCCATGGCAACTCCCTGATCGGCAACGCCTACCCGGACTTCCCCGACGAGAACTACGCCAACATCAACAACGACAAGGGCCAGCGCGACTTCCTGCTGAAGATGCAGGAGGCGCGGGTGGCCAAGTGCGTGCAGGCCGGCTTCGACGGTGTCGAGTTCGACGTCGTCAACACCCACGAGGAGGGCAAGGAGACGACCGGCTGGGACATCAGCCCCGCCACCCAGCTCATCTACAACAAGGCCCTGGCCAACCTGGCCCACCGCTACAACCTGTCGGTCGCGCTCAAGAACGACCTCAGTCAGATCGACGAGCTGGTGGACTCCTTCGACTACGCGGTCAACGAGCAGTGCTTCGAGTTCAGCGAGTGCGACGACCTCAAGCTCTTCGTCAAGGCGGGCAAGCCGGTCTTCCAGGTCGAGTACAAGAAGTCCCCGTCGAGCTTCTGCTCGAAGGCCAACTCCTCCACCTGGAACTTCAACGCCATCAAGAAGGGCAGCGACCAGGCCCTCAAGGACACCCCCTACACCCCCTGCCGCTAGGGCGACCGCGGTAGGCGGAAGGGTCCACGAAACAGGCTCTGACCGCCGGAAGGCCGGCCCGTTCGCCGGTCTTCCGCGCCTCCGGCCGGTTCCCGGTGTGCCCGGGGCCGGCCGGAGCTACGCCAGCAGGCCGTCGAAGGCGACCTGGAGATGGCGGGGGCCGCGGAGGACCGCGTTCTGCCGGTACGGCGGCGGATCCTCCACGAGCCGGGGGTTGCCGAGCCGGCGGGCGAGTTCGGTCAGCGCGATCTGCGCCTCCAGCCGGGCGAGCGGCGCGCCGAAGCAGTAGTGGATGCCGTTGCCGAAGCCCAGATGCTGGTTGTCATGGCGCTCGGGATCGAACCGGTCGGGATCGGGGAAGCGCTGAGGGTCCCGGTTGCCGGAGGCCAGGGCGAGCCAGATCGTCGCGCCCCTGGGAATGGTGGTGCCGGCGATGTCGATGTCGGCCAGGGTGGTGCGCTGCGGCAGCAGCTGCACCGGCGGTTCGTAGCGCAGCAGCTCCTCCACCAGCGGGATGGCCAGGCCGGGCTCCTCGCGCAGCCGCTTGAGCACGTCGGGGTGGCGCAACAGGGTGAGCATCCCGTTGGTGATGAGGTTGACGGTGGTCTCGTGGCCGGCGATGAGGAGCAGGATGGCGGTGATGACCAGCTCCACCGGCGACATCTGCCCGTCGGGGCTGTCGTGGTCGGTGACCAGTGCGGAGAGCATGTCGTCGCCGGGCGCGCGGCGGTGCTCTTCGATGAGCCCGGCGAGGTACAGCCCCATCTCGGAGCGGGCCTGCTGGACGGTGCGCTGCCGTTCGGCGGGGCCCTCGGCGGGGTTGGGGTCGAGGGCGGAGATGATCGTCTCGGCCCAGGCGTGGAAGCGCGCCTCGTCCTCGTGGGGAACCCCGAGGAGCTTGCAGATCACCATCACGGGGAAGGGGTAGGCGAAGTCGTCGACGATGTCGGCCTGGTCCCTGCCCTGGAAACCGTCGATCAGGCCGGAGACCATCCGGGCCAGCTCGCCGCGCATGTTGTGGACCCGCCTGGGGCTCTTCGGCGGCCCGAACGGCCGTGTGGCCAGGCGCCGCAGCCGGTCGTGCTCGGGCGGGTCGAGCCTGATGAAGCTGGGCGGTAGCCCGGTGTCCTCCTCCGGGGGAAGACCGCCGTCCGCCTGCGGGAGGCGGTTGCGCGTGTCGGAGCTGATCCGCGGATCCTGGAGCAGGCTGAGGATCTCCCAGTAGGTGCTGACGACGTAGACGCCGTCATCCTGACGCGACACCGGCGTCCTGCGGAGCTCGGCATAGAGAGGATAGGGATCGGCGCGGTTGGCGTAGTCGGTGATCTGCTGCAGAAGGGTACCGGGCGTCATGGCGGAGTCCTTGAACGTGTTCGGCGGGGCGCTCGCCGTCAGGCACGGGCCGGGACGAACGTCAGCCGCTGGTCGCTGGGCGAGTAGCCACTCAAGGTGACGGTGGGCCCGTGGCTGGGCAGGGCGGGATCCGGGAAGTCGGGCGAGATCGGCCGCAGCCCTTCGGGGCGCCGGTCCACGGTGGCGAAGTCAGGCGGGAACGGCGTGGCGGATTCGATCATCCGCCGGTAGAAGTCCAGCCATCTGGCATGGTCGAAGGAGACCGCGGCGATGACGCGGCCCTGGAAGCCGTAGGCCGCGACGAAGCGGCGTTCGGCGAGCGCCCCCTGGGCGACGACGAGCTCGTCACCCATCGGCGGGACGCCGACGGACTTGATGTTGACGCCGAACTGGGCGGACCAGAAGGCCGGCACCCACAGGTGCGGGCGTCGCTCGGGCCCGGAGCTGACGATGTTGTGGGCGGCGACCTCGGCCTGCGCGACCGCGTTGCCCCAGTGCTCCAGGGAGAGGAACTGGTAGCCGAAGAGCGGGTGGGGGGAACGGGCGACGTCACCGGCGACGAAGACGTCGTCGGTGACGATGCCGTGGATGTCGAAGGCCCGGCATCCGGCGTCGCAGGCGATCCCTCGCGGGCCGGCGGCCAGCCCGGAACCGGCGAGCCACTCGGTGTTGCGCATCGCGCCGAGCGCGATCACCGCCACATCGGTGTCGAGGGTGGTGCCGTCGGACAGGTGGGCGCACCTGAGCCGGCCGGTCAGGTCGCCCTCCAGCGAGGTCAGCGTGATGCCGCAGCGCAGGTCGACGCCGTGCTCGCGCTGCAGCTGCGCCGCGACCGAGCCGATGACGCCGCCGAGCGCCCCCACGAGGGGGGCCGGCCCGCGCTCGATGACCGTGACGTCGAGCGCCCGCTCCCGGCAGGCGGAGGCGATCTCCGAGCCGGTGAACCCGGCGCCGACGATGAGCACCCGGCGGGGCCTGGCGGCCAGCCGCCGGTTGAGCTTGGCCGCGTCGTCACTGGTGCGCAGGACGAAGACCCCGTCCAGGCCGGCTTCCGTCTCCCTGACCCATGGCCGGGCCCGGGTGCCGGTGGCGATCAGCAGGCGGTCGAACGGGATCTCTTCGCCGTCGGCCAGGCGCACTTTTTTCTCGGTCAGATCCAGCCCCGTGGCCGCGACCCCGAGCCGCCACTGCGCGTCGAGCGCGCGGCGCCGGGGCAGGGCGGTGCCGTCCGCCGGAATCCGGCCGAGCAGGACCTGCTTGGACAGCGGCGGCCGGTCGTAAGGATCGTGCGGCTCGTCGCCGATCATGGTCAGCGATCCCGTGAACCCCTTCTCGCGCAGCGTCTCGGCGGCACGCAGACCCGCCAGGGAGGCTCCGACGACCACGACGCGGCCGTTACGCCTGAACGCGCGCGCCGATCCGTTGTCAGGCATCGGCGTCCCCTTCCGCCCTCGGCGGCACGTCGGCCAGATCGACGAGGATGGCCTGGACAGGGCAGGCCGCCGCGGCCCTCAGGACGTTCTCGCGCTGCACCTCGTCGGCGTTCGGGTTGTACATCAGTGCTTCCTCACCGTGCATGGTGAAGACGTCCGGCGCGAGGAAGGCGCACTGCGCGTATCCCTGGCAGCGGTTGAGGTCGACGACAAGCCTCATGAGGACCCATGTCCCTTCAGCGGGTGTGGTCATCAGATGCTGCCGAGCATAGGGGCCTGAACAGGACAAACGCCGCCAGGAATCGCCGCGTTGCGGCTTTTGGAGCTGTCTTTGCCGCCTTCCTTCCAAATGGTGGGCGATGGGCGCCGGCCGGTGTCAGGGCGCGGAGGTCTCCGGGGCGTACGGGCTGCGCCCGGCCTGGATCGCCGCGATCATCTGGGCGGTGTAGGCCTGCACGGCCAGGTGCAGGCCGTGCCCGAAGCTCACGCGGGCCACCCCGAGCGCGGCCAGTTCCCCGAGCGACGGGGTGTCGCGGCGGAACAGGACGTTGATCGGGCCGTCGATCTCCTGAGCCAGGGTCCGGATCGCGCCGGCCTCGGAGACGAGGATCGGGTAGACGCAGTCGGCGCCGGCCTGCAGGTAGAGGCGCCCGCGCCGGATCGATTCGGCGAGCCTGCCGGCGGGTGATCCCGTGCCGTTCAGGTGGACGTCGACGCGCGCGTTGATCACCAGGTCGATGCCCGCGCCGTCGGCCGCCGCGCGGACGGCGGCCAGGAAGGCCGCCTGTTCCTCGGCGTCGACCATCTCGCCCGTGCGGGGGTCGGAGTCTTCCAGGTTGCAGCCGACCGCGCCGGTGGCGGCGAGGCGTTCCACCAGCTCCGCCGGCTTGAGCCCGTAGCCGCGCTCCATGTCGGCGGTGACGGGGACGCGGACCGACCGGGCGATGCGGCCGACCGCGGCGAGCATCTCCTCGACCGGTGTGGCCTCCCCGTCGTCGTATCCGAGCACCGGGGCGATCGCGGCGCTGCCGGTGGCGACCGCGGGGAACCCGGCCGCCTCGACGGTGCGGGCCGACGCGGCGTCCCAGACGTTGGGCAGGACCAGTGGGCTGCCCGGTACGTGCAGCGCTCGCAGTGCCGTCGCCTTCTCGGAGGCTGTCGTGTTCGTCGCGTCGTCAGTCATGGCAGCGATCTTAGAGGGGGCAGGTGGACCGGTTTAAGGTCCAATCCCGTGCCAGTGGACTGGGCCGCTTCCGCAGGCGGCCGGCTGGTCCGTGTGCGGAGTTCCAGGGCGCGGGGCGTGAGGCCGGTGGCGGGCCGAGGGCACGGGGCCGGTGACAGGCCGAGGGATGTGAGGCCGGTGACAGGCCCGGGAGAGCGTCGAAGGCCCCCGGCGTCCGAAAGGACGCCGGGGGCCTTCGACGACGGTTGCCCCGGCCGGTCAGGCGCTCTTACGGCGTTGGGCACGCAGGATCGCCAGTCGCTCGTTGAGTACCTCCTCCAGGTCCTCGATCGTGCGGCGCTCCAGCAGCATGTCCCAGTGCGTCCGTGGGGGCTTGGCCTTCTTGGCCTCCGGCAGTTCGCCGTCCACCCGCAGGCCGGTCGCGCCGCACATGCGGCATTCCCAGGTCGCCGGAATCTCGGCCTCGGCGGCGAGCGGAACGTCGAACTGATGGCCCTTCGGGCAAATGTAGGACACCTCCTGACGCGGAGCCAGATCGGTGTTGCGGTCGTTCTCGTAGCTGGTCGCCCCGAGTCGGGTGCCGCGTAGCGCACGCTCGCCCATGTCTCAATGCCTCCTGAGGGCCCCGTCGTGAGGGGTTCGTCTCCCACGGCGTACAACGCTTGATACCGTGTGTGGATTCCCACACATGGGGTGATCCAATCGCGCGTTCTTGACCTGGTCTGCGATCCGCCCCTTCGGAGGGGTTCTCAGATGCGTTCCGGCACCGGATTCCCGGCGGCCCTGATGGCCTTGGGAAGGTTGACGGCGGCCAGCAGGGCGAAGCCGACCACGAAGAAGATCACCAGCGAGACGATGCCCAGGCGGTAGCTGTCGGTGAGCTGGAGCGCCAGGCCCAGGGTGAACGAGCCGAGGAATGTCGAGCCCTTGTCGCTGATCTCGTACAGGCTGTAATATTCCGCCTCCTTGCCCGCCGGGATCACGTGGGAGAACAGCGACCGCGACAGGGCCTGGGTGCCCCCCATCACGATGGCGATGGCGAAGCCGAGCGCGAAGAACGGCAGCGCCGAGCCCCTGGGCAGGAAGTAGGCCACGCCCACCACGGCGGTCCAGGCGACCAGCGCGGCCATCACGACCCGTTTGGCCCCGTAGGACGCGGCCAGCCGGCCGAGCAGCAGGGCACCGCCGAACGCGACGAACTGCACCATCAGGATCGCCGCGATCCGCACCTCCTGGCTCAGCCCCAGCTCCTTGTCGGCGTAGGTGGCCGAGAAGGAGATGACGGTCTGCACGCCGTCGTTGTAGATGAGGTAGGCGACCAGGAAGCCCAGCGTCAGCGGGTACCGGCGCAGGTCCCTGATCGTACGGCCGAGCTGCCGGAAGCTTCCCGCCACGGCCTGCCCGGCGCTTTCGGCGCCCGAGGCGAGCGCGTGCCGGTTGCGCAGCCGCAGCAGCGGGATGATCGTGAAACCGGCCCACCACAGGCCGGCGGAGGACAGGGCGATGCGCACGGCCTCGCCCTCGGAGACGCCGAAGGACTCGTGGTAGAGGAAGAGACCGAGGTTGATGGCGAGCAGCAGGCCGCCGCCGAGGTAGCCGAAACCCCAGCCCTGGGCCGAGACCCTGTCGCGCTCGTCGGCCGTGGCGATCTCCGGCAGGAACGAGTTGTAGATGACGAACGCGGCGGCGAAGCAGACGTTGGCGATCAGGAACAGCGCGCCGCCCAGCAGGTAGCGCCCGTCGGAGACGAACCAGAAGCACATCGTGGCCCCGGCGCCCAGGTAGGCGAACAGGCCCATGAGCTCCTTCTTGCGGCCGATGTGGTCGGCCAGGGCCCCGGCGACGGGCATCAGGATGATCTGCAGGATGGCTGCGGCGCCCACCACGAAGGAGTAGTAGGCGCTGGGCCGCACGTCGAACCAGAGCACGTCCACATAGGGGCGGCCCCCGGCGGCGTTCTGAGCGATCGTCGTCAGATACGGGCCGAGGAAGACCGTCAGGACCGTGGTGGGGAAGGCGGAGTTCGCCCAGTCGTAGAAGTACCAGCCGCGCTGTTCGCGGCGGCGGGCCTGGGGGGAGTCCTCGACGACCTGGTCGGCGGTCATGGGCGGTCCTCGGTTCGCTGGGGGGATTTCTCGGGGGGTGTACGGCTGGGGCGGCGTTCAGGCGGCCATGCGGCCGGGGTGCCACTGGCCACGTGCCTCCAGCACCTCGCGGAGGCCGGAGATGTTGTCGGTCATCACGCCGTCCACACCGAGGTCGAGCAGGCGCTTCATCTCCCCGGGGTCGTTGATCGTCCACACGTGGATCTGCATGCCGAGGGCGTGCGCCGTACGGATGAAGGCGGGCGTGATGATCCGCAGGCCGCGGAAGCCCACCGGCACCTGCGCGCAGGGCACCCCGGCCCGCGCCAGGCGGGCCAGCAGCCGGCCGTAGCCGGAGGTGGCCGCGGCGGCGCGCAGGGTCGCGACACCGCGCGGGCCGAGCGAGGAGCACACCTCGCGGCCGATCGCGGCACGGGCGCGGGCCAGCCGCTCGTCGGAGAAGGAGGTGACGCAGATCCTGTCGTAGGCGTTGGTCCGCTTGATCACCTCGGCCAGCGGGGCGATGGCCTCGGCCTCCTTGACGTCGATGTTGAAACGCGCCTCCGGCCAGGAGCCCAGCAGGTCCTCCATGAGCGGGATCTCGTCCACGCCCCCGATCCGCGCCTCACGCACCACCCGGTAGGGCAGGCCGGCGATCCGGCCGCGCCGGTCGGTGACCCGGTCCAGGGTGTGGTCGTGGAAGGCCAGCAGCACCCCGTCGGCGGTGGCGTGCGCGTCGGTCTCCAGGTAGGAGTAGCCGAGCTCCACGGCGCGGGCGAACGCGGCATGGGTGTTCTCCCGGCCCTCGGACGCCCCGCCCCGGTGGGCGAAGGCGAGCGGGAGAGGATGATCGAGGAAGGGGTAACGGTGCTGCACGTGCAGGAGTATGCCCGTTATGGGCATGACTCGTCATCGCGGGCAGGTGAACGTTTAGATCACGGGCTCCCAAGCCGCCCTTATTCCTCGCCCGGGGGCTCCTTGCCGGACCACTCCTGGCGGCGGACCTCGGCCACTGTGATCGCGGTCGCGACCGCCACGTTGAAGGAGCCCACCCGGCCGACCTGGGGGATGTAGCAGACGCCGTCGGCGGCCTCCAGCAGCGCGGGGGAGCAGCCGTGATCCTCGCTGCCCACCACCAGGCACACGTCACCGCCGAGTTTCGCCTCGGGCAGCGGCACCGCGTCTCCGGTCAGCTCCACCGCGACCACGGTGAACCCGTCGTCCTTGGCGGCCCGTACGGCCTCCAGAACGGGGACCGGCCCCTCCCAGGCCACCAGGCGGTCGGTGCCCAGCGCGGTCTTCTGCGCCTTGGGATTGGTCGGGGGAGTGGCGTTGCCCGCCAGCCAGATCCGCTCCACCCCGAAGGCGGCGGCCGTACGGAAGATGGAACCGATGTTGAACGGGCCGGTCACCGACTCCACGATCAGGGCGAGCCGCCCCCCGGTGTTCCTGCGCCAGGTGCGGTTGAGCCGCTTGACGTCGGTCGGCCGCAGCTGCCTGCGCGGGTTTGCGGTCATCGGTCGTTCACCGTTCCTCGTTCGTTCCTGGTTAGTTCCGCGCTCGTTCCGGGGGAGGGGCGCGCCTGGCCTGTCGTTTCGCTCACCGCTCCGGACCGGCCGCCCGCGCCTTGACCTCAAGGATCCGGTAGGAGGACCGGGAGGCCGCGCGAGTCGTGGGCCAGCCCTGCTCGTTCAGCCAGCGCTGCAGGGAGTCGGACCCCAGATGTTTCTGGATCACCAGATAGGCGACGCCGTCCGGGGTCAGCCGGGACAGCCAGCGGGTCAGCATCTCGTGCATGGCGGCCTTGCCGATGCGGATCGCGGGGTTGGACCAGATGGCCTTGAACCGGATCTCCGGCGGGACCTCGTCGACGTGAAGCGACCTTACTTTGTCAAGGGCGGCGGCCTGGGCGTTCCTGGCGCACAACTCCACCGACCGCCGGTTGACGTCCACCGCCCACACCGTCGCGCCGGGGGCCCGCGAGGCCATCGTCAGCGCGATCGGCCCGTAACCGCAGCCCAGATCCAGCAGGTCGCCCTCGGCCGGGGGAGGGGGCACGGTCTCCAGCAGGATCCGGGTGCCCTGGTCGACGCGTTCGGGGGAGAAGACCCCGCTGTCGGTCTCCAGCCTCAGATGAAGGTCGGGGAGCACGAGCGTGACCGAGCCGGGACGGCTGGCGGCCGCGGGACGCTCCTCGAAGTAATGTGCCACGTCGTAGAACGTTACCAATGGCCGTGACCCGCTCAGGGCAGCCGCAACCCCAGCACCGCGGTCGCCGCCGCGACCAGCAGCCCCGTCACGATCGCCGCCACGACGAACCACTGGCTGATCTCCTGGTGGACCGTGCGGTAGCCGAGCGAGGTGCCGATCTGCTCGTACACCTCCCGCAGCTGGGTGCCCGACTCGGCCTCGTAGGCCCGGCCGCCGGTGCCGTCCGACAGGGTCTGCAGGGTGGCCTTGTTCACCGGCACGTTCACGTCGCGGCCGTCGATCGAGACGGTGCCGTCCTGGGTTCCGTAGGCGATCGTGGAGACCGGCACGCGCGCGTTCATCGCCGCCTCGATCGCCTCGGCCACCGACCGGCCCGAGGTGTTGTCGCCGTCGGACAGCAGCACGACGGCGGAGGGCGGCGGATCGGTGACCGCCTGCTGGTCGAAGGAGCGGATGGAGTCGAGCGAGTTGAACACCGCCTCGCCGATCGCGGTGCCCGCCCGGGTGGTGAGATTGCCCAGCGAGGTGACCACCGCCTGGTGGTCGGTGGTGGGGGAGACCACGACCGAGGCGGAACGGGCGAAGGCGACCACCCCGACGTTGAACCGTTCCGGCAGATCCCTGACGAACTTCTGGGCCGCCGCCTTGGCGGCGACGATCCGGCTCGGCTGGACGTCGTCGGCCTCCATCGACAGCGAGACGTCCAGCGCGATGATGATGGTCGCGCGGTCGCGGGGGACCCGTACGGAGTCGGCCGGCCGGGCCGCGGCGAGCACCAGCAGGCCCATCATCAGCAGAAACAGCATCGGGGCGATGTGCCGGCGCCAGCCCGGGCCGGAGGGGGCCACCAGCGTCAGCAGCGGCAGGTTGGTGAAACGCACGGCGTAGCGGCGCCGGGCGAACTGGGCGGCCACGTAGCCCGCCGCGGCCAGCGCGAGCGCCGCGAACAGCCACAGCCAGGCCGGAGATAGGAAGGTCACCGCGCCGCTCCCGAGGTCGGAGGCCGGTGCGTCAGATGCGCCATGCGCCGCTGCCGCAGGACGAACTGGGCGATGTCGAAGATCCAGTCGCGGTCGGTGCGCAGCACCAGGTGCGCCACCCCGCAACGGCGCAGCGCCATCCGGGTCATCGCCCGCTGCGCGGCGGCCGCCTCCGCGTAGGCCGCGCGCACCTTGGAGGTGAGCCGGACCTGGCGGCTCCGCCCGGACTCCGGATCGGTCAGGCTGACCAGCCCCACCGGCGGCAGCTCCAGCTCGCGAGGGTCGATCACCTCGATGGCGAGGACCTGGTGGCGGGCGGCCAGGCGGCGGATCGGCCGCTCCCAGGGCAGCTCCAGACCGGGGTCCAGGGTGGGTTCGGCGTCCAGGAAATCGGAGACGATCACCCGCAGGCCGCGCCGGCGCCGGCCCGCGGCCAGTACCCCGATCGCCTCGGCCAGGTCGGGAGCGTCGGTGACGGGGCGTCCCCGGGGTGCCTCCATCAGCGAGTGCAGCAGGCCGTACAGGGCTGGACGGCCGCCCCTGGCGGGCATGCGGTGGACGTATTCGTCGTGCAGGACGTAGGCGCCGAAGCGGTTGCCGATCCGGCCGGACAGGAAACCGACCGCGCCGACCGCAGCCACCACCAGGTCTCGTTTCTCCATCTTGGCGGTGCCGAAGTCCATGCTGGGCGACAGGTCGGCCAGCGCCCAGGTCTCCAGCTCCCGGTCGGCGATCAGATCGCGCACGTGCGGGACGGTGGTGCGGGCGGTCACCGCCCAGTCCATCCGGCGGATGTCGTCCTCGCCGGGGACATAGACCCGGCTGTCGCCGAACTCGCTGCCCGGGCCCGGAAGGAAGCCCTGGTAGGAACCGTGCAGCAGTCCGTCGAGCCGGCGGACGATGCTCAGTTCGAGCCGGCGCAGCGCCTGCTCGGCCGTGGTCGCGGTCGCGGTCATCGGGAGCCCTGGTTCCAGACGACCAGCGGCGGGGGCACGGCGGCCAGGATCCGCCTGACCACGTCCTCGGGATCCACCCCGTCGGCCAGCGCGTCGAAGGTGAGCATCAGGCGGTGGGACATCACGTCCACGGCCACGTCGCGGACGTCGTCGGGGAGCAGATAGTCACGGCCCCGCAGCAGGGCCAGGCCGCGCCCGGCGGCGACGAGACCGAGCGTGGCGCGGGGGCTGACCCCGATCTCGATGTTCTCCTCAAGGTCGGACAGGCCGTACTCGGCGGGGGAGCGGGTGGCCATCACGAGCCTGACCACGTAGTCGGCGACGAGCTGGTGCACCGAGACCTGGTCGGCCATGGCCTGCAGCGCGGCCAGCCGCGCGGGGTCGAGCACCGTTCTCGGGACGGGAGGGGCCACGCTCATCCGGTGCAGGATCTCCAGCTCCTCGTGGGCGGTGGGATGGGCGACGCGGACCTTGAAGAGGAACCGGTCGCGCTGGACCTCGGGGAGCGGGTAGACGCCCTCGGACTCGATCGGGTTCTGGGTGGCCAGCACGATGAACGGCTTGGGCAGCGGGTGGGTCTGTCCCGCCAGGGTCACCTGCCGCTCGGCCATGACCTCCAGCAGCGCGGACTGCACCTTGGCCGGGGCGCGGTTGATCTCGTCGGCGAGCAGGAAGTTGACGAACACCGGGCCGAGCTCGACGTCGAAGGACTCGCGGGAGGGATGGTAGACGCGCGTTCCCACGATGTCGCTGGGAACCAGGTCGGGGGTGAACTGGATGCGGGCGAAGTCGCCGCCCACCACGGTGGCCAGCGTGGAGGCGGCCAGGGTCTTGGCGACGCCGGGCACGCCCTCCAGCAGGCAGTGGCCCCGGGCGAGGAGCGCCACGAGCAGCCGCTCCACCATGTGCTCCTGGCCCACGATGACCCGCCGGACCTCGGCCAGGGCCTCACGCAACAGTCCGGTGTCGGTTTCACTCGGCAGTTCTTCGGCGACGGTCATGTTGATATTCCACCAAATGAAATTCCGGATCGCACAGCTGGCCTGGTGCGTTTTTCCTGTTGGTACCCATGTGGGTTCTGTGTCAGCACCCCCACGGACACAACATGATCGTCATCGTGTGCTTTCATGGCAGGCGTGGCCAGTCCGCTCCAGTATGGTGACCCGCCCCATCTGGGTCCCTTCGTTCTCCAGGCCCGCCTGCGGGTGGGTCCCGCAGGGCTGGTCTACCTCGGGCAGGGAGCCGACGGCCGGGCGGTCTCGGTCGCGGTGCTGACCAGGGGGGCCGCGCTCGACCCGGCGGCCCGCGATCGGTTCGTCACCGGGATCCGCGAGGCCGTCGCCAGCCGTTCGGGCGTCCGGGGCTGGATGGCCAGGGCGACGCGCGGCCGGACCGCCGTGGCGGACACGGCCCCGCAGGTGCTGGCCATGGACGGCGGGAGGGCGCCGTGGGTGGCCACGCCGTACGAACCGGACCGGGCGGGGGCGGAGCGGTTCCTGGAGCCGGTGCTGGTGCGGGGCACGCTGATCGGCGAGCGGCACGGTCCGGACTTCGCGCCGTACTGGGTGGGAGACCGCTCGCCCGCGCTGCCCGCACCGCCCGAGGGCGCGCCGCCGCTCACCGAGACGCGCAGGTCGGTGATCATCGCCGGGACCGTGCTGGCCGTGCTGCTGGTGTTGCTGGTGACGATGATCTGGCTGCTGCTGCCCCGGGAGGAGGAGAGCCAGTCGCCGTCGAGGCCGTTGCCGACGACGGTGTTCGTGCCGACCCCGCCACCGGTCCCGGCGACCCCGGACCCGGGGCGGCCGACCACCACGCCGTCTCCTTCGCAGAGCGGGACGGGGACTCCCGGGCCGCGGCAGGGCGACGAGGACGAGGGCGCCCCAATCTAAGCGGGCGGCTCGCGGATCCGTTTACTCGCTTGATCCTCCCGTAACGGGAGACTTTAGCGTGCCGGGCATGGAAATCATCGTTCACGACACCCCGCGGGTCATGCTCGACCTGGTGGGGCTTCCTCTTGAGCGGCGCCCCGGCGCGCTGCGCGACATGCTGGCGCCGATGCGCGAGGCCATCCGAATGCCCGGCGACAGCGTCGACATCCACCACGGAGGCGGCGGTTTCCGGGTGGACCGGGATGACGACCGTTACGCGCCGGCGCTGCGCCGGATGGTCGACGAGGACGTCCGAGGCCAGGTCGAGGGCGCTCTCACCGCCGCGTGGCAGTATCTCGGCGACGCGGTGCCGGGCATCAAGGCCCCCGAAACCCTCCAGGTCATGATGGTGCTCGGCGACCCCGACGACGAGTATCTGATGACGACCGCCGGCGGTTATTACGGCATGGGGGGCGCGCCGGGCTGGCTCTACCTGCTGGTCTGGCCCTCCGACGACGTCATCGGCCGGATCGCCCACTGCGCGGTGCACGAGCTCCACCACCAGGTGCGCTACCAGAACGTGGACTGGAACCCCGTGACGGTCACGGTCGGGGAGCACGTGGTGGCCGAGGGCCTGGCCGAGGCGTTCGTCCGCGAGCTGTCCGGCTCCGAGGCCATGGGCCCGTGGTCGGGGATGGTGACCGGAACGGAGCTCGACCGCGCCTACGACAAGATCGTCGCGAACGCCGGTCTCGCCGGCATGCAGCACACCCCCGGCTACGTGCTGGGCGACGCGGCCATGCGCAGGTTCGGCCAGGAGCCGCTCGGCATCCCGGACATGGCCGGGTACGGCGTGGGCCTGCGCATCGTCGACGCCCACCTGGCCGCGTCGGGCCTGACCGCGGCGGCGAGCACGGTGCTGCCCGGTGCGGACATCCTGGCCGGCGCGGGAGTGGCCGTCTCAGCGCGGGGAGACGAAGCCTGACTCGTAGGCGGTGATGACGGCCTGGGTGCGGTCGCGGGCCTCAAGCTTGGCCAGCACGTTGCCCACGTGGGTCTTGACGGTCTCCATGCTGACGACCAGCTCGGCGGCGATCTCCCCGTTGGACAGGCCGCGGGTCATCAGGCGTAGCACGTCGCCCTCACGCGAGGTCAGCCGGGAGATGCCGGGGATGGTCCGGCTGCCCTCGTGGCGCGCGGCGAGGCCGCGGATGGCGGCGGGGAACAGCAGAGAGTCGCCGGTGGCCACCGTCCGGATCGCCTGGACGAGATCGCCGGGGCGGGCGCGCTTGAGCAGGAAGCCGCTCGCCCCGGCACGCAGGGCCTCGTAGACGTAGTCGTCGTTCTCGAAGGTGGTGACCACGACGACCTTGGGCGGCTCGGGCAGCGCGGCCAGCCGCCGGGTGGCCTGGATGCCGTCCACGGCCGGCATGCGCACGTCCATCAGCACCACGTCCGGCCGGTGCTCGCGCACCACGGGCACCACGGCCGCTCCGTCCGCGGCCTCGCCCACCACGGTGAGATCGGGCTCCGAGTCAATGATGATCCGCAGTCCCATGCGGATCAGGTCTTCGTCGTCGGCGATCACCACACGCAGCGTCATGGGCACGACCCTACAGAAGAGCGATCACGGCGCGGAAAACCGCCGGGGGAGAGCCGGCGGCGGCGGGCCTGAGCCGCGCGTCTCATGAGCGTGACCTGCCTGGGCGGCGTGCGCCTCATGAGCGTGACCTTCCTGGGTAGAGGGCCTCCGTGACCGAACTCCGCGAGAGCAACCCAGCCGAACCGGGCATCCGGCGGCGGCGCAGGGGGCGTGGTTTCACCTACCTGCGTCCCGATGGCACACCGGTCCGCGACCGCCGTACCCTCGTCAGGATCAGGGCGCTGGCGATCCCGCCGGCCTGGACCGACGTCTGGATCTGCCGGTCGCCGGACGGCCACATCCAGGCGGTCGGCACCGACTCGGCCGGGCGGCGCCAGTATCGCTATCACGACGTCTGGCGCGTGGAGCAGGACCGGGCGAAGTTCGACCGGGTGCGTGAGATGGCCGAGCGGCTGCCGAAGTTCCGGGAGCGGGTCGCCGAGCATCTGGGGCAGCGGGGGCTGACACGCGAACGGGTGCTGGCCGCCGCGGCGAGAATGCTCGACATCGGGTTCTTCCGGGTGGGCGGTGAGGCCTACGAGTCGTTCGGGCTGGCCACCCTGCGGTTGGAACACGTCACCTGTACGGCGGGCAGGGTCGTCTGCGCCTACCCGGCCAAGGGGGGCAAACCGCGGGAGGTGGAGATCGCGGACGCCGACGTGTGCAAGGTGGTCACCGCTCTGCGGCGGACCGGGGAGGAGGGGGAACTGCTGCGCTACGAGAACGGCTCCGGATGGGTGGACGTGCGCAGCGACGACATCAACGCCTATCTTCGCGAGACGTTCGAGTCCGAGGTGTCGGCCAAGGACTTCAGGACCTGGCACGCGACGGTGCTGGCCGCCGTGGGCCTGGCGGTCTCCTCGCGCGTCCGGTCCAGGACCGGCAGGCGGCGCGCGATCAACCGGGTGATCAAGGAGGTGGCCGACTACCTGGGTGACACTCCGGCCGTCGCCCGCGCCTCCTACGTGGACCCTCGCGTCATCGAGGCCTATGGAAAGGGCCGGACCATCGCGCGGGCGCTTTCCGAGCTCGGCGCCGACACCGGCTTCGGCCAGCTGGCCACGCACGGCGGCGTGGAGCGGGCGGTCGCCTCCCTCCTGCGGCGCTCGGCGCTGACGTGAACCCAGGCAACGGGAACACGGCGGCGGGAACACGGTGACATGAACGGGAACGGCGTGGGCAGGGGGTCTTCGACGAGCGAAAGAGGTGATTTCAGATGCCGGCACGAGAAGAGCTGCCGTCGACCTTGCGACGCTCACCGAAGAAGGCGCAGGAGACGTGGATCAAGGCCCACGATTCCGCGGTGGAGACCTACGGTGAGGGAGCGCGGGCACACCGTACGGCCTTCGCGGCGTTGAAGCACTCCTTCGAGAAGATCGGCGACCACTGGGAGCAGAAGAAGGCCAAGGGCCCCTCCGACGCCCAGGCGGCCAGGAGCACCCCGAAGCCGGGAAAGACCGCTGAGGGGGTCGACGCCAACGCCTCCAAGCAGCATCTGTACGAGGTGGCCAGACGCCTGGACGTCAGGGGGCGGTCCACGATGAGCAAGGGTGAGCTCGTCAACGCCATCAAGAAGGCCAACCGCAGGGCCACGGCGAAGGCCCGGTGACCGATCGGCCGGTCCCCGCGATCGGGGACCGGCCGCCAGTCATGTGATCTTCTTTCTTGCGAAGATTCTCTGTTCTTCGGGATATAAGCCGCTTTTCGCCGGACATGGAACCTCCAGGTGCCGGCACGACCCGGCACGCCGCAAGTGATCGCCGCGTGGGGGGGAAGCGTCATCATGACGGACGGGACGAGCAAGGAGCCGCAGCCGGGTGAAAGACGCCGGGTGCTGACCGATCGGCAGGGGCACCCGGTCTACGACAACCAGAACCAGCGCACGGTCGGCGCGCGGGGCCCGGCCACACTGGAGAACTACCACTTCCTGGAGAAGATCAGCCACTTCGACCGGGAACGGATCCCCGAACGGGTGGTCCATGCCCGCGGGGTGACCGCCTACGGCTACTTCGAGGCCTACGGCAAGCTGGGTGAAGAGCCGATCAGCCGCTACACCAGGGCGAAGCTGTTCCAGAGGACGGGCAAGCGGACCGACGTGGCCGTGCGGTTCTCCACGGTGATCGGAGGCAGGGACTCCTCCGAGGCCGCGCGGGACCCGCGCGGGTTCGCGGTGAAGTTCTACACTGAGGACGGCAACTGGGACCTTGTCGGCAACAACCTGGCGGTCTTCTTCATCAGGGACGCGATCAAGTTCCCCGACGTGATCCACGCGCTCAAGCCCGACCCGGTGAGCTTCCGGCAGGAACCCAACCGGATCTTCGACTTCATGTCGCAGACGCCGGAGAGCATGCACATGCTGGTGAACCTCTTCAGCCCCCGCGGCATCCCGGCCGACTACCGCCACATGCAGGGATTCGGCGTCAACACCTACCGATGGGTCAACCGGGAGGGCCGGACGCACCTGGTGAAGTACCACTGGATGCCCAAGCAGGGCGTGCGGAGCATGACCGCCGAGGACGCGGCGGCCGTACAGGGACAGGAGCTCGGGCACGCCACCAAGGACCTCCAGGAGGCGATCGACCGCGGTGACTTCCCCGAGTGGGAACTGCTGGTGCAGATCATGACCGACGAGGAGCATCCGGAGCTCGACTTCGACCCGCTGGACGACACCAAGGTGTGGCCGGAGAACGAGTTCCCGCCCCGGCCGGTCGGCCGGATGGTGCTGAACCGGAACGTGGTCAACATCTTCGCCGAGAACGAGCAGATCTCCTTCGGCACCGGAGTCCTGGTCGACGGGCTCGACTTCTCCGACGACAAGATGCTGGTCGGCCGGACGTTCTCCTACAGCGACACCCAGCGCTACCGGGTGGGGCCGAACTACCTGCAGCTGCCGGTGAACCAGGCCAGAAACGCCGAGGTGCGCACCAACCAGCGCGACGGCCTGATGACCTACCACGTCGATGGCCAGGGGGAGAGCCCGCACGTCAACTACGAACCCTCCGTCACCGGAGGGCTGAGCGAGGCGCCGCGTCCCGCCCACGACGAACTGGGCCCGGTCGTCTCGGGGCGCCTGACCCGCAGGCGGATCCCGCGGACCAACGACTACACCCAGGCCGGCCAGCGCTACACGCTGATGGAGCCGTGGGAGCGCGACGACCTCGTGCTGAACTTCGTCACCCTGCTGTCGCAGGCAGACCGTCTCATCCAGGAGCGCATGGTCTGGCATTTCCTCATCGTCGACGACGACCTCGGGCTGCGCGTCGGGGAGGGACTCGGGATCGGCCCCGAGGACGTCGTCCACCTCGAACCGCTGGCGAACCAGGATCTCACGGAGGAGGATCGCGAGAGGCTGTCCAGGCTGGGTAAGAACGGGCCGCGCGACGTGACCGGCCTGAGGATGACCCACTGCGTCCCCAACGGGCAGGCGCGGACGGCCACCGGCTGATCATCCCCCGACGCCCCCGGGCTTCCATGAAAACCCGAGGTCAAAGCCATGTGATTTTTCACCGGATAAGGTATGAATGCCCTTCCTGGGGGCACCCGATCCAGAAGCTGGGCCGCTCACCGTCGAGTTTCTTCACCTTCGTTTGGATCGCCTATGTCTACCCGGGGCAACGTCGTTCCCATCATTCACTGGTCTCGCCGCTCCTCCTGCCTCACCGAGGACCCGGAGCTCTTCTTTCCCGTGTCGTCCGAAGGGCCGGGCCGGGCGCAGTACGAGCAGGCCAAGGCCGTCTGCCGCCGCTGCCCGGTGCGCCTGCGCTGCCTGGACTACGCCTTGAGCACCCACCAGATGCACGGCGTGTGGGGAGGCACGACGCCCGACGAGCGCAGAAGCGTCATGATGGCGATGAGACGCGGCGAAGTCGCCGGTTCCTCGTGATTTTCCGCGTGATTTTCCGTGGCGAGGCCGCGGTGGCCGGAGCGTCCGGCCTGAAATGGCCGTCTTGGCCGCCTGCCGCCTGCCGCCTGCCGCCTGCCGTCTGGTCGCCCGGCCGTTGGGCCGCCTGGCCGTTCAGTCAGACCCGTGTTCCACACCTGAGGCGTCACGGTGGCAGACGAGGGCGGCGAATCGTTCCGCGTTGCGCTGGGAGTTGTCCGCGCAGCAGTTGTTGAAGATCACGTTGGTGGTCCTGGCATCCTCGGCGAGCTGCTCGATTCTGGCCGCCCACCGCCTGAGCTCGGCTTCGGAGTACAGATAGGCGAAGCGCTCTTCGATGTTCCCGCTGGTCCACCTGCCGGAGTGCCCGTGGAGGCGGATCACCGCGAGGCCGGAGGTCACGGCCAGGATCGGTGGGATCGACGACGGATGGCCCTGGGGCATGTCGACGCAGACGTAGGGAATGTCGTGCGAGGCGAGGAAGTCGAGCGTCCTGGCCCGGTTCTTCTCGTCCATCCAGGTGTGGTTGCGGAACTCCACGCAGACGCGCATGGGCCGGCAGCGCCGCGCGCACTCAAGGATGTAGCTCCTGCCGGCCTTCCCGATCGGGAACCACGGCGGGAACTGGAAGAGGATGGCGCCCAGTTTTCCCGCCTCCTGCAGGGGGCTCAGCGCGCTGAGGAACCGCTGCCAGACCTCCTCGGTGATCTCCGGCCCGACGTCGCGCAGGTAGAGGTTCCGCTTCGGCGTCCCGAGCTTTTCCCGGAGGTCCTTGTAGAGGGACTGCGGCCTGGTGGGGTGGTTGGTCAGCAGGGCGAAGGCCTTGACGTTGAAGACGAAGCCGTCGGGGGTGCGGTCCCGCCAGATCTCCACGGTGCGTTGCGCGGGCGGATGGTAATAGGTGGCGTCCACCTCGACGATCGGAAAGCGCGACGCGTAGTAGGCCAGGCGTTCGGCCGGGGTGGACGCGTCATCGGGATACCAGCCCGAGTCGAGCAGCGACCTGTTCGTCCACGAGGCCGTGCCGACGAGGATCTTTCCCGCGCCGGCCCGATCCCCGGCGCCCGGGGACGGCACCGCCCTCATCGTGGCGGCGGCCCCGTGTGGCGGGGTGCGCCCATCGCCCGGGGCGGAAGGCGCCGCACCGGTCCCTCCTCGCCGGTCACGGCCACGTGCCGGCCCCGCTCGTCACCTCGCCGATCCGCGCCGGGCCGCCGGTGTGGGCGGACAGCGGCGGGGTGTCGATGTCCTCGGCGGAACGAAGCCCTTCCAGCAGCTCCTTCAGGGCGTAGACCGCGGTGTGGCGGGGCTGCCAGCCGAGCTCGGTGCGGGCCCGGCTGACGTCCATGACCGGGACCCTGAGCACCATGTCGACCAGGGCCGGCGAGGCGGGCACCAGGTGCATGTGCCAGGCCACCGCGGCGGCGCTCCTGAGCATCCAGCCCGATACGGGCATCAGCCGGGCGCCGAGCACCTCTGCCAGGACGGCGGGATCGATCACGGGGTCGGCGGCGATGTTGAAGGCACCCGACACCGGCCGGCTCACCGCCAGGCGATAGGCCTCGCCGATGTCGTCACCGTGGACAGCCTGGAACCTGAGCCCGGGAGTGTCGGGGATGAAGGGGATCAGGCCGGGCCGTACCAGTCGCTGGGGCACGAACGGCCCGCCGAACAACCTCCGCTGCTCGGTGGCGGCCTCCCGCTTGAAGATGAAGCCCGGTCGCAGCCGCACGACCCGGATGTCCCGGTGATCCCGTTCGAACACGTCGAGCAGGCGCTCCACGTATGCCTTCTCCCGGCCGTAGGCGGCACCGGGCCAGCCGTGCGTGGGCCACTCCTCGGTGACCGGCCGGTCCTTCGGCCCGGGGGAGTAGGCGCCCACAGAGGAGGCGTGGACCAGAACGGGGACCTTCGCCCGCGCCACGGCCTCGAAAACCCGCGAACTGCCCAGGACGTTGACCCGCCAGGTCGTCACCGGATTACGGGTGGGCTGGAACAGCCACGCCAGGTGCACGACCGCGTCGGCCCCGGCGAGGTACGGTGCCAGGTCTGCGGTGGAGGCATCCACGGCGTGCCAGGTGGTCTTGTCCGGACGCCAGTCCGGCAGCCGGCGAGCCAGGCCCACGATGGATGTGACGTTCCGGTCGGCCGCGAGGGCGGACACCACGCTCGTGCCCACGTTTCCGGTCGCGCCGACGACTACTACGCGCATGTGTAACGGCTTGCCCTCGGTGAGGAGGCCAAACCACCGCCGGGCAGGGCTTTGCCGTACGGTGCCCTTCCCGCTACGGCCGCACGCCCACGGCGCCCTCGATCCTGAGCTGCGGCGTCTCGTGCCCCGGCAGCAGGAGCGGATCCTCGCTGTTGCGCCAGTCCTGCACGGGCACCAGGCCCGGCTCCAGCAGCTCGAACCCGTCGAACAGCGCCAGCACCCGATCGTGGGAGCGGAAGGTCGGCTGGGCGGGAGAGTTCGCCGTCGCGGCTTTCAGCTGGGCGAGCGCCTCCGGCGCGCTCTCGGCCATCCCGTGCGAGATCGCCAGGTGACTGCCGGCGGCCATGGGCTCGCGGAAGGCCGCGATGATGCCGGCCGGGTCCTCGGCCTCGGTGATGTAGTGCAGCAGCCCGATCATCAGCACTCCGATCGGCTGGGAGAAGTCGATGAGCCGGGTGACCTCCGGATCGTCCAGGACGGCCCGGGGCCGGCGGACGTCGGCCTGGATGCTCGCCACGTTCTTGTCGTGGGCGAGCAGCACCTCGGCGTGCAGGCGCACGACGGGGTCGTAGTCGACGTACACCACCGAAGCCGAGGGGACGATCTCGCGCGCGAGCTCGTGCACGTTGGGGGAGGTCGGTATGCCAGTGCCCAGGTCGATGAACTGGCGGACGCCTCGCCGGGCCATCAGCCGCACGGCCCTGGCCAGGAAGTTCCGATTGGCGCGAGCCGTCAGACGGCTGTCGGGAGCCACCGACAGCAGCCGCTCGGCGACGGCCCGGTCAATCGTGAGGTTGTCCTTGCCACCCAGGAGGTAGTCGTAGACGCGGGCTGAGCTCGGCACACTCGGGTCGACGCCTGGAGGAACGCGTTCCAGCTCCGTCACCGCGCGATCTCCTTCGTCCGTGAATCGGAGTGTTGATCATACTAGGGGGCGCCCCGCGCGGTCAGGGGATACTTTCACGACCGGGCTCGCCTCCAGCCAGGCGGGGCCGCGCCGTACCCCCTCGTGCCCCCTCGTGCTCGTCCGTGTCTCGGACGCCGGTCCTTGGTCTCGCGCTCGCAGAGACCAAGGCCTCTAGTAGATCAAGAATATTTGGGGAAGTTTCGCTTGCATGGAGAAGCTACAGAGCATCGACGCCTACTGGCGGGCGGCGAACTACCTGTCGGTCGGGCAGATCTACCTGCTGGACAACCCGCTGCTGACCGAGCCGCTCCGCCCGGAGCACATCAAGCCGCGCCTGCTGGGCCACTGGGGGACCACCCCGGGGCTGAACTTCTGCTTCGCGCATCTCAACCGGATCATCGCCGAGCGCGACCAGGACATGATCTATATCGCGGGTCCGGGGCACGGCGGCCCGGCCGCAGTCGCCCACGCCTGGCTGGAGGGCTCCTACACCGAGAAATACCCGCACATCGGGCGGGACGCCGAGGGGATGCGGCGGCTTTTCCGGCAGTTCTCCTTTCCCGGGGGCATTCCGAGCCATGTCGCGCCCGAGACGCCCGGGTCGATCCATGAGGGCGGGGAACTGGGCTACGCGCTGGCGCACGCCTACGGGGCGGCCTTCGACAACCCGGACCTGGTGGTGGCCTGCGTGATCGGCGACGGCGAGGCCGAGACCGGGCCGCTGGCCGCGAGCTGGCACTCCAACAAGTTCCTCACCCCGGGCCGAGACGGGGTGGTGCTGCCGATCCTGCACCTGAACGGCTACAAAATCGCCAATCCGACCGTGCTGGCGCGCATCCCCGAGGACGAGCTGATCATGCTCATGCGCGGGTACGGCTACCGCCCGCACATCGTGGCCGGCGACGACCCCGCGGTGGTGCACCAGATCATGGCCGACACCCTGGAGGTGGTGTTCGACGAGATCGCCGAGGTCAAGGACGGCCGGGCCGACCGGCTGCCGATGATCGTGCTGCGCACGCCGAAGGGCTGGACCGGCCCGCGCCAGGTGGACGGCCTGCCGGTGGAGGGCACCTGGCGCGCCCACCAGGTCCCGCTGGCCGGGGTGCGCGACAACCCCGCGCATCTGGCGCTGCTGGAGCAGTGGATGCGCTCCTACCGGCCGCAGGAGCTCTTCGAACCCGACGGGCGGCCCGTCGCGCAGATCGTGCAGACGGTGCCCGACGGCCCACGCCGGATGAGCGCCAACCCGCACGCCAACGGCGGTGAGCTGCTGCGGCCGCTGACCCTGCCGGATTTCCGCGCCCACGCCGTCGAGGTCAAGGCCCCCGCCGTGCAGTCCAGCGAACCGACCCGGGTGCTGGGCGGCCTGGTGCGCGACGTCATCGCCGCAAACCCGGACAACTTCCGGCTGATGGGACCCGACGAGACCGCCTCCAACCGGCTGTCGGCGGTGTTCGAGGTCACCGACCGGGCCTGGGACGCCGAGACGATGCCGACCGATGAGCATCTGGGCCCGGACGGGCGGGTGATGGAGGTGCTCAGCGAGCATCTGTGCCAGGGCTGGCTGGAGGGCTACCTGCTGACCGGCCGACACGGCCTGTTCAACTGCTACGAGGCGTTCATCCACATCATCGACGCCATGTTCAACCAGCACGCCAAGTGGCTGGAATCCTCCCGGAAGATCGTCTGGCGGTGGCCGGTGGCCTCGCTGAACTACCTGCTGTCCTCCCACGTGTGGCGCCAGGACCACAACGGCTTCAGCCACCAGGACCCCGGCTTCCTCGACGTCGTGGTCAACAAGAAGGCCGAGGTGGTCCGGGTCTACCTGCCGCCGGACGCCAACACCCTGCTGTCGGTCACCGACCACGTGCTGCGCTCACGCGACTACGTCAACGTGATCGTGGCCGGCAAGCAGCCGGTGCTGGACCTGTTCACCGTGGACGAGGCGATCACCCACTGCACCCGGGGGCTGGGCATCCTGGAATGGGCCGGCACCGATGCCACGGCCGAGCCTGACGTGGTCCTCGCCTGCGCCGGTGATGTGCCGACGCTGGAGACCCTGGCCGCGGCCGCGCTGCTCCGCGAGCACCTGCCCGCCCTGGCGGTGCGGGTGGTCAACGTCGTGGACCTGATGCGGCTGCAACCCCCTTCGGAGCACCCGCACGGCCTGGCCGACGCCGAGTTCGACGCGGTGTTCACCACCGACCGGCCGGTTATCTTCAACTTCCACGGCTATCCCTCGCTGATCCACCAGCTGACCTACCGCCGTCACGGGCACGCCAACATCCACGTGCGCGGCTACAAGGAGGAGGGCACCACCACCACCCCCTTCGACATGGCCATGCTCAACGACATCGACCGCTTCCACCTGGTGATGGACGTCATCGACCGGGTGCCCGGTCTGGGGGTCAAGGCGGCGCACGTGCGTCAGCGCATGGCCGACGCCCGGCTGCGCGCCCGTGCTCACACCCGTGAGCACGGCGAGGACCCGGCCGAGATCCGCGACTGGACCTGGCCGTACTGACCCGCCGCGCAGGCGCCGCGGCCGGCTCGCGCCGTCACGAAAGCGAATTCGGATGATCTGTTTGACCTCACCCGCGGGGGTATGGGGACAGCGCCGCGGCATGAGACCGAGGAGGTGAAGACGACCACGCCCGGATTTCCCCTCGGTGAAGAACACGGCTCCTGGGAGCCGGTACGGCAGGCGGGACTCGCCGAGCGGGGTCCTCCGGCTTCCACGCCGGAGAGATTCCGCCGAGAGTGCGCCGAACGTCCGGATAGGAGAAGACAATGAAGGCTCTCACCTGGCACGGCAAGCGCGACGTGCGGGTCGAGGAGGTTCCAGATCCGGCGATCAAGGAACCCAGCGACGCGATCATCAAGCTCACCACCACCGCGATCTGCGGCTCCGACCTGCATCTGTATGAGCTCTTGGGGCCGTTCATCGCCGAGGGGGACATCCTTGGTCACGAACCGATGGGAGTCGTCGAGGAGGTCGGCGCGGAGGTCACTCACATCAAGCCCGGAGACCGGGTCGTCATCCCGTTCAACATCAGCTGCGGTCACTGCCACATGTGCGACATGGAACTGTACGCCCAGTGTGAGACCACACAGGTGCGCGACCACGGCATGGGCGCCGCACTGTTCGGCTACACCAAGCTGTACGGCGAGGTCCCCGGGGCGCAGGCCGAGTATCTGCGGGTCCCGCAGGCCCAGTTCGGCCCGATCAAGGTCCCCGAGGGGCCGCCGGACGAGCGGTTCGTCTACCTGTCGGATGTGCTGCCCACCGCGTGGCAGGCGGTGCGCTACGCCGACGTCCCCGACGGCGGCAGCGTCGTGATCTTCGGCCTGGGGCCGATCGGGCAGATGTCATCCAGGATCGCCAAGCATCTCGGTTACCGGGCCATCGGGGTCGACGGGGTTCCGGAGCGGCTTGAGATGGCGAGCAGGCACGGCGTGGAGGTGCTGGACGCCTCGGTGACCGGCGACGTTCCCGAGGCGATCCGCCAGCTGACCGGCGGGCGCGGTCCCGATTCCGTCATCGACGCGGTCGGCATGGAGGCGCATGGCTCCCCGGTCGCCAAGTTCACCCAGACCCTCACCACGATGCTGCCTCACGCGGTCGCCGCCCCGCTGATGTCCGCCGCGGGCGTGGACCGGCTGGCCGCCCTGAACCAGTCCATCGAGACGGTACGGCGCGGCGGCACGATCTCGATCATCGGCGTCTACGGAGGCATGGCGGACCCGATGCCGATGCTGAGGATGTTCGACAAGGGCATCACCCTGCGCATGGGCCAAGCCCACGTCAAACGCTGGATAGACGAGCTGATGCCGTTGGTGACCGACGACTCGGACCCGCTCGGGGTCATGGATCTGGCCACTCACAGGCTTCCGCTGGACCAGGCCCCGCACGGCTACGAGATCTTCCAGAAGAAGCGGGACGGGGCCATCAAGGTCCTGCTCAACCCGTAGAACCCGGCATCCTCCCGGGCCTTGGAGGGCCGGGGCTTCCGGCCGAAGCCGGGCGATTCGGAGTTCGCGACCCCGCCCGGCCGGAGGGCTCCCCGCGCTCCGGGCGCCTGGTGGTCCGCAGGGAGCCGTGGACGGCCCGTCACGCGATCGGATCGCAGGATCCCGCCGGTGACCTGGGGCGGCGGCGAGGGGGACGCAGGCCCCAGGTCATCGGGAACCTGAGGCCCGCGACCGGGTCAGGGGTTCTGCTCGGTGACGAGGAAGGCGACCGACCCCCCTTCGTCGATGTCGGCGTCCAGGGCCTTGTCGTCGAGCATGTCCGCGGCGGTGGGATCAAGGAAGATCTTTGCTCCGTCCGCCTCGACTACCTTGTCATCGGATTCCGGGCCGTCCACGACCGACAGCAGCAGCGATCCTGTGCCGTCGGCCTGGGACGAGATTCGGACACCGGGATCGGCGGAGTCCGATACTTGCGAGCTTAGATCCCGGATCACCTGAGCAGCGGTGTCCGTCAATGTGAGCATTGTGACTCCTTGTCGGGATTCGGGTTGAGATTCTTCGCCCTTGCCCGCTCTGAACTCGCCCAATCATCTCCTCAAGGATTTCTGCCGAGCCCCTGGAGCGCGCCGCGAGGTGAAACCGGTGGCACGGGCAGTGCCTGATCCGTCCGGTACGGGGCCTGTACGGCCCTGCCGTGAGGGATCGGGGCGGCCTAACGTAACGGCCGTGGACGATGCGGTGGACGGCGGCGGCCGAATGGCGGGTGGCCGCCGGATAGTGGTGCTGGTGCTGCCAGAGGTGAACCTGCTCGACCTGGGAGGCCCGGTGCAGGTGTTCGACGCCGCGACCTATCGGGGCGCCGGCTATCGGGTCGAGTACGTCGCGGACTCGCCCGAGGTGACGTCGGCGCAGGGGCTGCGGCTGGGCGGGTGCGGGCCGCTGCCGGAAACCGGCCCCGGAGACCTGGTGCTGATACCGGGCCCGCGGCTACGGGCGCCGGAACCGGATCGGCCCCTGGTCGCCGAAACGGTGGTGCGGTGGCTGCGAGCCGCCTGCCACGCGGGTGCGCGGGTCGCCTCGGTGTGCTCGGGGGCGGTGGCACTCGGCGAGGCCGGACTGCTGGACGGCCGCCGGTGCACCACCCACTGGTCGCTGATCGATCCGATGCGCCGGCGCTACCCGGCCGCCCATGTGCAGGATGCGGTGCTCTACGTCCACGACGGGCCGGTGAGCACCAGCGCGGGGATATCGGCCGGCATCGACCTGGCGTTGTCGCTGGTCGAGCGTGACCATGGGCCGATGCTCACCGCCGCCGTCGCCCGCGAACTGGTGGTGTACCTGCGCCGGGCCGGCTCGGGTGAGCAGGTCAGCCCGTTCCTGGAGCATCGCGCGCACCTCAACTCGGCCGTCCACCGCGTGCAGGACCACCTGGCTCAGAACCTCGACGTCCAGCACACCCTCGCCGGGCTCGCGGCCGTGGCGCACCTTTCACCTCGCGGGCTGAGCCGGGCGTTCACCACGACGATCGGCATCACTCCGCTGGAGTACCAGCAGCGGCTTCGGCTGGAACTGGCCGCCACCCTGCTGGCCGAGACGAGCCTGACCGTCGAGGCGGTGGCCGCCAGGTGCGGCTTCCGCGACGCGCGTCACTTCCGCCGGCTCTTCGGAGCCCGGTACGGCGCACCGCCGTCGGCATCACGCCGCAAACCAGCCTGACCCCCAAGCCGGCCTGACCCCACAGGTCAGCCTGACCCCGTAAATCAGCCTGATCTCGTAAACCGGCCTGGCCCTGTCTCACGGCCACGACCCGCGCTGAGCCGATCTCGCGCCGGGTCTCTTTCGCGATCCCGATTCCGATCTTGATTTTCAGGAGTTCACCATGTCGTTCTCGCTGTGCCGTCGTGCCCGCACGCTGGCCCATGTCCTGCTTGGCGGCGCCCTGTCCGCCACCGTCGTGGCCGGGGTGTGCGTGGCCGGTGTGTCCGTGTCGATGGCCGACAGCTTTCCGTCCACGTCACAGGCTGCTCCGTCACAGGGGTGGCCGGCGGCGGCGGCCGCTCCACCCGGGCGCACGGTCGTCGCGGTGGTGACCGGTGACACGGGCTCCGTCGTCAGCGACGTACTCGCGCCGTACGAGGTGTTCGCCCGCTCGAAGGCGTTCTTCGTGTACACGATCTCCGCTCGCCGGGCGCCGGTGCCGCTGTCCGGCGGGCTGAACCTGCTGCCGGATCACACGCCGGCCGAGGTGGACGCCGGCAGGGCACCCGAACCGGATGTGGTCGTGGTCCCGGCGGTGGTCGATCCGGCGGGCGAGCGGGAGGCACCGCTGCGCGAGTGGATCACCCGGCAGGCCGGCCGGGGCGCCCGGGTCCTGGGAGTGTGCGCCGGGTCGAAGCTGCTGGCCGAGACCGGCCTGCTCGACGGCCACCGGGCCACCTCGTTCTGGGAGAACATCGAGGGGCTGCGGCGCAGCCACCCGCAGGTGAAATGGGTGAGTGGCCGGCGCTACGTCCAGGACGGCCCGATCACCACCACCGCCGGGGTGACGTCCGGGGTCGTCGGGGCCCTGCGCCTGGTGGAACAGCTGGCCGGAGCCGCCGAGGCCGAGCGCGTCGGCCGGGAGGTGGCATACCCGCACTGGTCGCTGAAGGGGTCGACCGAGATCGCCGTCAACCGGCTGGCCCTTTCGGACCTGCCGTACGGCCTCAACGTCGCCTTCCCGTGGTGGCGCCCGACGGTCGCCGTCGGGCTGGTCGAGGGGGTCGGCGAGATCGACGTCGCCGCCGCCTTCGAGATCTACTCCGGCACGTCGTTCGCCGCCCGTGCCATTCCCGTCGCCGGCCGGCAGGTGGTCACCACACGGCACGGCGCCGTGCTCGTCGCCGAGCCCGCCGGTACGGGGGTCGCCCACGCCGACCGCCTGGTCGTGCCGGGCGCTCGCACCCCCGCCGAGGCCGGCCCGCTCCTGGCCGAATGGGCGGCGGGCCGTGGCCTCGACCTCGAGCTGCCGCACAGCGGGCGCGCGGACGGTGAGTTCAGCTTCGACCCCGTGCTCCGCGACGTCGCCGCCCACGGCGACCGGGCAACCGCTCGCGCCGCCGCCAAGTTCACCGAATATCCCGCGGACCACCTCGAACTCACCGGCGCAGCCTGGCCCTGGCGGTCCACCGCGCTGTTCGCCCTCACCCTCGTCGTGGCCGTCGGCGCAGGCTTCCTTCCGGCCGCGGTCGCTCGCCGTCGCCGGCGGCGCAGCGGGGTCACCGGTGACCCGGAGACGACCACCGGCCGGTCGTGATCTCACCGCCCGGCCACTCCGCGCCCGGGCAGCCGTGAACACCCGCTCCGCGTCGACACCCGCCCCGCGGGCCGACGGCCGGCGATCCGGGGCCGCGCCGCATACCCTGCGATCGTCCCCGGCGGGAAGTTACGGGCAGGACGCGTCTCCCCGGAACGCCGCCGCACCGGCCGCGTCGCGGAGTCCGACGGTCATGGTGCAGGAGGCGGCAGCGGCTCGTTTCGTGCCGGGCCCGTGGTGGTGGGCCGGAGGGGAGTGCGCGACAACGCATATCCCGACATGCACCAGCACGATGATGTCAAGCACGGCCATGCACACCGCGCACAAGGTGCTTTCACGCCGTGTGATCTGTCGCATCGATACGATCATGACCACAAATGTACATTACACTCCGTATCGATTAGTTACGGGGGGTGACTTTGGTGGGGTGGTAATATCCGGCGGCCTGCGCGTGCGATCAGATTGTGGACTTGCGGGCCTGATCGAGCTCGGCCACCACGGTGTCGACGTCGTCGGCCCGGGCGCGGTGGTCAGGCACCTGTATAGCGCCCAGGTTCGTCGAACTCCTGCCCGCCGCGCAGCGGGAGCCGTACGGCCACCTGCCACTCCCCGTCCCGGGTGCCGGCGTCCAGGCCGCCGCCCAGCAACGCCGCCCGCTCCCGCATGCCCGTTATCCCGCGTCCGCCGGTCGGCCGGGCTGACCCTTCGCGGGTCCGGTTGCGCACCCGCAGTTCAAGGTGATCGTCCGTTACGGCCGCCGCCAGCCGGACCGCGCCGGAGCCGTACCGGATCGCGTTGGTCAGCGCCTCCTGCGCGATCCGATACGCCTCTCGTGACACCAGCGCGGGAAGCGCGGTGAGATCGCCGGTGATCTCGGTGGTGGCGCCGGTGGAGCGGACCAGCTCGGGCAGGTCGGCCAGAGTCCTGACGGGAGCGCGGTCGTCGCTCTCCTCCTCGCGCAGCACCCCGAGCACGTGATCCAGGTCCTCCAGCGCGGCCCGCGCCGACTCCTCGATCGCCGTCAGCGCGGTACGCGCCGCCTGCGGGTCGCGGTCGAGGAGCCGCCCGGCCGCGCCCGCCTGGATGGTCACCACACTGAGCGCGTGCCCGACCGAGTCGTGCAGTTCCCGGGCGATCCGGTTGCGTGCGGCCAGCCGCCGGGCCCGTTCCTCCAGGACGGCCAGCCGGTCGGCCGGTGACGGCCCGAGCAGCGCCGGGGCGAACCGCGCCAGCAGCCTCCCCGCACCCGACGCCGCGTAGATGAGCAGGGCGAGCGTCACCACCGCTGCCGCGGGTCCCCACGCGCTGTCCCATCCGGCCTCCAGCTCGATGCTCAGAAAGCCGAGCCGATCACCCAGAACGGGCAGGAGGAGCAGCCAGATCGCGAACGGCACCAGCGCGAGCGTCGTTCCCGCCAGCACCGCGCCGATTCCCAGATGCAAGGTGAACCAGGTCGCGGTGCGGCGGCGTTCGGCCCAGGTTCGCCTGGACCGGGCCGGGGGCGAGTCGATCTGGACGCCCAGGAGGCCGCGGGCGGCGGTCAGCTCCAGCGCGCGGACCGGCAGGAAGAGGCCGGTGAGCGAGATCAGGGGGAGAACCCCGGCGAAGATGATCGGATCGAGGGGCACCACCTGGTATGCCCCGGCCGCGGGCAAACTCAGCAACCCCCAGACGATCGAGCCGACCATCATGTACGGCATGGCCAGCGCGCCCCCCAGGATGAGGCACGTCCACCTGAGATAGGTGGCCGGGCTGGTCAGCGGAGTCAGGATGCGTCGCACGTGTCCGATCCTTCCAGGCCGCGTGAACGTGTGCTTCCCGCCGCAGGGGGAGCACCTCCCTCGGCCGGGGGAGAGATCGGTACGCTCTGCCAGGCAAACATGTGATTTGGGGGCTTGGCATGGATATGTCGCAGATCATCCTGTTGCTCGTGGCCGCGGCCGGGGCGGGATGGGTCGACGCCGTGGTCGGCGGGGGAGGGCTGCTGCAGCTTCCCGCGCTCCTGGTGGCGGGGGTTTCGCCGGTCCAGGCCCTGGCGACCAACAAGCTCGCCGCGGTCTTCGGCACGTCTTCGGCCGCCGTCACCTACGCCAGGACCACGAAGATCGACAGCCGGGTGGCGATGCCCGCGGGGCTGGCCGCGGTGGTCTTCTCCGGGCTCGGCGCGGCCTCGGCGGCGGCGATCTCCAAGGACGCGCTGATGCCACTGGTGATGGCCGTCCTGCTGGCGGTGGCGCTGTTCGTCACCTTCCGCCCGGCCTTCGGCGCCCATCCTCACCACCATCTGCGCACCCGTGCCCGGACCCTCACCGCGATCGCCGTCACCGGCGGCGGGGTCGCCTTCTACGACGGCATCGTCGGCCCCGGCACCGGCACCTTCCTGATCATCGCCTTCACCACGATCCTCGGCATGGATTTCGTGAGCGGGTCGGCCCACTCCAAAATCATCAACTCCTGCACGAATCTCGGCGCCCTGCTCGTGTTCGGCTATCAGGGGCATGTGCTGTGGCTGCTCGGCCTCGGCATGGCCGTGTGCAACATCGCCGGGGCCCAGGTCGGCGCGCGGATGGCGTTGCGCAGGGGAACGGGCTTCGTGCGGATCGTCCTGCTGTGCGTGGTGACCGTACTGGTGGTCAAGCTCGGCTACGAGCAGTTCGCCGCGTGATCGCTATTAATCTACTTTGTAAAGGGCGTGGGCCGCAGCGCGGACGCGGCCAATGCCACGAACCCCGCCAGCAGGACGGGAACGGCCAGGGCGCGCGGTAGACCCAGGGCTTCGGCCACGCTGCCGATCAGCACCGGGCCGGTGAGAAAACCCACATAGGCAAGGCTCGCCACCCGGGCCAGCGCCTGCCCCGCGCGCGCCGGGTCGCGGCGGCCGGCGGCGGAGAACACCTGCGGGACGATGCACGACAGACCGGCGCCGAAACAGGCGAAGCCGATGACACCGGCCACCGGATGGCCCACCAGCAGGGCGGCTCCGAGTCCGGAGGCCGCCAGCGCCCCGCAGCCGCGCACGAGTGTCACGGGACCCAGCCGGGCCGCCAGCCGGTCTCCGGCCAGCCGGCCGGCGGTCATCATGACGGAGAACGCGGCGTAGGCGGCCGCGGCGAACCCGGCCGAGCTGCCCAGCTCGTCGCGCAGGTAGACGGAGCTCCAGTCGGCCGCCGCTCCTTCTCCGACCATGCAGCAGATGCCGAGCACGCCCAGGAACAGCACGCCGCGGCTCTTGCCCGGCGTGCCCGTGACGCCGGCCTCCGGGGTGGAGGGCTCGGGGGCCGGGACGAACGCCCATCGGGCTGCCCACAGGGCGAGGAGCGCGATGGCGGCGGCTACGGCGACGAAGGTGGTCGCGGGGGTGAGGGCGGCGTGCGCGAGCAGTCCACCGACGGCGGCGCCGAGGAACCCGCCGATGCTGAACACCGCGTGGAAGGACGACATGAGCGGCCGGCCCGTGGCCCGCTCGACCTCGACGGCGTTGGCGTTCATCGCCACGTCGAGGGTGCCGTGCACCGCGCCGAAGGCGAACAGCGCGAGCGTCAGCCCCGCCAGGTTCGGCATGCAGGCCGGAAGGACGAGGGCGGCGCCCTGCCCGAAGGCCATCGGCACCATCACCTTGACGCTGCCGTGGCGGTCGATCAGGCGGCCCACCACCTGCATCCCGGTGATCGCTCCGGCCGCGATGCCGAGCAGGCCCAGGCTGAGCTGGCCGTCGCTCAGCGTCAGTTGTTGTTTGATCGACGGGATCCGCGCCGTCCACGTGCCGATGGCCATGCCGGACAGCAGGAAGAGCAGGCAGACCGCGACCCGGCCGCGGACGAGCGCGCTCCGGTCGAGGGTGGTGACGTGCATGAAGGGGGACTCCGGTCAGACGATGCGGACGATGACGCCCGCGGCGGTCAGGGCGTCGTGTTCGGCGGGAGGGAGCGCGTCGTCGGTCACCACCATGTCGAGGCGGTCCAGGGGACATACGGCGCCGAAGGCGGTGCGGGTGAACTTGCTGGAGTCGGTGGCGACGACGACGCGCCGGGCCGAGGCGATCGCCGCCTGCTTGACGGCGACGTCGGACAGGTCGTGGGCGGTCATGCCGTGCGCGGCGGACAGGCCGCAGCAGCCGATGATCGCGGTGTCGAAACGCAGGGAGCGGATGGCGTTCTCGGTCAGGGGGCCGGTGAAGTTGAGCTCGCCGGGGCGGACCTCGCCGCCGGGGAGCACCAGGCGGATCCGCGGAGCCGTACCGAGCTCGTGGGCGGACTGCAGGCAGAGCGGCAGGACCGTCAGGCGGCGGTCGCGGATCGCTCTGGCGACCTCCAGGCCGGTGGTGCCGCCGTCGAGCAGCACGGCCTCGCCGTCGGTGAGCAGCGTCGCGACCTCGGCGGCGATGCGTCGTTTGACCTCGATCGCCTCGCGTGCGCGCACGCCGAACGGCGGCTCCTCCCCGCGGAGCAGCAGGCTCACCGCGCCGCCGCGCACTCGTCTGACCACGCCCTGCTGGGCGAGCTCGTCGAGGTCGCGGCGAATGGTCATCTCGGACACCGCGTGCTCGACTGCCAGCTCCGTCACCGACACTGTGTCGTTGACGCGAAGCGCTGACATGATTGCTCGAATCCGATCTGCACTCTCCATGTGTTCATTTGAACACATGGGATGTGAGTTAGGCAATCGTGCGGGACAATGGACGTCATGCGCGCGAGTCGTCTGTTGTCACTTTTGCTGCTTCTGCAGACCCGGGGGCGGATGACGGCCACCGAGCTGTCCGAGGAGCTGGAGGTCTCGATCCGGACGGTCTACCGCGATGTCGAGGCGTTGTCCTCGGCCGGGATCCCGGTGTACGCCGATCGCGGGCCCGCCGGTGGATACCAGCTGCTGGACGGCTATCGCACCCGCCTCAACGGCCTGACCGCCGAAGAGGCGTCCTCGCTCTTCCTGGCCGGGCTGCCCGGCCCCGCCGCCGAGCTCGGGCTGGGAGAGGTGGCCGCCAACGCCGAGCTGAAACTGCTCGCCGCGTTGCCGCCCGAACCGCGCTCTCACGCCGCCCGCATGCGCGAGCGCTTCCACCTGGACGTCCCGGGGTGGTACCGGGACGCCGACCAGGTGCCCTTCCTGAGCGAGGTCACCGAGGCGGTGTGGGACCAGCGGCCGCTGCGCATGACCTACCGGCGCTGGGGTCCGCGCGATGTCGAGCGTCTGGCCCACCCCTACGGCCTGGTGCTCAAGGGCGGGACGTGGTACATGGTGGCG
Organism: Streptosporangium sp. NPDC000396; assembly: GCF_042898655.1. Classification (NCBI taxonomy): domain Bacteria; kingdom Bacillati; phylum Actinomycetota; class Actinomycetes; order Streptosporangiales; family Streptosporangiaceae; genus Streptosporangium; species Streptosporangium sp. NPDC000396. Next base: position 470,693 of record NZ_JBIAZA010000003.1, read on the forward strand.
GCCGCCGACGGGGGAGAACCGCGCACTTACCGGGTGTCGCGGATCGTGGCCGCCGAACTCTCCGGCGGCCGGTTCGAGCGGCCCGACGACTTCGACCTGGCCGCCTACTGGGAACGCTACGCGGCCGATTTCCGGGCGCGGATGCACACCGGTGAGGCTCTGGTGCGGGTGGCGCCCGGCATCGAGGGACTGCTGCGCTACACCGTCGGCACCGAGGTCGCCGACGCCGCGCTGGCCGAGGCCGGCCCGCCCGACGAGGACGGCTGGGTCGTCGTGCGCCTGCCGACGGAGTCGGTCCGGCACGCCCACTGGTTGCTGCTGCGCCTGGGCGCTGACATCGAGGTTCTGGAGCCACCCGAGCTGCGCGCCCAGATGGCTCACACGGTCGCCAAACTCGCCGAGCTGTACGGCACGCCCCGCGACTGAGCTCCAGCCGGAGCACGGGCGTCCGTGACGATGACGGGATGTTCCTCCGGGTGCGGTGAGGCGGGCCGGGGAAAAGCGTCAGGCGGACTTTCCGGCGTCAGGCGGACTTTTCGCGGTGCTCCCGTTCGCGGCCGGGGTGCTCGCGCGGCATCAGGGTCGGGTTGACCTTGTCGAGCACGGTGTCGCGGTCGACCACGACGCGGGCCACGTCGTCTCGGCTCGGCACCTCGTACATCACATCGAGCAGGACCTCTTCGAGGATCGCGCGGATCGCCCGGGCGCCGGTACGGCGGAGCAGTGCCTGCTCGGCGATCGCGCCGACGGCTTCCTCGGTGAACTCCAGCTCGATGCCGTCCATCTCGAACAGCTTCCGGTATTGCTTGATCAGCGCGTTGCGCGGCTCGGTGAGAATGCGCGTCAACGCCGCCCGGTCCAGCGGCTGGAAGGTGGTCACCACGGGCAGCCGACCGACGAATTCCGGGATCAGCCCGAACTTCAGCAGGTCCTCGGGCGTCACCTCGGCGAGGAGGTCCTCCTTCTCCCGTTCTTCCGTGGCGTGGAGCGCGGCGCCGAAGCCGGCGCCCCTGCGGCGGGCCCGCCGCTCGATGATCTGCTCCAGGCCGGCGAACGCGCCGCCGACGATGAACAGCACGTTGGTGGTGTCGATCTGGATGAAGTCCTGGTGGGGGTGCTTGCGCCCGCCCTGCGGCGGCACGCTCGCGGTCGTGCCCTCCAGGATCTTCAGCAGCGCCTGCTGGACGCCCTCACCGGAGACGTCCCTGGTGATCGACGGGTTCTCGCTCTTGCGAGCGATCTTGTCGATCTCGTCGATGTAGATGATGCCGGTCTCGGCCTTCTTGACGTCGTGGTCGGCGGCCTGGATCAGCTTGAGAAGAATGTTCTCGACGTCCTCGCCCACGTAGCCCGCCTCCGTCAGGGCGGTGGCGTCGGCGATGGCGAACGGCACGTTCAGCATCTTCGCCAACGTCTGGGCGAGCAGTGTCTTGCCGGAACCGGTCGGGCCGATCAGCAGGATGTTGGACTTGCCGAGCTCGACGGTCTCTTCCTGCGCGGCGCGCCGCCCGGCCCCGCCGGCTTCGGGCCGGATGCGTTTGTAGTGGTTGTAGACCGCCACCGCGAGCGCTTTCTTGGCGCTGTCCTGGCCGATGACGTACTGCTCAAGGAAGTCGTGGATCTCCCTCGGTTTCGGCAGCTCCCGCGGCCCGCTCCCGGAGGATTCGCCGAGCTCTTCCTCGATGAGCTCGTTGCACAGCTCGACGCACTCGTCGCAGATGTGGACACCGGCCGGGCCCGCGATGAGCTTGCGGACCTGCTTCTGGCTCTTCCCGCAGAACGAGCACGTCAGCAGGTCGCCGCGGTCACCGATGCGTGCCACTGGAAACGTCTCCTCAACGGTTGTGGGCCGGACCCGCCGGGGTCGGCCGGGGCGTGGATGTCAGAGGGTCACGGGCAGCGGGATCGCGCGGCACCTCGGGGGCGCCGGGCCCGGTCTCAGGGGGTCACGGATCCTTGTCATTCTCAATGATGTCATCATTCAGATGATCCAATCATCTGAATGATGACGCTATCTTGGATCGGGAGGTACGGCAAACGCCGGAGAACAAGGAGAACGATGGCCCGCCTCAGCAGGGCAGAGACGCAAGAGCGTAACCGTGCCAAGGTTCTGGCCGCTGCCCGGGACGAATTCGCCGAGCGGGGTTTCCGCAACGCGAAGATCGACAACATCGCCGAGCGTGCCGAGCTCACCCGTGGCGCGGTCTACTCCAACTTCCCCGGCAAGCGGGCCCTCTACTTCGCCGTCCTGGCCGACCTCGCCGAGCGCGCGCCCGATCCGCCGCACACGCGGCCGGGCCGTACCGCTCGTGAGGCGCTGCGTGCCTTCGCCCGCGCCTGGCTCGCCCGGCTCCCGCTCGCCACCGACGAGGGCGTGGCCCGGCTCGGCATGGACCTGATGCCCGAAGTGCTCGCCGACGAGCGTACTCGGCGACCGTTCGCGCAACTGATGAAGCTCGACGCGATCCTGTTCGGGCTCGCTCTCGAACGGGTGAGCCCGCCCGGCTCCGCTCGCCTGGTGCGCGTGGCCGAGGCCGTGCTCACCACCTTGCACGGCGCGAGCCAGATGGCCGCCGCAGCGCCCGGCTTCGTCGAGCCCTTCGACGTCGTCAGTGCCTGCGAGCAGCTGGCCGGCCTTGAACTCGGCGACGGGTGGCCGCCCCCGCACGTGCCCTGGATCCCGCGGGCGCTGTCCGTCGACGAGCCGTGGTCCCCGCCCGACGCGGTGGACGCGACACGTGGCGAACTCGCGCGGCTCTCGGGCGACGGCGTGGTGGCGGTCCTCGGGCTGCACCGGCTCGCCGCCGCCGAGGAAGCGGTGCGGGCCGCACCGCCCGGGGCCGAGGTCACCGCCGTCCTGGTCACCGGCGACCCCGGCGAGCTGGCGTCGTTGGCGCGGCTGGCCGTCGCCGACGTCTGCGGCTGTCTGCGCCAGGCCTTCCCGCCGTCGGCCTGGCCGCGCCTGCAGGTGGTGCACGACGAGTCGGGCGCCCTCGCCGCGGCGGCCGGTGTGTCCGCCGTCAGCGACGCGACCGAGGTCGCCGTCCGCGTCGAAGCCGGCCGAATCGTCGCCCGCGCCGACGGCTTCGGCGCGGGCCACGCGGCCGCGTCCGCCGATCAGCCCCAGACCTCGCCGGAGCGGCACCGCGGGTAGCCGGCGAACCGCCTCGCCCAGCCGATGAGCGGGGGTGCGGACGGCGTGATCAGGGTGTCCCGCCCTCTCGCAGGGAAGATGTCATTGTTGGTGCACCTTGGCCTGATTCTTACCAACACCTCCGTACCGGGGATGGGGCGGCGGGAATGACTTCACTGGAATCAGCCACCACGGCCGATCGGTGGTGGCTGGTTCCGGTGAGAGAGCGGGACGGGCTGCGGAGGGGAACGACATGGATCATGAGCCGCTGTCGCTGGCCGATGCGATGAACCTGATGCGCGGGGAGATCGGCAAAGCGCGCATCCAGGCCGAGGTGCTGGACGAGGAGGTGCGGTTCATCGTCGGTGTCGTGGAGGCGGAGTTCCTGGTCCAGATCTTTCGCGACGGGAAGGACGAGCTGAAGCTGGGCGTGGTGGAGGCCGCCGCCCCGGGCGGGGAGGGCAGGGGTGAAGTCCAGCGCGTCGTGTTCCATCTGGCCCCTTCGTCGACCGAGCCGATCGTCCCGCCGCCTCTTTGACGACTGGATGCGGTGGTCGGGGGGCGGTTCCAGCCGTGCGCGGGATCTCCGCATGATCTCTGGTTCGGAGGGCAGATGACCGCTACCGCGCTCGCCGGTACCGCACCGGCGACGGTGATCTCCAGGTGCCTTCGTCGAAGACCGCGGGCGGCGAGTCCGCGCCGTCGCGGTCAGGGGCATGAGCTTGGGGCAGGGGGTTGGCGAACAAGATGACAAAACAATCCTTCAGCGCCGTGCTGTCTCCCTCGGAGCAGGCGGTCATGCACGATCTGCTGGTCGCGGACCGCGAAAGCACGGTGCTTCAGATCGCGGCGCTGACGCGCGACTGGGACGGCCTCGTCGAGTCATCGGTGCTGATGGCCACCGACGACGAACATGATCCGGAAGGCTCGACGATCGCGTTCGAGCGGGCTCATGTCCAGGCCCTGCTCGACCAGGCCCATGACCACCTCGCCGACCTGGACCAGATGGCCGAGAGGCTTCGCCAGGGCACCTACGGCGTGTGCGAGCGCTGCGGGCAGACCATCGCCTTCGACCGCCTGCGGGCACGCCCGGTGGCGAGAACCTGCATCGCCTGCGCATCCGGCAAGCGATGACGAGGGCTTCTCGGCCCGCCGCACGCGGGCCGGTCTCCGGCCCTCCCGGAAACCGGCGCCGCCCCGTGAGGCGGATCAGGCGGGGCGCTCCTCCCGAGAGACGGGCGACCGGTCATGCGCTATCGCGCTCTGGCCTGTGACTATGACGGGACGCTGGCCACCGGTGGCCGCGTCGGCGACGACACCGTGGCCGCCCTCGAACGCCTCGCCCGCTCCGGGCGGCGGCTGATCCTGGTCACCGGCCGGGAGCTGGACGGGCTCATGCGGGTCTTTCCGCGGCTGGACCTGTTCGACCGGGTCATCGCCGAGAACGGGGCTGTGCTCTACCGTCCGGGCGAGCGGACGAGTTCGCCGCTTGCCGAGCCGCCGCCCGCGGCCTTCGCCGAGCGCCTGCGCGAGCTGGGCGTGGACCCGCTCAGCACCGGTTCGGTGATCGTGGCCACCGAGGAACCGTACGGTGAGACCGTGCGCGGGGTGATCCGCGACCTCGGTCTGGAATCACAGGTGATCCTCAACAAGGGCGCGGTGATGGTCCTGCCCTCCGGCGTCGACAAGGCGAGCGGTCTGGCCGCGGCCCTGGCCGAACTCGGGATACCGGCACACGGCACGGTGGGCGTGGGAGACGCCGAGAACGACCAGGTCCTGCTGTCCGCCTGTGCGTGCGCGGTGGCGGTGGCCAACGCGCTGCCCGCGGTCAAAGAGCGCTGTGATCTGGTGACCGAGCGGGATCACGGCGCCGGGGTCGCCGAGCTGGCCGACAGGCTCGTCGAAGACGACCTGGCCGGAGTGGACACCGGTCCCGTCCGTGGCTCCGGATGCGCCGCGGGCCCTGCCCCGGGTGGCCGCCGTGGTGCCGGATCCGGTTTTCTCGCCTAGGAGACGGGCATTCCGGATCCGGCGGCCAGGACCCGTCTCAGCCGGGACGGCGGTCATAAGACCGACAGCGCCCCCGACGGGCAGAGCTGCACCGCGCGGCGCACCGCCGCCTCCTGGGAGGCCGAAGGCTCTGACTCGAGCACCACCACGGTGCCGTCGTCCTCGCTCTGGTCGAACACCCCCGGTACGGTGAGCACGCACATTCCGGCGCCGATGCACACCTCGGTATTCGCCTTGATCTTCATGAGAATCTCCCTACCAGGTGACCGGCAACCGGTCAACCCCGTAGACGGCCATGTTGGTCCGCATCGGCACCTGCTCCGGCGGTACGGCGAGGCGCAGGCCGGGGAAGCGCCGCAGCAGCGCCGGGTAGGCGATGCTCATCTCGGTCCGGGCCAGTTGCTGGCCCAGGCATTGGTGAACGCCGTGGCCGAAGGACAGATGGCCTGTCGACGGCCGGGTGACGTCGAGCGTCCCGGGGGCGTCGAACCGCTCCTGATCACGGTTGGCGGCGGTCAGCGCGAGCATCACGGACTGGCCCGCCTTGATCAGCCGGCCGTCCAGCTCGACGTCCTCCAGCGCGGTCCGGATCGGGCCGAGATGGGCGATGGTGAGATAGCGCAGGAGCTCTTCGACGGCGCCGTCGACCACCGAGGGGTCGTCGCGCACCGCGGCCAGCTGTGACGGGTTCGCCAGCAGCGCGAAGGTGCCCAGAGCGATCATGTTCGCGGTCGTCTCGTGCCCGGCGACGAGGAGAAGCATCGAGATGCCGGTCAGTTCCTCGTCGGTCAGCCCTCCGCTTTCCAGCAGGCCGCCGATCAGGTCGTCTGCCGGCTTGGCGCGCTTGTGCCGTACGAGGTCCAGCAGATATCCCATCAGGTTGGCGGTCGCCGCCTCTGCCTCGCCGGGGGTGGAGTCGAGGTTGAGCAGAGCCGTGGAATCCCACTGGAACTGGGAGCGGTCGGCATAGGGCACACCGAGCAGCTCGCAGATGACGAGCGAGGGGATGGGCAGGGCGAAGGACTGGACCAGGTCGGTGGGCGGCCCGTCGAGTTCCATGGCGTCCAGCCGCTCGGCGGTGATCGTCTCGATCCAGGGCTCCAGCTGCTTCATCCGGCGCACGGTGAACTGGCCGGTCAGCAGCCGCCGGTATCGGGTGTGCTCCGGCGGATCCATCCGCAGGAAGAACCCGGGACGCCGTATCCTCTGCCGCTCGACCAGGTGCGGGGAGGTCGGCGGATGCATGAGTTCTGGCCGGGCGCTGAAGCGGGGGTCGGCCAGTACGGCACGCGCGGCGGCGAAGCCGGTGACCAGCCATCCCTCATGGCCGTCCGCGTAAGTCATGGGGCGGATCGGGGTCTCCTGTGCCCATCGCACCAGCATTTCGGGCGGGTCAAATTGATTCTCGCGAATGGTTGGAAAAGTCACCGAGTTTGGTGTGGCTTCAGTCATGACGCCTTCCTCGCCGGTTGACGCATTGGGAGTGTTGTAGGAAACGTGTCATCAGGCTAGACAAGTCGTTTCGCGTGGCCTGGGCAGCGCTGGTCTTTCCGGTGCATCGATCCGTCGACCTTTCTGTGATGCTGCGCGGTGAGCCGGTGACGTGCGAATCTTGAGCTATTTGCGGCCAATGGTGCTTTTCTTGCCGGAATCCCTGTGACGTAATCTCCGGTCCGGTGGGGAATCGAGCCGTCTTGTCCCGTGGGCCGCCGCCGGGTCAGGGTCTCTCCCACACGATGGAGTAACGCCACAGAAGGTGACGGCGGAAGCGGCAGCCGGGCAGCAGATGCCGGGCCGCGCGGCGGACCTCGCCCCAGCTCATGTCGGGGTCTTCGACGGGCATGCCGGGCGGGTTGCCCTTGCCGCCGTGCCGTAGCGCCTGGATGCGGGACGCGGGGAGCCCGGCGCCACTGATGATCCAGTCGAGCGGGGTCCGGTTGCCCGCCAGGCCGACGATCACCAAGCGCCCCGCCGGTGCGAGCAGTCGCGTCAGGCCGGTGACCGCGGCTTCGAAGCTCATGTGATGCACGACGGCGACGGCACTGACGAAGTCGTATTTACCTTCGGGAAGACGGCCCTCGGGGTCGTTGAGGAAATCCGCCTCCACGAACGACACATTGCCGGTGTGCGCGCTGTGCTCGCGGGCGAGAGAAATCATTTCGGCGGAGCGGTCCACCCCTGTCACGTGACGGGCGCGACCGGCCAGCTTGCGGGCGAGCAGGCCGTCTCCGCATCCGATGTCCACCGCCTCGCCACATGCGTCCGGCACGGCGTCGAGCACCATCGGGTGATAGTGCACGTTGTGATTCCAATAGTCGTCGGGCATCAGCGCACTCTACTTTGCCGTTTCGCGAACCGCGCTCGCGTGGTACGGCGAGACGCTCAGGGAGCGGTTCGAGAAGCGCCTCGCCATTTTCGGGAAACCTCGAAACCGGAACCGGCCGCAGGGGGCCGCGGCGCCGTGTCCCTCCGTGCGGCAGATGTCCGGCGGCAAGCGGCGGACGGCGGGCGCACATGATTCGCACCTTTCCCATGTTCATTCAAACGTGGTACATGTTAGAAGACCAGCTGACCGAACACCGCCGGAGGCGACACCACGTGAGGCTTTCCGCGCATGGAGCCGTCCGGAGAGACCGTGCGGCGGCGCTGCGTGCCGTGCCGTCCGTGCCGTGCCGTCCGTGGTGCCGAATCGCGGAGACCGGCACCGCCGTCGTGGTCGCCGGCAGCTGGAGGATCTCGCCGCCGGACCACCTGTGGAGTGCCTGTGAAATGGGTTGTTTTCGACTATGCCGGTGTCATCAGCCTTCCTCCGCCCGAGCACGCGGGCGCCTTGCTGCCGCAGTCCCTCGATGTCGCGCCGGAGCGGTTCTGGTCCGCGTACTGGGAAGATCGGCAGGCCTACGACCTTGGTGCGGTGGACGCATCCCGTTTCTGGGGCGACGTGTGCGCGCGGCTGGGCGCGGACGCGGACGCGGATCTCCTCGAGATACTGGTCGCCCTCGACCTCAAGGCATGGACATATCTGAACCCGGACACCATGACGCTCCTGGAGGAGCTGGCAGGCACGGGCGTTTCGCTCGCACTGCTGTCGAACGCCCCGGTGGAGTTGGCCCGGCTGATCGATGACCAACCCTGGGCCCACCTGTTCCGGCGCCGGCTCTTCAGCGCCGATCTCCAGCTGGTCAAACCCGACCCGAGGGCATTCCGGCAGACGTGTGAACGGCTCGGCGCGCGGCCGGGCGACCTGCTGTTCGTCGACGACAGGCAGGAGAACGTCACCGCAGCCGAGGCTGCCGGAATCGAATCCGTGCTCTTCACCGACGCTCTCCGGCTGCGTTCCGACCTCGCACGCGTGCTCGGCGGGGAAACGACTCGATGACCGAAAGGGCCGGCCACGGCCCATCGTGGTGACCGGCTCCGCCACGGACGCCCCCGAGGGGGGTTTCCCCGCATAGGGGAGTTCCACGGCCGAAATCCGCGGAAGGCTGACGGGCATGACTTTCGCGGAGCCGTCACCGGTTGCTTGATGAGCCGCCTGGGCCGGAGCCGTCGCGCTCGGTCCCCACGTGGTGATGAAGATCCGCCGGGTATGGGGCCGGGCTGCCAGCGATCCTCCAGCGGCCTGCCATTCACTCGCCAGGCGCCACCGGCAACCTGAAGATCACACCGAGGTTCACGGTTCGGATGGGGCGTGGGCAGCGGCGGTGGCGTCTGCCGTGCGGCAGCACGGCGCGTCGTCGTCGCCCGCGTCCCACCGGCGAAACGGAACCGGAAACAGCGATCAGGAAGGGTACGGCCGCCATGTTCATGGCCGCGTCTTCATTCCTCATCCGGGTTCATGGCCGGTCCGCCACCAGGAAATCTCCGGTGAACCTGCCCACGCCGACAGCCGAAGCCGCGGTTCAAAAGGACGTGACGAGGACGGCCTGGGGCCCTCGTCGCCAGCGTGACCGATGTTGCGAAACCGCTGTGAAAGGTGAACGCATGAAACTCCGTAACCGATTAGTCGCCATGGCCGTCGTCGTCTCCGGCGCCCTCGCCGTGATCACCACTCCGCCGGCCACGGCCGACTCCGACACCCAGCCCACTGCGACGGTGAACGGGAAGCAACTCGACGGATCGACCCTCCCCGGCTCGTTCGTCGTCGACTTCGCCGGCCCCGACGAGCTGACCGGCGTTCACTTCTGGCTCGACGGGGACATCCTCGGCGAGGACAAGGAAGCCCCCTACTTCTGGCCCGTCATCACCGGCGAGGGAAAGCACCGGTTCAAGGTCTTCGCCAACGATCACATCGGTGAGATGCGGCAGCAGCTGGAGGTCGACTTCGTCGTCACCGGCGCCGACCCCGTGGCGGAGAAGACCTACGAGGCCATCACGGCCGTGCCCGATGTGATCGCCGAAACCGTTCCCGGCACCGCCAAGCTGACGGGCGACTCGCTGTCGGACGGCGTGACCCTGACCGCGCCGGGGATCACCACCCTGACCGCGCCGGACGGCGGGGCGGCCACCACGGTTCCCAGCGGCGACCCGCTCACCTTGTCCGTCGCCATGCCGGCCGCCACCGAGCCGCTGGCCAACCAGGGCTCGGCCGCCGCCGAGCCCGGCGACTTCGGCACCACGGGTCTGGCGGCGAGCACGACCGACCTGCCGAGCACCAGCGTCGCCGTCCAGTCGCTCGCCGACGGCCTGCGCCTGATGACCGTCGCGCGTGACGCCAACGCCCCGGCCAAGACCAGCTTCGACCTGACGCTGCCCGAAGGCGCCACGCTCCGCACCACCACCGACAGCGAGACCGACGACACCACCGGCGCCGGGATCGCGGTCGTCAGGAACGGCGCGGTGATCGGCGAGGTGACCGCGCCGTGGGCGCACGACGCCACCGGCCGCAAACTGCCGACCTCCTACACCGTCGAGGGCAACCGGGTCACCCAGGTCGTCGACTACACCGGAGCCGTCTTCCCGGTGGTGGCCGACCCCCGGCTGTCCTTCGGCTGGAACGTCTACGTCACCTGGAACCGCTCCGAGGTGTGGAACTACCGCAACAAGGTCTCCTACGTGCAGGGCCTGCTGTCGGTCTGCGCCGCCATCCCGCACGCCGCGGCGAAGGTCATCTGCGGCGGTCTCGGCTACGTCAAGATGACCCAGCTCAGGAACGTGTGGGGCTACGCCGCCGGCAACAACCGGTGCGTGCAGTTCGTCATCCCCTACTGGACGCTGAACAACCCGCTGAACACCGCCTGGTACACGCAGATCAAGCACATCAACTGCTGACCGAGGCAATACCGGCACCGATTAATACGGCATCGATTGAATTGAGGAGAGAAATGAAGAGCAAGCGCCGTACCCTTGCGACCCTGGGCGCCACGGGTGCCATCCTGGCCGCCACCTTCGCCGCCACGGCGACCCCTGCCCACGCGGCCGGCGGCGGCGGTTGCAACGGCTGGGCCGTACGGGCCTGCATCAGCGTGAACGGCAGCGGAAACGTGGTCGCCGACGGTTACCTGAACAGCGTCCCGTCCGGGTGCCACCATGTGACCATCGCCCTGGTCGACAGGAACCTGGCCACCATCAAGAGTGCCGGCACCACCTGCCACACCGGCTGGCTCGGCTCCCAGGCCGACCTGTTCAGGAGCGGCCAGACGTACTACAGCCGGGTACGGGTCTGGAACAGCAGCAACGGTGTCATCGCCGAGACCGTGAGCCCGGCCCAGTACTGAGATCGCGGGCCCGGCCCGCTACCGATCGCCCCGCGGCAGTTTCCGCCGCGGGGCGATCCGCGTAAAGCCGTTGTGGCGAACGTTCTGCGCACTGCTGAAGGTCCCGCGGGTCTAGCGTTACGCGTGCTGGGGAATGGGCACATCGCCTCTGCCATGGCTGACATCGGTGCCGCGATGAAGGGATGGCGATCATGTTTGCTGCGATTCGTTCCAGAGGCAGGCCAGGCCCGGCGATGGGTCTCGTCGCCGCCGCGCTGACGCTGGCGGTCTGCGGGGGCACGACCGTCGCGGTGACGCCTCAAGCCTGGGCGAGCGACACTCCGGTCAAAGTGACCGAGCGGGAGTTCTCCATCGGGCTCTCGAAGAAGAGCCTCAGCCCAGGGACCTACACGTTCAAGATCAAGAACGTGGGGACCGTTCCGCATGGCCTGTCGGTCAAGGGCCCCGGCGTCGACTCGACCTCCAGCATCGTTCCGGGCGGAAAGGCGACAGAGCTCACGGTCACGCTGAAGAAGGGAAAGTACCGGCTGTGGTGCCCGGTGGACAAGCACCGCGCGATGGGGATGGTGAAGACGATCAAAGTGAGATAGCGAACCCGCGTGTGGGGGCCGCCGGCTGTGAGGTGGGCCTGACCTGCATGGTCAGCTCGACGTCTGGGAAAGATGAGCGCAGGGATCAGCGTCAGGGCAGTTCCATGAGGTGGTGACCGAGAATGCGGGCGGACGATCCGATTCCGGTTTTTCCCGCTCGCTCCTCGGGCGCCGCTCCTGGACCCGATGACGCCCCCGGGAGAAGGACGCCGGCACATGCGGACCACGTTCCGGGCGCCGGACGCGGTGTCGCGGATGCCACGACGGCTCGGCACCGCCCGTTCATCGACGCGTACCAACGGGTGGCGCCGAGCTGGGTGGTGCGGTGCGCGGACTGCAGCTGGGCACAGACCGTCAACGAAGACCTGCACAAAGAGGCGGAGGAACGGCTGCTGGCCTGGCATGTCGCCCATCCCGATCAGGGGTTCGACCATCTCTCCGGGCGAGATCTCGGCTCGGGACTGCGGATTCCGGACTATGTGCGCTGGTCCGACAATGGATCCGGGTTGCTGTCCCTGCTCGACCGGCGCACCGGCGGCCGTTATGACCGCTACAACGGCGAGTGCCTGGCGATCTTCATGTCCGTGGCGGCGACGAACGGCCTGGAGGACGCGGTGATCAGCAGCGCCCGCAGGCGGAGCGTCGGCCGCGGGCGGGCCCTGGATGACATCGTGCTCGTGGCCGCGGGCCTGTATCGAGACGGTCTGCTCCAGCCGCTGATCGCCTGACCAGGCCGAAGCGTCAGCCCGGCCGCGGCGTCGAGAACAGCCGGGCGGACGTGCTGGAGAGGCTCCAGGTGATCGCCGTCGTTATGTGGCCGATTGGCATCTAAGGGGTTGTTTCACCTGGTGAGCGGGTGGCGAGGCGCCGGAAATGATGTAGCCGGGCATTCGGCTGAATGCTTAGGGTGCAGGCGTGAATCCTGCTGATTTCTACACGGGCATCGTCGCCGAGCTGTATGGGCCGCTGAAGTCCGTCGCCCAAGATCCAGAGCCCTACGCGGCCTTTGTCCAAGAGACCGGTTCCCCGGCTCTGGAGCTGGGGTGCGGAGACGGCGATCCGTTGCTCGACCTGCGTCGGCGCGGCCTGGACGTCGAGGGCGTCGACTCCTCGGCGGACATGCTGGACAGGTGCCGTCGCCGGGCGCGGAAGCAAGGCGTCGATGTCGTCCTCTACCACCAGCGCATGGAGGCGCTCGATTTGCCACGCCGCTATCGTGCGATCTTCCTTGCCGGGCCGACTTTCAATCTGCTTCCCGACGACTCCACCGCTCTGGCTGCCCTCCGCGGCATCCGCAACCACCTCGCCGTGGGCGGCACCGCCCTGGTGCCCCTCTTTGTCCCATCGCCCACACCTTCCGAACAGATCGGCCGAGTGCGCACCGCTACGGCGGACGACGGCGCTGAGCTGCGTGTCTCGGTGCTATCCGAGGAACGTAGCGACTCCACGCGGACGCAGACGACGGTGCTGCGCTACGAGCGGCACCGCGACGGCGAGAGCACCATCGTGGACCGCCCCTGGGTACTGCACTGGTACACCCGCTCAGGATTCGAGGGCCTTGCCACGGCCGCCGGCCTGATCGCGGTGTCGGTCCTGGAGACGCCAGGCGCCTCCGACGTGCAATTCCAGCTGCAAGCCGCCGGTTGAGACGCATATGGTGCCATGTCACGCGGCGAGCCGCAGACAGTTGATGAGGCTGGTGGCGATGGTGGTAAAGGCGAGGAAGCGCTTGGGTTCGCGTTCGTAGCGTCACGATGGAGGCGGCGGCATCCGGCTAGCGCTGCCCGACAGCCAATCGAGCAGCCGGGAGTTCTCCGGCAGTCGCGGAAAGCCGGTAGGTCGCGCCCGCGTCGACCGTGATGCCGAGGTGCAGCCCGGCCCGGGTACGGACGGTTTCGGCCTCGACCGCTCGGCCGGTGTGCTCGGTCACGGTGAGGTCGGGCGTGCCGGGCGGAAGCAGGATGCTGAGGGTCTGCGCGCGGTTGACGCGCAGGGCGGCCTCGGTGAGACGTCCCCGCTCCCACGCCAGGTCGACGCCGACACCGCCACGGGCGCGCAGGCCTTCGACTCGCCCGGTGGGCCACGCCCGGGGTAGCGCGGGCAGCAGGCGTAGGACGCCGTTGTGGCTCTGCATCAGCATCTCGGCGATCGCGGCGGTGACGCCGAAGTTCCCGTCGATCTGGAACAGGCCGGGCGGGTGCAGGCCGAACAGGTTGGGGGCGGTGAAGTCGGCCAGCAGCCCGCGGACGCTGTGGTGGGCCAGGTCGGCGTCGCCGAGGCGTGCCGCGAGTGCCGCCACCCAGGCCCGGCTCCAACCGGTTCCGCCGCCGCCGTGCTTGAGACGGCGGGCCAGGGCCAGCCGGGCGGACTCGGCGAGCGCCGGGTCGAGGAGCGGGTCGATCGCGCTGCCGGGGTAGAGACCGTAGAGGTGGGACAGGTGCCGGTGACCGGGGTCCTCCTCGGGGAGGTCCTCCCACCACTCCAGGAGCCGTCCGGTCTCGTCGGTCTTCGGGGGACGCAGCCGGGAGCGGGCCGTGTCGAGGGCGTCGGCCAGGTCGTGGTCGACGCCGAGCCGGCGGGCCGCCGCAGCGGTGTTCGCGAAGAGCTCGGCGGCCAGCCAGTGGTCCATGGTGGTCTGGGCGGAGACGGCGGCCAGGGTGCCGTCCGGCAGGCGGAAGCGGTGCTCCGGCGAGGTCGAGGGGCAGGTGACCAGGCGGCCGTCCTGGTCCTCGGTGAGGAAGTCCAGCAGGAACCGCGCCGCGCCGCGCATCAGGGGATAGGCCCGCGAGGCGAGGAATTCGGGGTCGCCGTCGAAGAGATGGCGGTCCCACAAGTGCGCGCACAGCCAGACACCGGCCATCGGCCAGTTCGCCCAGACCGGTGAGCCGGAGACCGGGTTGGCCGTGCGCCACAGGTCGACGTTGTGGTGGACGGTCCAGCCGCCGGCGCCGTAGTAGGCGGCGGCCGTGCGGGCGCCGGTCTCCGCGAGGTCGGCGATGAGGTCGAAGAGCGGTTCGTGGCAGGCGGCGAGGCCGGTGGTCTCGGCGGGCCAGTAGTTCATCTGCAGGTTGATGTTGGTGGTCCAGTTGGAGTTCCACGGCGGGGCGACCTCCGTGTTCCAGATGCCCTGCAGCGTGGCGGGCTGGGTGCCGGGGCGCGAGGAGGCGATCAGCAGGTAGCGGCCGTAGGCGAACTGGAGGGCCGCCAGACCGGGGTCGTCTCCTCCGGCACGCAGCGCGGCGAGCCGTTCGTCGGTGGAAAGGCCGCTGGCCGGCAGGTCCCGGCCGAGGTGGAGCGTCGTGCCACGGTACAGTCGCCGGTGGTCGGCGACGTGGGCGGCGAGCATCGGCTCGTACGGCTGGGCGGCGGCCGCGTCCAGGAGCCGTTCGACGGCGCCCGCCGGTTCGTCGTCGGGGCCGGCGGGAGGCTCGGTGTGCCCGCGGTAGCCGGTTTCGGCGGCGATCAGGAGGACGACCTCGTCCGCTCCGCTGACCGTCACCGTGTCCCGCGCCCGCTCGACCCGGCCGCCGGTGGCGACCACGTGGAGCCCAGCCGCGAACCCCATGCCCTCGTCGGCGCGGTAGCGCGCGGCGTCGTCCTCGCCGAAGGCGACGTGCGCGGGCGCCCGTCCCGAGACGACCAGGCGGTTCCTGCCCATGCCGTCGCGCCGGAGGCCGGGGTGCGGGGTGCTGAACCGTGCGGTGAGGTCGATCAGCCCGGGCAGCGACGAGGTGATCCGGGTGACGAGCACTCCGGCCGGGGCCGAGACGAAGGACTCGCGCAGGATGTCCGCGCCGCCCATGCGATACGAGACACGGTGGACGGCCGAGTCCAGGTCCAGCGACCGGACGTAGTCGTCGAACCGGCCGTCGCCGAACGCGAGATGGAGCGTGGCGAGCGGCTGGTACGCCTCCGAATAGGGGCCCTGCATGCGTTCCGCGGCTCTGTCCGCGCGGGCGTAGTCGCGGTCGGCCAGGACGGCGGTGCGGAGGGCAGGCAGGTGGGCGGCCGATCCGGAGCGGTCGCGCGTGCTGGGGCCGCCGGACCACAGGGTGTCGGCGTTGAGGGTGACGGTCTCTCCCGGACCGTCTTCGCCCCCGCCTCCGTGGAACATCGCGCCCAGGCGTCCGTTGCCGAGGGGCAGGGCTTCGAGGAAGGAGGCGGCCGGCTGGCGATACCACAGGCGGTCCGGGGCGGGAACGTGGTCCATCGACAACGGGGATGTCCTTTCGGGGGAACCGGCGGCGGTGTCCGAGGCGGCCTGCGGCGGATCAGACCCCGATCTCGCCGACCGGGCCGGTGCTGTCCCGTACGACCAGCTCGGGCCGGAGCAGCTGGAGCGAGTTGGCAGGGGTGCCCGACTTGGTGACGGCGCGCAGCAGCAGCTCGACCGCCTGCCGGGCCATCGCCCGCTTGGGGATGGCCACGGTGGTGAGCGCCGGGTGCGACAGCCGTACTTCGGGGTTGTCGTCGTGGCCGACAACCGACAGGTCCCGCGGGACGGAGCAGCCGGCGACCCGCGCGGCCTCCAGGGCGCCGAGGGCGAGGATGTCGTGGGTCGCGAAGAGCGCGGTCGGGCGAGGGCCGGCCGCGAGCGCCGCGCCGGCCGAGGCGAAGCCACCGCCGAACGTCGGCTCGGGTGCCATGTGAACGGCGCTGTCGGGGACCGTGAGGCCGTCGGCGGCGAACGCCCGCCGGAAGCCCGCCACGCGGACGGTGTGATCGGGACTGGCCAGGACGGCGACTCGCTCGTGGCCGAGTTCGCGCAGATGGCGCCCGGCCAGGTATCCGGCGCGCTCGTAGTCGATGGTGACCACCGGGAACGTGTCGGGAGCCTCGGTCTCCCACGCGCACAGCACCACCGGGAAGCGGGCGTCCGCCAGCAGCGGCAGGTGGTCGATCAGGTCCCGGTCCCCGGCGATCAGCAGCGCGTCCACCGAGCGGCTGGTCAGACCGGCCAGGTGCCGCCGGGCCCGCTCGCCGTCGAGGCGGGTGGTGCACAGCAGCAGGTGGTAGCCGTGCTCCTCCAGGACGTCCTCGACCTCCTCGACGATCTCGGAGTAGAAGGAGCCCGCCACGGTGGGAACGAACAGGCCGACCGTTCGCGTGCTGCCGGTGGCAAGGGAGCGGGCTACCAGATTGGGCGTGTAGCCCAGTTCCTCGATCGCCGCGCGCACCCGGGCCGCGGTCGCCGGGCGAACGACCACCCGGCCGCTGATGACGTTGGAGACGGTCTGTTTCGTCACCCCGGCACGCTTGGCCACGTCCTGCATCGTCACCATCGATGGATCCCCCGTTTTGACCGGTCAATCTCAAATGCTCGAAAAGTAGCCCCACCTCGGAGATCCGTCAAGCCTGGTCCACTCCATGGATCGGCTGTTCGGCTCAGTTTACGCCGACCAACGATGCCGATCATCCCTCCTCCAGTCGGAAAGTTTTGCGCCCCTCTTGTTTTACCGGTCAAAAGAGACGTACCGTTCCCAACCATTCAGCGGGTCTCGTGCGACCTCGCTGGCGACACGTCCGCGCGTCCTTTCGCGCCTCCGAGAGGAAACATCATGGGTAGATCGACCATGTCCGCCGCCCGCGTCGTCGGAGCCGCGGCGGCCGCCGCGCTCGTGCTGGGCGTGAGCGCGTGCGGAAGCGGCTCGGGCGGCAACATGGAGGCCGCCGACGGGTTCACCTACTGGTCGATGTGGCGCGCCGACGAGCCGCAATCCCAGGTCCTCAAGGCCGCGATCGCCGACTTCACCGCGTCCACGGGCATCAAGGTCACCGCCGACTGGGCCGGCCGGGACGTCTCGAAGAAGATAGGTCCGGCGATCGCCGCGAATCAGGCACCTGACCTGTGGGACCAGGCCAACGACGCGATCTTCGGCGCCACGGCCTCGGCGGGCCAGGCCCTGGACCTTTCCCCCGTGCTGGCGATGCGGGTGCCCGGCGAGAACGTACCGGTGTCCAAGGTCATCCCGGCCAAGTACTTCGAGATGCTGCCGAAGGACCCGTCGGGCTCGAACCATTACATGATCCCCTACGAGGTCGCCACGACCGGCATGTACTACAACGCGGCCGACCCGGACGTCGCCGCGGCCATGCCGAGCGCCCCGGCCGACTGGGCGGGCCTGCTCAAGGTCTGCGACACCCTCAAGGGCCGGGGCAAGCCGTGTATCGCCTCCGAAGGTGAGGACCCGTGGACCAACGGGCTGTACTTCGACTACCTGCTGAACGCGGGAGGCATCGACGTGAGCAAGCTCGCCGCGGACAAGACCGGCGCGGCGTGGGACGCTCCGGCTGTGCTGGCGGCGGCGCAGAAGGTGGAGCAGCTGGTCAGGGGCGGCTACCTCATCCCCGGTTACGACGCGACGAAGTACCCGGCGCAGGAGACCAACTGGGCCAACGGCAAGGCGGCCTTCTACATGAACGGAAGCTGGGTCACCTCCGAGGTCTCCAAGCAGATCCCTGCGACCTGGAAGTTCGCCTCGATACTGCCACCCGGGGTGAAGAGTCCGGACGCCGCGCTGTTCGGCTTCTCGATTCCGAAGCGGGCCAAGCACGCTGATGCGGCCGAGAAGTTCATCGCCTTCTTCATGCAGAAGAAGCAGATGTCCGGCATGGCGACCACCGCGCTGAACATCACCCCGCGCGAGGACATCCCGGCTCCCGCCGAGCTGGCCGACGCGCAGAAGGCGCTGAGCGGTGCGACCGTCCGCCTGGCCTACGACGGTGTCGCCGGCGACTGGTCGCCGAAGGTCCTTGACCAGAACTACCTGGACCTGTGGCACGGCAAGATCACCGCCGCCCAGTTCGTCGCGAAGTGCAGGACCGACCAGGTCTCGTACTGGCAGGCCCGGGGCTGAGCCTTGTCCGTCATGTTCCACGACAGCCCCCGGACGAGCCCGGGCCGGGGAACGGTTCCCGTCTCCGCCCGCCGGAGGGCCGGCGCGCACGAGCGTCGGCAACGCCGGATGTTCTGGCCGTTCACCGCGCCCGCACTCGTCGTCTACGCCGTGCTGTTCCTCGCGCCGGTCGGATACGCGATCTGGACCAGCCTCTACCGGTGGGACGGCATGGGGCCGATGGAGTGGCGCGGCCTGAGCAACTACGAGCTGCTGTTCCGGGACCCGTTCTTCCGGAGGTCGCTGGTGAACACCCTGGAGCTGATGTTCGTCGGCGGGGTGGTCACCTTCGCGATCAGCTTCGCGCTGACCCTTGTCCTGCGGGAGATGAGGGCCCGGTTGTTCGCCAGGTCCGTGCTCTTCTTCCCCTGCCTGGTCAACGGGATGGTCTTCGGCATCGCGGCCGGGTTCCTGTTCTCCCCGACCGGTCCGGTCAACCAGGCCCTGCGTTTCGTCGGGGTCACCGCTCCTCCGAAGTGGCTGTCGACGGACAACCTCTTCCCGATGATCCTCGGGACGCTGGTGTGGACGGCGACCGGCTACTACACGTCGATCATCATGGCTTCCGTCGACCAGATCCCCGGCTACCTCTACGAGGCGGCCGAGCTGGACGGGGCCAACGCCTTCCAGCGCTTCCGCCATGTCACCCTGCCGCTGGCCTGGGACGTCATCTCAGTCTGCGCGGTCCTCTGGACGGTCAGCTCCGTGAAGATCTTCGAGCTGATCCTGTTGTTCGGCGGAAGCAGCAGCGCCTATCCGCCGGCGAGCAGCTGGAACACCGCCTTGTACGTCTACGCCGAGGCGTTCCCCCAGGCCACGACCCCGCGGCTGGGGGTCGCCACGGCCGCCGCCGTCACCAGCCTGCTGATGGTCACCGTGGTGACGCTGGTCATGCGTCGGCTGATGCGCCGCGAGTCCCTCGAGTACTGAGAAAGGTCACAGACGTGCGAAGCAAACGCGGGTCGACCGGGCCGGCGATACGGATCGGCACGGCACTCGTCTGGTGCGTGGTGGCCGCGGACCTCTTGCTGATCCTCTGGATCTTCCTGACGTCACTACGCGGCAGTTCGGACATCCTCCAGCACGCCTTCGGACTTCCGACGCCGCCGAGGATCGAAAACTACGCCACGGCCCTGGACGGTGGCGGCTTCGCACAGGCGGCGCTCAACAGCGTCGTCGTCGCGGTCGCCTCCTCGGTCCTCGCCGTCGCGTTCGCCGCGCCGTGCGCCTACGCGCTGGCCCGTCACCGTTCGCGGGTCTCCTCCGCGCTGACCATGACCTTCGCGATGGGCCTCGGCGTCCCCGGACAGGTGCTGGTGGTGCCGCTGTTCATCGGCCTGGCGCAAACCGATCTGACGGACAGCCATATCGGACTGACCCTGGTCTACGTCGGCCTGGCCATGCCCTTCACCGTGTTCGTGCTGACGGGATTCTTCGCCGGGATCCCGGCCGTACTGGAGGAGGCCGCGGCGCTGGACGGCGCCGGCCCCGTGCGCACCTTCCTCCAGGTGGTGCTCCCGGTCGCCCGCGGCGGAATGATCACGGCGTTCCTGCTGCAGTTCATCAGCGCCTGGAACGAGACCCTGTTCGCCATCATCCTGACGCACAGCCAGGACCGGATCACCCTGCCGGTGGCGCTGGCGGAGTTCGTCGCCGCCGCGCAGTTCAACGGCATGGACTACGGGACGATGTTCGCCGGAGTCTGCATCATCGTCGCCCCGATGATCGCGTTGTTCTCCTGGATGGGGACGCGGATCGTCCAGGGCATGACCGTGGGGATCGGCAAATGACCTCGACACTGCGCACGGACGTTCTGCGAATCGAGGGAGCCGCCGACCCGGTCGGCACGCTGCCGATTCTGCACGGCATCTCCTCCCACACCGCCGAAGGCGCCGGGATCGACGCCGAGATGCGCCGCAACCTCGCCTATGGAGTCCCGCACTCGCTGCTGCCCTACACCAGGCAGGACCGCTACGACCGCATCCGCACCGAACGCGAGCTGCCGGTCGTGGTCCTGGAGAACGAGACGCTCACCGCCGTGTTCCTCCCCGGGTTCGGCGGGCGCCTGTGGTCGCTGACCCACCGGCCGACGGGCCGGGAGCTGCTGCACCGCAACCCGATCCTGCAACCGGCCAACCTCGCGCTGCGCGACGCGTGGCTGGCCGGTGGGGTGGAGTGGAACCTCGGGGTGACCGGGCACTGGCCGCTGACCTGCGAACCGCTGCACGCGGTACGGGTCGGCGCCCCGGACGGAACCCCGGTACTGCGGATGTTCGCCTTCGAGCGCCTGCGTCGCCTCGTCCTGCGGATGGACGCCTGGCTGCCCGCCGGCTCGCCCGTCCTTTACGTCCACGTCCGCCTCCACAACCCGTCACCGGAGGAGACACCGGTCTACTGGTGGTCGAACATCGCGGTGCCGCAGAGCGCGGACGTCCGCGTGGTCGGCCCGGCAGAGCACGCCTTCCACTGCGACTACGTCAGCGACCTCAAGCGGGTGGAGTTCCCGCACTTCGACGGCGCCGACCGCAGCTACCCGGGGCGGGTCGCACGTGCCGCCGACTACTTCCTCGACGTACCGGCGGGTGAGCGCCGCTGGATCGCGGCGCTGGACGGGACAGGCGCCGGTCTCGTCCAGACGTCCACCGACCTGCTGCGCGGCCGCAAGCTCTTCTGCTGGGGAACGGCCACCGGCGGGACGCACTGGCAGGAGTGGCTGTCCGGTCCCGGCTCGGCGTATCTGGAGATCCAGGCAGGACTGGCCCGGACCCAGCTGGAACACCTCCCGATGCCCGCGGGTGCGGCCTGGTCCTGGACCGAGGCGTACGGCATGCTCCAGGTCGATCCCCAGGCCGTGCACGGCACCTGGGACGAGGCCCGGCCGGCCGTCGCCGACGCCCTGGCGCGGCTGCTCCCACCTGCGGACCTGGATCGTGCCCTGGCATTGGCCTCCGAGTTCGGCGAACCCGAGAAGTCGCTGGCGGAGGGTTCCGGCTGGGCCGCGCTGGAGATCGAGGCCGGATCCCTCCCCGCGTCGCCCCTGCTTCCCTTCGGCGCACCCGGCGCCGAGCAGGAACCCTGGCGACGACTGCTGGCGACCGGAACGCTCCCGATCAGCGATCCGCCCGCCGCCCCGGTCACCGGACGGCGCTGGCGCGAGCTGCTGGAGGCGGGCGCACGGGACTGGCACGCCCTCTACCACCTCGGCTTGATACGCCTGGCCGACGGGGAGGAGGAGGCCGCGCGCGAGGCGTGGAGGCGCTCGCTCGGCGAACGGCCCTCACCGTGGGCGCTGCGGGGACTCGCCTTTCTGGCCTCCTCTCCGCAGGAGGCGGCGGATCTCATGGCCGAGGCGCATCGGCTCCGCCCGGACCTGCGGGAGCTGACCGTCGAGGTGCTCGACTCCCTGCTGCGGGCCGGTCGTCCAGCAGAAGCCCTCGCCGTCATCGAGGCGCTGCCCGAACCCGCCCGCGGCCACGGCCGGGTCCGGCTGGCCGAGGCGAACGCCGCGCACGCCCGCGGTGACGACGACCGGGTCAGACGGCTGCTGGCCGAGGGGATCCGCGTCGACAACATGCGCGAGGGCGAGGTTTCGCTGGACACGCTCTGGCTGGCGGTCCACCCAGGGCAGCCGGTGCCGCCGGCATACGACTTCCGCATGTCGGAAGGCTGAGATCCGGTTCCCTCCGTGGGGGAGGGGACCGGACACAGAGGGGGGACAGACCGGGCCGGGCCACGCCTCGGCCCCGCTGGTGCCGGGTGAGGCATCCAGCCCACCGGGGGTGCGCGGGAGGCGCACCCTCGCCAACCAGAAGGAGTACCTGTTGTCAGCTCCTCGAAGAAAGCTCGTCAGCCTGGTCGTCGCCGCGGCTCTGGCCGTGCTCGGCAGCATCGAGCCGGCGTCGGCGGCGCCGTCCGCCGCCACGTACACGATCTCCGTCGGATCGACCGGTTCCTACGCGTACGCGACCGACACCCCGGCCGGCGCGTACATCGACAAGGACGGCACCTTCTACTTCCAGCAGTCCGCCGCCCTGTACGGCAGGAACGACCCCCGCTACTGGGAGTTCTACACCGGCACCGACTTCGACGCCGCGACCAGGTCGACCGCGATCAGCGACGCGGTGAACCCCGCCAACTCCAACGACAGGAACAACGACACCACCTGGCGGTGCAACAACAGCCCGACCGGCCTGGAGGCGACCGCCGCCGGCGGCAACTCGGGCTACTCCCAGAAGAACTACTGCGACCTGATCGGGCTCTGGGTCGACCCGGACACCGGGCACTGGTACGGCCTGGTGCACAACGAATTCACCCCGCAGCCGTTCGGCGACGGACTGCACTACGACTCGATCGACCACGCGGTGTCGACCGACCAGGGCCGGACATGGACCATCAAGGGCCACGCGATCACCTCCCCCTACATCACCAGGCGGGCGGACAACGCGGCCTTCCCGAACCAGACCTACGACTACGGCGACGGCGACCCGCGGCTGTTCGCCGACCCGGCCTCCGGCTACTTCTACGTCTTCTACGGCTCGCGGATCGTGCCGAAGGGTGGCGTCGGCGGCGGTAACGGCGGCCTGGCGCATGTCGCCCGCGCCCCGATCTCCTCGAAGATGGCGACCGGCTCGTGGCAGAAGTGGTACGACGGCTCCTGGTCGCAGCCCGGCGTGGGCGGCCGGGAGAGCAACATGGTGCCGGTGACCCCGGCCAACCCGACCGGCTACACACCGGTCGGGGACGACTACGACCCGGCCAACACCGGTACCGTGGACCAGCAGGTCGCGGCGGGCCAACTGCCCGCCAAGTCGGACCTGTTCATCATGAACATCACCTACGACGCCCACCTGGGGCTGTACATCGGAGAGCCAGAGGTCGTCTCAGGTACGGCACCGCAGCGCTTCTACGTCACCGACGACCTCGCCACCCAGAAGTGGACCCTGATCGGCGACTCCGGCGGTTACACCTCCGGGTCCTGGTACCGCTGGTTCGTCGACAGCGCGAACCGGACCAACTCCACCATCGTCGGGAAGTCCTTCCGGTCCTACTGCTCGATCGCATGCGCCACCTCCGACGGTGAGTACGCCAACATCACCGTGGACTCCACCTCTCCCGCCGCCTCACCGTTCGACCCCGCCAAGACGTACCGGATCGGCAACGGGAACGGGCGTGTGCTCGCCCAGGTCTCCGGCAGCCCGGCCGTCACCTCACTGGCGGCCGGCACCGGCTCCGCCCTGGAGTCGTGGATCTTCACCGCGAACGGCGACGGCTCCTACCGGATCGCCAACGCCTCCACCGGGCGGCTTCTCGGCGTCGACTCCACCTCCACGGCCAACCGGGCCTGGGGCACCGCCCCGGCCGTCACCGCCGCCGGGGCGGGTGGTCCCGCCGTCGGGCAGCAGTGGTTCGCCGTTCCCAACGCCTCCGCCCCGGGCACCTACCGGCTGGTCAACCGCTACAGCGGCCTGGGGCTCGGCATGTCCGGCACCTCCGGCCGGCTCAGCGAGACCACGCCCGTCCGCTCCTGGACCGACACCACGGGCAACCCGGTCGGCGGGGCACGCACCGCCGCCGAGCAGATCCTGACCTTCACCGCGACCGGAACCGCGCCCGAGACGGTCGCGGTCACCAACCCCGGCGACCAGTCCGGCAACGTCAACACGGCGGTCTCGCTCCAGCTGACCGCCACCGACTCCGCCGGCAAGGCCCTGACCTTCTCCGGCACCGGCCTGCCCGCCGGACTTTCCATCAACTCCTCCGGACTGATCTCCGGAACACCCACCACTCCAGGAACGTCGACCGTCACGGTCACCGCGTCCTCCGGCACGGCCAGCGGCTCGGTCTCCTTCACCTGGACGATCAGCCCCGTTTTCAGCGGCACCCACACGCTCGTCACCGGCGGCAAGGCCCTCGACGACCCCAACAGCAGCACAACCGCCGGCACCCAGCTCATCACCTGGGCCACCAACAGCGGAGCCAATCAGAACTGGCGGTTCAACCAGCAGCCCGACGGCTCCTACGAGCTCGTCAACGGCACATCGGGGATGTGCGCCGACGTCAGCGACGGCTCCACCGCCCCGGGCGCCAAGGTGATCCAGTGGCCCTGCAATGGCGGCACCAACCAGCGCTGGATCTTCACCCGGCTGGCCAACGGCTCCTACACCGTCACCTCGGTGAGAAGCCAGCTCCTGCTCACCACCACTTCCACCTCCAATGGAGCTCCCGTCACACAGCAGGCGAACACCAACTCGCCACTGCAGCAGTGGACGATCAACTGACCCGGGCCCGCATGCGGGTGCGGGCCTGACAGCCGGGTTCCCGGGACACCGTTTCCGGGAACCCGGCGTCAGGCTCCGGTCGGCTTCTCGTAGCCCTCGTCCTGCCCGTGAACCCGGTCGTCCGGATCGTCTTCGGGCTGTCCGGCGGGATCGGTGGGGGAGGGAGCGGACTCCTCGGCGAAGTCAGGTTCGTCGTGATCTTCCTCCGGGTCGCGCCTGTCGGCGAGCGGAGCCGTCTCGTCTGGCTGTGACATGATTCCCCCCTGTCGCTGCCTGGACGGTCATGCCCAGGCAGGCTCGATACCCCCTGTGGCCACCCCCACTCACGGGGCGCCTTCCGGCGTCACCTTTCCCGTTCGTACAGCTCCCGCAAGGCGAGCAGCTCCGCCGCCGGTACCGACAGCCGGATCTCGTCTCCGCCGAGGGACGCGACCTGATCCCAGGTCACGAACCGGCTGCCGCTGTGCAGCCACCGGATCACCGAGCGGACCAGCCAGGGCGCCCGACCGCCAGGCCCGCGCTCGTAGCCGAACAGCTGGCCGGTGTGCCGGGGAACCACGACGAGCCCCTCGATCCGGAAGGCGTACTGGACACCGCCCAGCAGCGGCCCTTCCTGACTGAATTGCAGATCGGCCACCTGGCCGACGATCCGGCCCTCGGCGTCGGTGACCGTGACTCCGATGAGTCCGCTCAGGCGGGTCGCGTCCGGGGAACCACGCTCCGGCGGGTTTCCCGGCTCGCGGGGCTCGATCTGGCCGCTGCCGGGAATCGGGGCGATGATGTTGTCGCGGGTCCAGCGCTCCAGGGTCAGCTCCTCCAGCTCGCCACCCGCGGTGATCGCGCTGCCGATCTCCGAGACCAGGGCCATCGGGATCCGCGGAGGTTCCGGGCGCTCCTCCGGCCGCAGCAACTCGGTGACGGCGACCATCATCCGGCCGACGGTCCCGCCGATCCGGGGTCCCAGCGCGAGCGGCCCGGCGAGGATCGCCGAGATGTACGGCCGGCCGTCCGGCTCGCTCTCCAGCTCCAGGTCGTCCACCTTGCAGATCAGCCGGCCGTCCCGGGCGTGGACCACCTGCCGGTCGAGCAGGTGCAGCTGGGCGTGCAGGCGCCGGGCGGTGCTCATCGGCCGGCCTCCGCGGTGATCGTCATGTGGCTCCTCCTCGGGTTCTGGGCGGCATCAGCCGCTGAGACCGCCGGGCCGCTCGGGGGAGGTGGAGGTGAGGGGGACCGCCGGGCCGCGAACCAGGTCGAGCTGCACGGTCTGGCGCGGCAACAGCGTGTCCAGCAGCCAGTTTCCGGCGATGCGCGCGCGACCGCCGGGCATGGCCAGCAGGTGGTATCCCCGGGTGACCACCTTGGCCGGGAAGCCGGACAGCGGCACGCCCAGAGGGTTCGCCGCGGCCTTGGCGCCGCCCAGGTCGACGACGAACCCCAGATCGTTGTGCCTGTACGGCTTGCGCTCTCCGCGGCCGTAGGAGGCGGCGACGTTGCGCGCGACCTGCTTGCCCTGGCGGCTGGCGTGCTGAGCGGTCATCGCGGTGTATTTGCCCGGATTGGCCAGGTCCGGCACCGCGGCCGCGTCCCCGCAGGCGAAAATCTCCGGGTGGCCGGGTACGTTGAGATACTCGTCCACCAGCAGCCGCCCCTTCTCGGTGGGAAGCCCCAGCGACTCCACGAGCGGGTCGGGCCGTACACCCACGCACCAGATCAGCGAGCGGGTCGGCACGAACTCCCCGTCGGAGAGCTCGACTCCCTCGGTGGTCGCCTCGGCCACGCTGGTGCCGGTGCGGATCTCCACCCCGCGTCCGGCCAGGGTTCGGTGCGCGGTTCGCGACAGCCGCTCGTCCAGCTCGGGCAGGATGCGCGGGGCCAGGTCGGCGAGGATCCAGCGGATCGGCTGGTCGCGCAGGGCCGGCCGGCTTCTGCGCGTGTCGAGGGTCAGAAGCTGTCCCTGCGCGGTCACCTCGGTCCCGGTGTATCCGGCGCCCACGACGACGAACGTGCAGCGCGCCTGCCGTTCCTTGGGGTCGCCGGTGGCGTCGGCGAGTTCGATCTGGCGGATGAGGTGGTCGCGCAGGTAGAGGGCTTCGGCGATGCTGCGGAAACCGTGCGCGTGCTCGGCCACTCCGGGGACCGGCAGCAACTTGTTGACGCTGCCCACCGCGATCACCAGGCGGTCGTAACCGAGATCGCGGGGGTTGCCCTCGGCGTCGGTGCATCTCAGCCGCCGGTTGCCGGCATCGACGGAGTCCACGCCGGCCAGGAGGTGCCGTACTCCCGGGCAGACGCCGGCCAGGGGGATCGCGACCTTGCGCGGATCGAGGATCCCGGCCGCGACCTCCGGTAGCAGCGGCAGGTAGAGGAAGTAGTCGGTCGGGTTGATCAGGACGATCTCGATCGCACCGCGGGCCATCCGGGAGAGGGTCCGCGCCGCGGTGAATCCGGCGAAGCCCCCTCCCACGACCGCGACCCTCTGCTTCTCGGACATTCCATGGGTCCTTCCCCGTCGCTGAATCGCTGTCTTAGCCGCGTGCCCTTTTTGCGGCCCATCAAGCGTTCTCGCGGGAACGGGGGATGGGCGTCGAGCGGGTGGCGCGGGCAAGGACGGCTGGCGAGCCTCACGACACGGGGCGTCTTCGACCGTTACGAAGACCGGCCGTCACCCGGGCGGAAGCTGGTGAGCAGGCGCTGGGCGTAGAAGGACTCCCAGGGCTCGGTCCGCTCTTTCGCGGTGTACTCCTTGTGCAGCCCCACCAGCTCGTAGACGAGCTCGCTGCGCACCGGCGTGGTCTCCAGCAGGTCCGGCAGGGCGGAGAGGCTGAGCAGCCAGTCGGCATACCAGGACGCCCAGTCCTCATCGGCGCCGTCGACGATCCGGTAGACCTGGTGATGTGTCTCGGCCGCTTCGTGCAGGACCTCGGAGATCTGCTTCACACGCTTGTCCATGCGACACCTTCCTTCGGTTCTCCACCGCGATGCGCGTCACGAGCGAGTACGCCACAGCTGCTCCCAGTGTAATCGTACGGTGCCACAGTGTGATCGCCGAGCGTGCGGGGCGTCCGGGGGAACGGCGGGTGTGCCGGGTGTGAAGGGAGTCTGCCACGTCCCGAATCTCACATGAATCTGTTAATTCGAACATTGTCATGGTAGAAATACCGCATGGCAATCGCGAACCGCCTTGACGTCACGCTGCGTCTGGTGCAGGGGGCCGGCCGGATGTCGGTCGCCGAGCTGTCCGACCGTCTCGGAGTTTCCGAGATGACCGTACGGCGCGACCTCGACGAACTGGAACGCCAGGGGCTGGCCCGGCGGGTGCGCGGCGGCGCGGTCGCCACCCGCCCCCGCGAGGAGGGCAACGGGTTCGCGGCGCGGGAGCACTGGCAGGCGGCGACCAAGGACCGTCTCAGCGCGGCGGTCGCCGCCCTGGTGGAGCCGGGGCAGACGGTGCTGCTGGACGCCGGGACGACGACCGTGCACGTCGCCGGGCACCTGATCACACGTGCCCCGCTGACGGTCGCCGTGCTCAGCCTGCAGGCCGCGGTACGGCTCGCCGACCAGCCGGGGATCCAGCTGCTGGTCCTGGGCGGAAAGGCCCGGCCGGGGGAGCAGTCCCTGGTCGGCCCGCTGGCTCTGCGGGCGGTGGACGCGCTCGCCTTCGACTGCTTCGTGATGTCGATCGGAGGAGTGCACGCCGACCACGGCTGGTCGGAATTCTCCCTGGACGACTGCGCGGTCAAGCAGGCCGCCCTCGCGCGGGCGCGGCGCACCGTCGCCGTGGCGGACGCCACCAAGCTCGGCGTCCAGGCGTTCAGCAGGGTCGCCGACCTGGGCGCCGTCGACGCCTTCGTCACCGACGCCGCGGGCGCGGACGCCACCATTCACCCCGGCGGACCCCCGACGCTCGCCGCGCTGCGCGACGCCGGGGTGACCACCATCCTGGTTTGACCCGTCCGGGCCGCCCGGCACGGACACGTACGCGCAGGAACCCAGAGAGGCCGATCGCCGTTGCACACCGCTCCCCGTCCGCTGATGATCCTGGTCGCCGGTCCGTACCGCTCGGGGACCGGAGACGATCCGGCCAAACTGGCCGCCAATGTCAGGACCATGAACGACGCCGCCCTCACGCTTTTCCGCGCCGGGCACCTGCCGGTCACCGGCGAGGCCCTCGCCCTGCCGTTGATCGAGACCGCCGGGTCCGCCGCCGTCGGTGACCCGATCTTCGATGAGATCTTCCACCCCATCGCCGAGCGCCTTCTGTCGCGCTGCGACGCCGTCCTGCGGATCGGCGGTCCCTCCGCCGGCGCCGACCTGATGGTCGCGCGCGCCCGTGATCACGGCAAGGCGATCTTCCGTAGCCTCGGCGACATCCCCGCCGCCCGATGACCGAAGGCGTCGACGTCCCCGACCGTCGCGGACGCACCGGCCTGGACCAGGCCGGACGTGACCTCACCGGAAACCCGGCCGTCCGGGTCCGCGACGTCCGGCTGCTGTCGTGCCACTGGTACGTCCTGCGCACCACCACCTTCGACTACCGGCACGCCGACGGCCGCTGGAGCACCGAGCAGCGGGAGACCTACGACCGCGGCAACGGCGCCACCATCCTGCTGTACGACACCGGCCGTGGCACCGTCCTGCTCACCCGTCAGTTCCGCTACCCCGCCTACGTCAACGGGCATCCCGACGGGATGCTGCTGGAGACCGCCGCCGGGCTGCTCGACGACGACGCCCCCGAGCGGGCCATCCGGCGTGAGGCGGCGGAGGAGACCGGCCACGTCGTCGGTGAGGTGGAGCACGTCTTCGACGTCTACATGAGCCCCGGCTCGGTCACCGAACGCGTCCACTTCTACGCCGCTCCCTACAGTTCCGCCACCCGCGCCACCGCCGGCGGCGGACTGGCCGAGGAGGGCGAGGACATCGAGGTCGTGGAGATCCCCTTCGCCCGAGCCCTCGGCCTCGTCCGCAGCGGCGCCATCGTCGACGCCAAGACGATCATGCTGTTGCAGTGGGCCGCCCTGGACGGCCCCTTCGCGCGGGCGTGACCTCCCGGCCGGTGATCGCCGGCGCCAGGCGGCCGCCGGCGTGCCGTGGCGGGCGGCCTGGCGGCTCAGTTCCCGGGGAGGTCCGCCACTTCGCGGACGACGTCGGCGTAAAGGCGGAACAGCCGGGGAGGCGCGGCCTGATCGTCCTGGTGGAGCAGCCGTGACCAGCATTGGGCGATGAGGGCACGTGCCCGCGCGCCGGGCCAGGGCTGGGGGAGCAGCTCGGGGGGCAGCAGCGGGTCGGGCTCCGTGGCGCGGGTGAACTCCGCGGCGAGTTCGATGGCGATGGTGAGGCGTTCGGCCGAGCGCAGCGCGCCGGGAGCCAGCAGGCGGTCCAGGCGGGGGCGGGCGACGTCGATGAGCCGCGTGTGGGCCTTGGCGATCTCCTCCAGCGGCCACAGGCGAGCGGCCAGCGTGCGCGGATCCGTCTCCTCGCCGATGCGCAGGTTGTCGCTGGTGATGAAGGTGACGCAGTCGAGGACGCCGAGCCGGCCGGCCTCGGCCTCGACGAGGTCCTCCCAGGCGTTCGCGGAGACGTACAGGCCGCCGTGGAGAGGCGCCCCGCCGAGCCGCACGATGGTGTCGCGCAGCGCGTCGCGGGCGGGCCGGGCCGTCTCGGGGACCGCGAAGGCGACCAGGTGCCATGTCCCGTCCCAGGGAGCCTGCCCCCGATCCTGCTGGTACATGTAGCGCACGAACTCGACATTGGGTGCGATCGACCGGCGGACGTCGGCCGTCGATCGCAGCAGAACCCTCCGGCCCCGGCCCTCGCGGGTGAACTGCCCGTCCGTGACGAGGCGGTTGATGCACAGGCGCACCTGCTGGTCGGTCATTCCCAGGGTGTCGGCCACGCTGTACAGCTCGCCGCCGTCGACCGTGCCGTCCTCGCGGACCATGCCCTCCACCAGGGCCCGGGTGGATATCTCCACGCCGCCGTGTCGCGTGTCGTTCATCAGCTGCCCCTCACCGTGTTCTTGCCGCATCGACAGACCTTCATATTGCTCGTATATATTACGATCGTATCGGAAACGATAGTTTCCTCGTTGCCTATTGGAGGATCATGATGAATTCCGGACCATCTCCGGCCCCTCCGCCTACCCGGCCCCGGCGTCGCCGGCTCAGGTGGGTGCTCAGGTCGGTGCTGGCCGTGGTGCTGCTGGCCGCCGGGCTCGGGGCCGTGGTGGTCTACCAGAGTGACTACGACATCCGGGAGGAACAGGTCACCGTCACCGGCGGCACGCAGCCGCTGAAGGGTGTCCTGGCCTGGCCGACAAAGGGTAAGGGCCCGTTCGGGCTGGTGGTGTTCGTGCACGGCGACGGCCCGATCGACGCCACGCACGACACGAACTACCGGCCGCTGTGGGAGGCGTTCGCCCAGTCCGGTTACGCCTCCCTGTCGTGGAACAAGCCCGGCGTGGGAGGGGCGCCGGGCAACTGGCTGGACCAGAGCATGGAGGACCGGGCGCGCGAGACCATGGCCGCCATCGCCTGGGCGAAGTCGCGGCCCGGAATCGACGGTCACCGGATCGGGCTGTGGGGGGCCAGCCAGGCGGGCTGGGTGATGCCGAAGGTCGCGGCACGCATGCCCGATCTGCGGTTCGTCATCGCGGTCTCTCCCGCCATCAACTGGCTGCAGCAGGGCCGCTTCAACACGATGGCCGAGCTGCGCGCCAAGAACACCCCGGAGCCGGAGATCCAGGCCGAGCTGGCAAAGCGGGAGACCCGCCTGAAGCTGCTGCGCAAGGGCGTGACCTTCGATGAGTACCGGGCCGCGATCGGCGACGTGCAGGGTCTCACCGCCGACCGCTGGCGGTTCATCAACAAGAACTACACCTCCGACGCCAAGAAGGACCTCGCGGCGATGCGCACCCCGGTGCTGCTGGCCCTGGGCGGCCATGACATCAACGTCGATGTGGCGGACACCGAGGCCGGCTACCGCAAGCTGCTGCGCGAGCCCGGCCGGCTGCAGGTCAAGCACTACCCCGACGCCACCCACGGGATCGTTCCCAAGGATATCGAGGATTCGAAGCTCAAGATCACCCTTGTCGTGCTGTTCGCTCCTCGCTTGGTGTACGCCTCGGGCTTCCTGGCGGACCAGCGCCGGTTCCTGGAGAAGGTCGGCGGCGGGGCGTGACCCGGCACACGTCGGACCGGGTGATCGGCCACCTGCGTTCTCATTGTTCGCCTCCGCGTCATCCGGCGACACCGTGGAGGTCATCGAAGGCCGCGACCATGTCTTCGCCGTCCTCGCCGAGTGCCGCCTGCGCGAGCGACCGGCTCGAAATTGATCGGAGAGTCGCCGTTTCGGGCAAGAACGCAAATCTCATCATTGACCCCGGCGGTCCCAAAGCTTATGTTCCGTCTCTGAGAGTTGCATTTTTCCCATCATGTTGCGCATGGCGCAACAGCGGTCGCGGCTTACCCCCCTTCCCCCATAGGAGACACCGATGTCCTCTCTCAATCGGCGCCGTTTCATGCAGTTAGCCGGAGGCGCGGCCGCGCTCTCGCTGCTCCCGGAGAGCATCGCCCGTGCCGCCTCGATCCCCGCGGCCGTCACCACCGGCACCCTGCAGGACGTCGAGCACATCGTCGTCCTCATGCAGGAGAACCGCTCCTTCGACCACTACTTCGGCATGCTGCGCGGTGTGCGCGGGTTCGGTGACCCCCGGCCCGTGGTGCTGCCGAGCGGCAAGCCCGTGTGGTACCAGTCCGACGGCAGGAAGGAGGTCCTGCCGTTCCACCCGGACGCCGACGACCTCGGCATGCAGTTCCTCGCCGGCCTCAACCACGACTGGAACGGCGGGCACGACGCCTTCAACAACGGCAACTACGACAGGTGGATCCCGGCCAAGACCGCGGAGACGATGGCCTACCTGACCCGGGACGACATCCCGTACCACTACGCACTGGCGGACGCGTTCACGATCTGCGACGCCTACCACTGCTCGTTCATCGGGGCCACCGACCCCAACCGCTACTACATGCTGACCGGCTACACCGGCAACGACGGCACCGGTGGCGGCCCGGTCCTCGGCAACGAAGAGGCCGGATACGGGTGGACGACCTACGCCGAGCGGCTGGAGCAGGCCGGGGTTTCCTGGAAGGTCTATCAGGACATCGGCGACGGCCTGGACGCGGCCGGCGGCTGGGGCTGGACCGGCGACCCTTACATCGGCAACTACGGCGACAACTCGCTGCTGTACTTCAACCGGTTCAGGAACGCCCAGCCGGGCAGCCCGCTCTACGACAAGGCCCGCACGGGCACGAACGTCAAGAACGGCGGCACCTTCTTCGACATCCTCAAGCAGGACGTCATGAACGGCGCGCTCCCGCAGGTCTCCTGGATCGCCGCGCCCGAGGCGTTCACCGAACACCCGAACTGGCCGGTCAACTACGGCGCCTGGTACATCGCCCAGGTGCTGAACGCCCTCACCGCCAACCCCGCCGTGTGGAGCAAGACCGTCCTGCTGATCACCTACGACGAGAACGACGGCTTCTTCGACCACGTCGTGCCCCCGTACCCGGGCAACTCGACCGTGAGCACGACGGCCGACGTCTACACCAAGTCCGGCGGCAGCTACAACAGCGGCGTGTACGGCCTGGGACCGCGTGTCCCCATGATCGTCGTATCGCCGTGGAGCAAGGGCGGGTGGGTCAACTCGCAGGTGTTCGACCACACCTCGATCATCCAGTTGATGGAGAAGCGCTTCGGCGTGCAGGAGCCCGACATCTCCCCTTGGCGGCGGGCGATCTGCGGTGACCTCACCTCGGCCCTCGACTTCACCCAGGCCGACCCGGCGGCGCCCGCCCTGCCCGACACCAGCGGTTACGCCCCGCCGGACCGGATGCGGCACCCGGACTACGTGCCCGCCGTACCGGCCAACCCCGCCATGCCCCGGCAGGAGCCGGGCCTGCGTCCCGCCCGCGCCCTGCCGTACGACCTGGGCGTCACGGGCCGCACCGACGCGGCCACCGGCAGCGTCGTGGTCGACTTCGCCAGCCGGGGCGCGGCCGGGGCCACGTTCTACGTGACCTCCTTCGCCGGGCCGCGGACCTACACCGTCGAGGCGGGCAAGTCGC
Source organism: Streptosporangium sp. NPDC000396 (assembly GCF_042898655.1). Taxonomy (NCBI): domain Bacteria; kingdom Bacillati; phylum Actinomycetota; class Actinomycetes; order Streptosporangiales; family Streptosporangiaceae; genus Streptosporangium; species Streptosporangium sp. NPDC000396. The sequence goes on from NZ_JBIAZA010000003.1 coordinate 504,439, forward strand.
TGCAGGGCACGTGGACCCCGCCGCGCAAGAGCAAGGGCGCCTACAACCTGGCGGTGTACGGCCCGGCCGGCTTCCTGCGCGTCCTGCGCGGCACCGTGCCGGCGAAGGGCACGGGCCCGGCCGACCCGGAGGTGAGCGCCCGCTACGAGAACGGTGACATCGCGCTGGTGCTGACCAACCGGGGTGGCGCGGCGTGCGGGGTCACGGTCACCGACGCGTACGGCACCGGCGCGACGGCCTCCTACCAGCTCCAGCCCGGCGCCAGCGCCACCCACCGGGTGCCGCTGGCCACCAGCCACCGCTGGTACGACCTGTCGGTCACCTCCGACGCGGACGCCACGTTCCTGCGCCGCCTGGCCGGCCACGTCGAGACGGGGCAGCCGAGCATGAGCGACCCGGCGACCCTGACCCTCTGACCCCCGCCTCGCCCCGCCCGGCCGGACACCGGCCGGGCACGGGTGGTCCGTGTCATTCCATGCCTCCGGCGGGAAGCTCGACAGGCCGGAAGATCCTCCACAGGGCCAGGTCGTAGGCGCTCTTGGCGACGCCGGCGACCAGAAACGGCAGGGCCGCGCCCAACGGCTGCAGCAGCCCGGCCAGGACGGGCCCTGCGGGGCGGGCGAGGTAGCGGGCGGTGTTGGTGAGCGCCGCCGCGCCGGTGCGTTCGCCGGGTGGGACCAGCGCCATGACATAGGCCTGCCGGGTGGGGACGTCCATCTGTGACAGGCATGCCCGCGCCAGCAGCAGCCCCGCCGCCACGGCGAACGTCGGAGCGACGGCGACGGACGCCAGCAGCAGGTTGGAGGGCAGGTGGGTGAAGACCATCGTGGGCAGTAACCCGATCCGGTTCGCCACGACGGGGGCGAGGAGGAACGAGACGGTCTGCAGCAGCCCGACGGCGGCGAACAGCAGCCCGATCGTCGTCGTGGTGGCCTGGTAATGAACGTTGAGCCAGTAGGCCAGATAGGCCTGCACCACGAATCCTCCGGCGAGGCTGTCGAGGGCGAACAGGCTCGCGAGCCTTGTCACGATCGCGCGCGAACGTACCGGCGGGGACGCCGAGCCCGGATCCGGCAGGTGGACCTCGACACTGGCGGGCAGCCGGGCCGCGAGCAGTGCTCCCGTCACCCCGACCGCGATCAACACCCCGCCGAGCAGGCGCCGGTCGGGCGGCAATGTCCCCAGCAGCGCCCCGGCCAGGCCGGCGGTGGCGGCGACCGCGTTGTAGAGGCCGAACCCGCGCACCACCTGCCGGTCGGCCGCTCCGGTTCCGGCGAGCATGACCTGCTCCAGGGTGGTGAACGGCCCTGATTCGATCACTTCGACCGACAGGGCCCCCGACAGGGCCGCCAGGCCCAGCAGCCACGGGGGCGCCCCCGTGGCGATCAGCGCTCCGCAGCCTGCCAGGGCGAGGTAGAGGGCGGCGTAGGCGTGGCGGCGGCCGAACCGGTCCGCCCACCTGGCCAGGGCCAGGCTGGCCAGGGCGCCGCCGGCCACGATGGCGGTCAGCATGAGCCCGACCTGCGCCGGCCCCAGGCCGCCGTCGTGCAGGATGGTGCCGAGCTGGACGGCTGTCAGGCCGTACCCCAGGCCGCGCAGCGCCTGTGCCGAGAGCACCAGGCACATCACGCGGCGGCGGGGGTCGCTCACGCGGGTTCCCCTGGAACGGCTCCGGCGAGCCACGCGGCGGTGATCCTGCTCGTGGCCGCCCCGTGCGGGCAGGCGAACAGGGTTGTTCCACCCATCCGGTCTCCAATGACTGCAACCATGGTTACCGTAACCACGGCCGCCCCGGAAAGGGAAGGAGCCACGGCTTCCGGCGCCGTGCGTCTCTCGCCTGCTTCGCGAATGCGATCTTCGCCGTGGTTTTCGGGTGACCCTGGCCTGCGACACGAACCTGTCACGTTCTGGCTACCGCCTGAACATGTTATTTGTCCCACGATGGGATGGCAGCGGTCAGGCAAGGGATGTCGGAACAGGCTCGCCCATTGCGTGAGGGTGAAAATTCATCCGGGCGCCCGGATTATTCACATATATGCGATAGTAAAATGGTTTTGTCTTATTCGGGGGCAAACGCGCCGTAGGTCGAAACGATGTCTTGTCCAGTGAATCGCCCGGCCGGCATTCCACGGGGGAGTGGCCGAAGGTCGCGGTGGGCCCCGCATCGGTGTGAAGGAGAAGCGTGCGAGCAGGCAGGGCATCGATCGCACTGACGGTATGGGCCGCGTCGATCGCCGGTTGCGGCGCCGTCGGCCCGGCGGGAAATCCCCTTTCTTCTGTCGGCGCGATGCCGGCCCACACCGGATCGCCTGCGGCCTCGCCCGGCGCCCGGGCGGCGGGCCCCAACCCTGAGACGCAGGCGGCACGGCTGGCGGCCGCGCGACCCGGCCGGTCCGCGTCGCGGCATCCGGCCGTGCCCGCGCCACGGGATATCGACTGTAAACATGTGAAATGCGTGGCACTCACTTTCGACGACGGGCCCGGGGCCTACACGTCGACATTGCTCGACATGCTGGCCAAGCGCGGAGCGCGAGCGACGTTTTTCGTCGTAGGCCAGATGGCTGCCAGGGATTCAAAGAACAACCTGGTGCGAATGGTCCGTGAGGGTCACGAAATCGGCAACCACACCTGGAGCCACAGGCAGTTGACCGCCATCTCGCGATCGAGCATGAAGGCCGAGATCGCCCGCACCCAGAAGCTGATCGAGAACAGGACCGGCGTGCGGGCCACGATCATGCGGCCTCCGTACGGTTCCACCAACAGGAGCGTCACCGCCGAGGCCCGCCGTGAGGGGCTCGCGCAGATCCTGTGGAGTGTCGACACCAAGGACTGGCGTGATCGCGACTCCGGCGTCGTGCGGCGCAGAGGAGCCGCCGCCAAGCCCGGCTCCATCGTGCTGTTCCACGACATCCACAGGACAACCGTGCGGGCCGTGCCCGCGCTGCTCAAGGATCTCCAGCGTAAGGGTTTCACCTTCGTGACGCTGTCGGAGCTCTACGGTAGGCGCTCGCTCACCCCTGGAAGCCGCTACCCCGCGGGGTGGGGCAAAGGCTGAACCTCCGGTACGGCTCGGCGAGCTCCTTGAGCGAGGAGATCGGGCTATCGGTGGGAAACCAAGGCGGCGTGATGGTCGGCGCCGTCGGGGCCGTCCGGATCGGCGTGCACCGTGGCGGCTCTCAGCCGGGGCAGGTCGTGGATGAGCCGGTGCTCGGCGTCCACCGCCACGGCGTGCGCCTCCACCAGTGACAGGTTGTGGTCGACCACGATGTCGACCTCGGCCCGCAGCGCGTGGCCGATCCAGCGCAGCCGTATCGACCCCACGTGCCGGACGCCCGGTGTCGAGGTGAGGATCCGCTCGGCCTGGTCCAGAAGGGCCGGGTCGACGGCGTCCATCAGCCGGTGGTAGATCTCGCGGGCCGCGTCCCGCAGCACGAAGCAGATCGCGACGGTGATCAGCAGGCCGACGATCGGGTCGGCGATCGGGAAGCCCAGCGCCGCGCCACCCGCGCCGAGCAGTACGGCCAGCGAGGTGAAGCCGTCGGTGCGGGCGTGCAGCCCGTCGGCGACCAGCGCCGCCGAGCCGATCTGGCGGCCGACCCTGATCCGGTAGCGGGCCACCCACTCGTTGCCGAGGAAGCCGACCACTCCAGCGGCGGCGACCCAGCCGAGCGCCCGCACGTCCTCCGGGGTGATCAGGCGCTTGACGGCCTCGTATCCGGCGAACGCGGCGGAGGCCGTGATGATCAGCACGATGACGATCCCCGCCAGGTCCTCGGCACGGCCGTACCCGTAGGTGAACCTGCGGGTGGCCGCACGCCGCCCGAGGGAGAAGGCGATCGCCAGCGGCACCGCGGTCAGGGCGTCGGCGAAGTTGTGCAGCGTGTCGCCCAGCAACGCCACCGAGCCGGAGAACGCCACGATCGCCGCCTGGATCACGGCGGTCACCACGAGGGCGGCGAAGGAGACGGCCAGCACACGCATCCCGCGGCTGCTGGACTCCAGGGCCGCATCGGTCTTGTCGGCGCTGTCGTGGCTGTGTGGCGTGAAAGCGTGGCCGGCCCGCGACATCAAGCGCCTGAATCGGCCGCCTCCAAGCGGCTCTTCGTGGCCGTGACCGTGGCTGTGCTCATGACCGTGTCCGTGTCCGTGTTCGCGGGGTTCATGGGGGGATAAAGAACCGGCATCCTGCTGGTCGGACATCGCTACCTCACTTGCGACCGGTGCCTTTCGTCCGGATTATATGTAGTCATGTATGCACGCGACAACGTCTCAGGTGCCAACCTGTCGCAGAAGCAACCCACAAGCGCCCAGGTAGAGGCCGCCGTCGAAGCCTTCCGGATGCTCAGTGACGCCACCCGGCTCCGCCTGATGTGGCTGCTGTCGTCCGGCGAATACGATGTCGGCTCGCTCGCCGAGGCCGTCGGAGTCGCGCGCCCCTCGGTCTCCCAGCACCTGGCCAAACTCCGCCTCGCGGGTCTGGTGCACACCCGGCGGGACGGCCGTCGTGTGCTCTACCGAGCCCGTGACGTCCACGTCCGCGCCCTCATCGGCGAAGCGCTCTTCCACGCCGACCACGAGGTGTCCGGCATCCCGCGCCACCAGGACTGACAAGCGGGTCGGCGGGCGGGAAACCGGACGTGGGGCGGCCCGTGCCGGTAACGGCCCCGGACGCCTTGGGCTCCTTGGACGGGGTCAGCGGATCCCGCGCCTGCCGTACATGTTCACCGCGGCCGCGACGCCACCGGCGGCCAGCGCCACCTGGATGGCCAGCTCGATCCAGTCGATCCCGCGAGTGTCGGCCACTCCGAGCACGGTGGCGACGGCTGTGCCGATGAGCGCGGCGACCGCTCCGATCACAACGGTGAGCCAGATCGGGATGGACTGGCGTCCCGGGACCACCAGCCGTCCGAGTGCTCCGATGACGATTCCGATGACGAGGGCGGAGATGATGCCGGTCACTTCCATGCTGCACGCTCCCGAAGGTGGCCGCCGGCCCGTGTCCGCTGAGTGCGATGAGCCGGTCACTTCGCCCAACGATCCCGTCCAACTCGCGGTTCCTGGCGACCGGTCGACGGTGTGACGCTCCTCGCCCCAACCTGGCCGGACCGTGCCCGTGAACCCGCGACGGCGGATCGGTCGTATCGGTTTTCAGCGGGCGAAGACCCCGTGCGCGGCGGTGATGCGTTCCACTTCCGGGTGGAGGATCATGATCACTGAGGTGGCGGCGATCCACAGCGCGAACGCGATGCCCATGGCGTAGGCCAGGAGCATCACGATCCCGGACGAGGTGGCGAGGAAGCTGCCGATGCCCGTGACCAGCCCGATCACCGCGACGACCATGCCCAGCAGGCCCAGCCACGGTCCCGCCAGTTCCCGGCGCACCATGGCGGCCCCGGTGCTCACCGCGAACAGCGCCGTCAGCAGGCCGATCGGCCCGAGAGAGAGCTGGTGCATGCCGTACAGGACGCGTACCGCCTCGAACTCGCCGAGCGCCGTCGGCCGGGCGGTCAGCTTGGCCAGCGCCATGAGCGGCACCATGCTCAGCGCGCATACCGTGGCCAGGCTCACGCCGGAGACCAGCACCACCGGGGAGAACGCCTCCGCGCCGCCCTCGGCCCGCTGCAGCACGTGCCGCAGATGCGCGACGAACCACAGGAACGCCACCACGGCCAGCGTGATCAGCATGGAAGCCGCGAGCACCTCTACCCGGTGCTCGTCGAGATAGCGGGCGATGATGATCGGACGGGCATCCAGCCCGGGAGCGCCCGGAGCCACCACGAAGGCTGCCACCAGTAACGCCGCGGCCGTCAACCCGCTGACCGCGCCCATGCGCTCCCAGGTTCGTTCGTTCATGGCCGCCTCCCGTTGTTGGGAGCCACTGGCGGCGCAGGCCGCCAGGCCCGCTATGTCGTTGACGGACCGAAGGCCGGACGGAGCCTGGCGAGCAAGGAGTCCGCGCCTTCGCCGACTCCACTCCTCGACACCGGCCCAATGCGTCGGATTTATACCCATTTACTCCTTTTGGTATCCGGGTGTGGATGGCCGGCCGTGCGGGGATAGCCGTTTGCCCTATACCTGCCGGCGTTCTTCTTCGGCTACGCGCTCACCATCGGTCATTTCTCGGCCGGCCTCATGCGGTCGCCCAGGCGGCGCTGGAGCGCCTCGATCTCCGCAACGCGCTCGCGGGTCTCCTCCACCTCCGTGTCGTCGATGGAGCCCGCACCCCGATTCCACGGTTGAACGATCTCCCATCCGTTCAAGCGATGCTGGGCGGTGAGGTACTCGTGCAGGACCGTGAGGAGGGACTGGCCGGAGGGCTCGACGAACAGTTCGCCGCCTTCATCGGCCCTGTGCCACGGGACGGCGACCACGGTGCTGCGGCCGACAGCGAGCTCACTCAGGCGGTAACAGTGGATTCGGTCGCCGTGAGGCACCTGCGGCTGCGGCTTTTTGGCGCCGTGGTCGACCCGGCCATCGCCGTACAGCGCGACGAGCGGGACGAGATCCGGGTCCCAGGAGAAGATCCGCCGCTCAGCGGGCCACATCATCGGCAAGGGCCGTACCATGGGACCACCCCGATCGAGCGGGACGGCCAGCTTCCACGGCAGGTTGGCCACCTCCCCGGGGGTCGCGTCGTGGGGATCTGCATCGACGATCACGAAGAACTCGTCCGGGAAGGCCACCCCGAAGCACTCGGCCAGCACCTCACGCGGGCCCAGCCCGGTGGCGTACAGCGCCCGCGCCAGGCGGCTCATCGACCGATAGTCGCCACGCGACGCCCGCGCCCGCAGCGTCGCCAGTGGAGCCGTCGTCGGGGATACCGTCGCCGGCGCGAGGTCGGCGGTGGTCCGGATCAGGGCCTCGACCTTGTCTAGCGCCGCTCGGTGGTCGGTCAGTCGCTGCTGGGTGACGGGGTCCGGTGCATGTCGCTCCAGCGTCTCCAGCCGATCGACGACGGTGGCATGGTGGTCCCGCAGAACCGCGAGCAGGGAAGCGCCGCACCGCTCCACCTCTTCGCCGGGGTCGAGGGCGTCGATCCCGAAGACCGCGGACCGGCCGGCGGCGAGCTCGGTCACCCGGTAGCACAGGGTCAGGCCGCCGTGCTCGGTGTAGTGGTCGTCCAGGTCCAGCAGCGGGATCAGGTCCCGATCGCGCTTGAGGATCCTCTCGTCGTCAACGTTGTCGTCGAGGTCGGCGAAGGGTCCGGATCGCGGCCAGACCGGGCCGCCCTGGTCCGGTGGAACGGCCAGTTTCCAGGCGTGGTGGTCGAAGTTCTCGGGCCGGTGGCCGGGCAGCGGCCCGTGCTCGGCGAGCTGGAGGAACTCGTCCGGGAACGTGACCCCGAAGCATTCGGTCAGCACCTCGCGCGGGCCCAGCCCCGTGAGATACAGGCCCCGCGCCAGGCGGACCCGGGAGCGGTAGCGGCCGCGCTTGGCCGCCTTGCGCAATCGCCGGAGCTCCGCGGCGGCCGGCGCAGGCCGCTGCTGCCAGACGGCGTCCTCCGGCGGGGGCGGTGTCCGGACGACCTCGCTCCCGAGGCAGCCCATCGCCCCCCGCTGCCGGCATGTGTCGGTGCCGCCGGCGTCGATGAGCCGGTCGATGAGGTCGTCGGCGTGCCGCCGCGCGGACAGCCATTCGGCTGCGGCGTGCAGTGGGGTGCGCCCCTCCGCGTCGGGCGTGTTGATGTGCAGGCCGGCGGCGAGCAGCCTTGGCAAAAGCACCTCGTGGTCGAGGTGGGCCAGCAGATGCAGCAGCGTCTCACCCGCGTCGTTGCGGGTCATCGGGTCGAATCCCGCGTCCAGCAGCGCCACCACGCCGGGCGTGTCACCGTGGTACGCCCGATCCAGCAGCTCCTCCTGCCGCTCGGTGTCAGTGCCGGCGGCTGACCGCGGTGGCGGTGGCGGCCCGCTGCCGGCCGGGTCGCGCGCCGGGAACAGCGCCCGGGCGACCAGCGGGTGCAGATCGCCCGGCTGCAGGTAGCCGAAGCGCAGCAGGTCGAAGTCGATCGGATGGCGGTACTCGGGAATGGTCACGATCAGGCTCTCGCCGATCGGGTGGTTGCGGCGGCGCGCCGTGACCCTCCCGGCGCGGCCGAACGTCAGCTCCACATCTGGAAAGACCTGCGTCTCGTCCCCGCCGTCCAGCCACACCGTCGGCTTGGAACGCCGAGGCGGACTCACCAGGGGCGGTTCGGGCACGCCGTGGTCCAGGACGTTCCTGGCATCGGCCACCAGCCGCTCCACCGCCACCTGTGGCCGGACCTCCCAGATGTTCGGCTCGCCGGGCTCGAGGGTGATCCCGCACTCGGCCAGAGCCTCGCCGACGCGGCCATGGTCCCACAGCATGGTCAGCCACTCCACGTCGGCGACCGGATCGTCGGGGCTCGGCCCGCCAGGGAGCTCGTCCACGTCCAGCGGGCGGCCGTCCGCGTGGAAGAACGGGATGCGATCCGTCCCGCCGCAGCGTTCCCGCAGCTCATCGGTGTGCCGGGTGTCCCAGCAGGACCGGTGCAAGTGGTACATGTGCGATCCCCGGTCGTGCACCGCCTCGTTTCCCGCCCGTGGGATCACCACCCGCAGCTTCAGCCGTACGGGATCCTTCCACGCTTTGTCCACCAACAGGACCGCGCCGCCTCCGGCAGGGTAGCGTCGGAGCACGCCAGAGGCGTGCCAAATCGGCCCCGGCGGGTCGTCGAGCACCCGGGGCATGTGCCAGCGCAGCAGGTCGGGGGCCAGATGGCGTAGGTCGTCCGCGATCAGATCGGCGGTCTCCCGGCCGCACGCCCGCGCCACAGCCGCACGATCGACATCCAGGTCGATGCCCGCCGCCGCGCAGGCGCCCGCCACGTCACCGGCCAGCCGCCGCTCGGCCGCGGCTTCGATCATCCACATCGGCACCGCGTACCGGCGCACCCGCTGGTACATCGCCAGCACCGCCCGGCGTCCCTCGGGAAGCTCATCGGCATGGACCGGGCGCGGGGAGCCCACCTCGTCACGGGTCACCGGCGCTCATCGAAGAGGCTCGCGGCATTGTCCGCGATGGACGAGACCCAACCGAACTGTGCCCGTTCCATATCAAACTCCCCGGTCCGCCTGAGCTTCCGCAGAACCTTCGCACAGCGTCCCTGGAAGGGCTACCGGAATTCGACTGGCGTGTGCGAAGGATTGCGGTCTTGCTGGAAGGCCTCGGGCATGTCGGCGGCTACCAGGATCACCGGATGATCGGCTGATTCCTCCATCGACACCGCCTGATGGCCGGCCAGCGGGTGCTCGGCCGCGACCGCCGGCATCCGCGGCTCGGACAGCAGGACCGGTCCGGCCGTCACGTCGGGCTGGGAGGCGATGAGGATGTCGGTGATCAACACGTCGATCTCGCCGCCACGCAGCCGGGTGACGGCATCGTGGCCCTGGGTTTCGTGAATGTGCACCTCGCAGTCGGGATGCGGCTTGTTGACGGGTGCCGTGCTCGCCCGTGACAGTGAATTCATCGTGATCACGAGTGCGGGGAGGTTGCGATGCCGGAGGACGGAAAGACCACTCCTGCGCGGCGCCGGCGCGTTGCGGCCGGTGCCCGGGCGGCGGGACTGCTGGCGGCGGCGACCTTCGTCAACTACATGATCTGGCTGGGATGGGATCAGGAGAAGGATGAGGCGCCCTATGGCGGTCTCAGCGGCCCTTACCAGCCCTGGCAGGTGGTGGGGGTGGTGCTGGGGCTGGGGGCCCTGGCCGCCGCCGGGGGATGGCGAGGGCATCCGGTGGCCGCCGCCGTGGCCGTCACGCTCACGATGACGGTGTGCTGGTCGGTCGACGCCGCCACCTCGGACGACAGCGGTCTGTGGGCCGTGGGTGCGGTGATGGTGCTCGTCGGAACGTCGCTGGGGGTGGGCGTGGTCGCCCTCTGCGCGGCGGCGCTCCGCGGACGTGGTCGTTGACGAGCGGTACGGTACAGCGGGAGGCCCCGCCTCGCCGGGCCGTGCATAGGGCAAACACGTAAAAGCGGCGCTCCTGGCCGGGAAGCCCCGCCGCGCCGGGCCGTGCGGGACCCACCCGCCGCGCTCGCAGGCGGCCCGCTCTCATGTGGGCGGCTCGCTGCGGGCGGCCTCCAGGAATCGCGCGATCAGCGGGTTCCTGTCATCGTGGCGCCAGCACACCGCGACGGTGGTGCGTGCGGTGTCCGGCTCGATCCGGCGGTACGCCACGCCCTTGAGCCGGATCCGGCGGATGCTCGCCGGGGCGAGGGAGACGCCGAGTCCCGCCTCGACAAGCGCGGAGACCGTCTGCCACTCCACCGCGAACTGGCCGATGCGGGGCTCGAAGCCCGCCGCGCGGCACAGGCCGAGGATCCGGTCGTGGACCGTCGGCCCGGTGGCGCGGGGCAACAGCACGAACGGTTCTCCGGCCAGTGCCGCGACCGGGACGACGCGCCGGGTGGCGAGGGGGTGGCCGACCGGCAGGACCGCGACGAACTCCTCGGAAAGGATCGGCTCGGCCACCAGGCCCTGTTCGTCCGGCGGCTCCCGCAGGAGCCCGATGTCGATCGCGTGCTCATGCAGGGCGGCCACCTGCGGCGCCGTCGTCATCTCGCGGATCTCCATCTCCACTTCCGGATACCGGGCACGATAGGCGCGCAGTATCCCCGGCAGGATGGTCAGCGCGAGCGACGCCGCGAAGCCGATCCGGATGCGGCCGGTCTCTCCTTCGCCGGTGCGCCGCGCCGCGTCCAGCCCGCCCGCGACCTCCTCGAGCGCGCGCCGGGCCGCGGGCAGGAGCTCGTGTCCCGCCGCGGTCAGGACGACCCGACCTGACCGCCGATCGAACAGCGGATGCCCGACCTTCTGCTCCAGCCGCCGGATCTGCTGGCTCAGCGGCGGTTGCGCGATGCCCAGCCGCTCGGCGGCACGTCCGAAGTGAAGCTCCTCGGAGAGTACGGCGAAGGCGTACAGCTGGTGAAGCGCGAGCTCGGGGCGGTCCATATGCAGAGAGATATCACGTCATCCGTGAAAACGTATTAGACGTATCACTGCTGATTGCCTAACGTTCCCTCCATGGCAGAACGACGTGTGATCCTGAGCGGCTCCACCTTCGAGGAGGAGATCGGATACGCCCGGGCGGTAGTGGACGGCGACTGGGTTCACGTGTCGGGGACGACCGGTTTCGACTACGCGGCCATGACGATCTCCGATGACGTGGTCGAGCAGGCCGAGCAGTGCCTGCGCAACATCGAAGCGGTACTGGCCGAGGCGGGTTGCTCGTTCTCCGACGTCGTCCGGGTCCGGTACCTGCTGCCCGACAGGGAGGACTTCGAGCCGTGCTGGCCGACCCTGCGCCGCTGTTTCGGCGAGGTTCGCCCGGCCGCCACGATGCTCGTGTGCGGTCTCGCCGACCCCCGCATGAAAATCGAGATCGAGGTGTACGCGCGGCGGCCCGCCGCGGCCGAGCCCGGCTGACCGCCGGCGGGCCGCGTGTCCGGGGCCGGTCGACGGCTGGTTCCGCGGGCGTGCCGGTGCCTCGAGAATCATCGGAAAGCTGAACGCGAAAGCCCGGAATCCTCGGTTGTCAAAGACGGTGTGGCTCGCAGCGGCCGGAGGCGAACCGGCCCTGGGGAGGATCGGGCCGGACTTCGGCGCCAGGACCTGGCGGCGACCGCGGAAGCGGGCGTGACGGCCGAGGCGTTCCCGTACGGCTTGACCTGATCCTCCCCGGAGGTCGTCAGGCGTGCGCGTAGACCCGGTGGACGAACTCGGCGAGCTTGTCGTCGGGCAGTTCATTGGCCAGGTCGGCTTCGCTGATCATGCCGACGATGCGGTGGTTCTCGATCACGGGCAGACGCTTGATCTGGTGCTGTTCCATCTTGGACAGCGCTTCCTCGATGCTGGTGCGAGCCTCGGTCCACACCAGCCCGCGGGCGAGCTCCCCGGCCGTGGCCCGGTCGATGTCCATCCCCTCGGCGCAGCACTTGACCACGATGTCCCGGTCGGTGATGATCCCCTTGAGCCGGTCGTCATCACCGCAGATCGGCAGCGCGCCGACATTCAGATCACGCATCATCTGCGCGGCCGTGCGCAGGCTGTCGTGCTCGCCGATGCACTGGGCTCCCCGATGCATTACATCCTGAACCGTCTTGCCGACTCCTGCTGTCATCGCTGACCTCCCGGTAAGAATCGGTGACTTTATGGGTTTATACCCGTTATGTCCGAGATTAGCGGTCGGGGGGGGGCGGCCGCCGCCCCCCCCCGCCCCCCCCCCCCCCCCCCCCCCCCAACACCCGCGGGGCGGGGCCCGGGGGGGGGGCCCCCCCCCCCCCCCCCCCCCCCCAACACACCCCCCCCCCCC